>DAIEHR010000042.1 GCA_027353465.1 Acetobacteraceae bacterium | reverse complement strand
AGCATCGCCTCCGGTAAGGCGGCCTCGGCGGGATTCAACACATAGCAGCCGCCATGGATTTGCAGCAGCAGGCGGTCCCGGTTGGCGGCGGGGATCTTCTCCGGCGTAACGGTATAGATGCGGACGCCGTTGATAACGCCGCGCTCTACCTTGACACGCAGACGCTCACGCATGGCATTGACGTTCGGCACCGCGGCGGCGCGAATGGACTCGGCGTATTGCTTCCAACCGTCCGGCGTGGTCGGCGGCGTGTTCCAGCCGGGACGCAATGGGGCGGCGATCAGTCGCTGAAGTTCCGGGCTGACGTCGGTCGGAACCGGGATGCCGCGGGCGGGCACGTCGCGCGGGGCAAGGGTCTGGGCAAACGCGGCCGGCGCAACGGCCAGGAAGGCGGCAGCCACCACGGTCAGTTTGGACGGCATCGATTTCCTCGGTCGGTTTGATCTGACAAGAGTTATGCCCACCGCCGGACTCGAACCGGCACGTCGTTTCCAACTGCGGATTTTAAGTCCGCTGCGTCTACCATTCCGCCAGGCGGGCTCGCTTGGTGCCGGTGTTTTAGCGGGCATGTCGCACAAGGGCCAGAGGCGTTGCGCCCGTCGCTGCCGGCTAAATTTCGTCGTCGTGAAACGCACTCAGGATATCCCGGTGCCCCTCCAGAATGTTCACGACTTCAAACATATCATCTACATACCGGAACAGAATCACGTAATTCCGGCATGAAAAGCTGCGAATATCATGCCTTATCTCCGGCGTGGCCGGCCAAGGATCGTGGGCAGCGAGGCCATCTTGCGGCACTGTGGCATCAAAACATCGACGAAGCGCCTCGCCACCACGACGCTGCCACTCGTTTGGACAACCTGGAAAAGAATGTCGCTTAGATCCCGCCGTGCGGACGCCAGATAGACAAGCTGACGCACTCAGGTGCGGGCCTTCGACAATCCAGCTGCCTGTTCGTCAAGTAACCCCTGAACCGTCCGAGTATCGTCCGCCTTCGGCGATCGAGGCGTTTACGGTGTCACGCAAAGCCTGGAGCTTAGCCTCCCGTTCCTCGACGAGGCGAAGCCCCTCACGAAGGGGCGGCATCCGAACCCACCGCCCCATCGGCGGCTAATGGATTTCAAGCAACTCCACATCGAAGATCAAATCCGCATTCGGCGGGATCACGCCACCGGCCCCGCGCGAGCCATACCCCAACGCCGCCGGGATCAGCAGCGTGCGCTGACCGCCGGGCTGCATGCCCGCCACGCCCAGATCCCAGCCGGAAATCACCTGATGCACGCCGATTTTGAAGCTGAACGGCGATCCGCGATCACGGGAGCTGTCGAACTTCTTGCCCTTCTTGCCGTTGTCGTCCAGCCAGCCGGTGTAATGGACAACGACCGTTTGTCCCGTTTGCGGCGTCGGGCCGGTGCCAACCTTTTCATCGATATATCGTAGGCCGTTATCCATGGTCACAACGGTAGGGGCGGATTCAGCATTCATGGCAAACAACGAGGCTCCAGCAGAAATAAGGACGGTACGGCGCAAAAGCATGTGGGTATCCGAAACGGGACGAGCGACCGTGGAATCGGCCACCTCGCTCCACCATAAAGCAGATCGCCCGCAACGGGAAACCGCGACCCGAGCTATCGAATTTTAGGCTCTGGCCCGGCGGCCGTTGCCATGGATTGATCGAAGCAAAGTGTTTCCTGCCGCCGATAAGCGCGGATTGGTGCTCCGGTAGTCGCCAACGCGCGAAATCAGGTCATTGAGTATGAGTTGATCGGCGTTCACCCGCGCTTTATCGGCGGCAATAGATCTTGCTTCGGTAAAACCACCGCGATCGCCCCGAACCGCATGACCTTTGAGACACCCATCAGACGCACACCTAAAGCCCGCACGCGATGTCCAGCGCCATCCGAATCAGCTTGTCGCTCGCCTCCGGCGTGCGGAACGCGCTGTGCGCCGACAGCGTCACATTCTCCAGCCGCGTCAACCGGTCCCCGGCCGGCAGCGGTTCGGTATTGAAGACATCCAGCGCGGCATGGCGCAAATGCCCCGACTCCAGCGCGGCAATCATCGCATCCTCGTCCACGATCGCCCCCCGAGCGGTGTTCACCAGAATCGCCCCCTGGCGCATTTTTCCCAGCATTTCGGCATTCAGGAAGCCCCGTGTCTGGTCGTTCAGCAGCAGATGGATCGACAGCACGTCGCTTTCGGCCAGCAGCCTGTCCAGATCGACGAACGTCACCCCAGGCGCGGTCTTTGGGGTCCGGTTCCACGCCAGCACCTTCATGCCGGACCCGCCCGCGATCCTGGCAACCTCCGCCGCGATGCCACCGAATCCCAGCAGGCCGATGGTCTTGCCAGTCAGTTCCATACCCTCGGTGCGCAGCCAGTTGCCGGCGCGCATCCCACCGTCCATCCGCGCAATCCCCCGCGCGGCGGCCCACATTAGCGCAATGGTATGCTCGGCCACCGCCGTGTCCCCATATCCCTTAATGATATGAACCGTGATCCCAAGCTCGGCCAGTTCCTCGGGATTCATGTAACTTCGTGCGCCGGTCCCCAGGAAGATGATGTGCTTCAGGTCCGGGCACTGGCGCATCGCCTCGGTTGGCATCTGCGTGTGATCGTCAAAGCAAAACGCATATCCGGCCAGCAGCCCCGGCAACGCATCCGGAGAGATGTCACCCTGCTGATGCACCGTCATCGGCGGATCGCCGGGCCGGGAGACGTTGTGGAACACCGTGGCAAGATCGTCCACCGGATCCAAAAACAGACCCTTCATACAAACGCTCCTGACAGGCTGACCGGTTGGAGTGTGCGCAACGATCCGGCATGCGGCAAGCGGGGGCTGAACACATGGAAGCCCCACCGGCGAATCTGCTAGAAGCCGGCCCGATGCCCCGCCCCGCCCCAACCGTTCCCCGGTTCGACACCCCCAGGCCAGCATCCGCCCCAGCGGCGGTCATCGCCGAACCGGATTCACAACCGATCCGTTCGGCGCGCCCATGGCGGCGACGGTTCTTGTTCTGGACGCTGCGCTGGGGCTTCATCGCCGCGGTCTGGCTGACGCTGGCGGTGGCGCTGATGGTGCTTTGGTACGCACGCGATATCCCGCGCCCGGAATCGGCCCTGGACGCGGTGCGTCGTCCCAGCCTGACGCTGGAGGATCGGTCAGGCCACATCATCGCGACCTATGGCGACCTGGTCGGCGAACCGCTGCGCCTGAGGGAATTCGCACCCGCCCTGCCCGCCGCCCTGATCGCGGTGGAGGATCGACGGTTCTACCATCATTTTGGTATTGACCCGGTTGGGCTGATACGCGCCCTATGGGTCAATGCGACGGCCGGGCGGGTCGTCCAGGGCGGGTCAACCATCACCCAGCAGGTGGCGAAGACCCTGTTTCTGACCAACGCCCGAACCACCAAGCGCAAGGTGCAGGAAGTCCTGCTGACTCTGTGGCTGGAGCGGCACTTCACCAAGCAGGAAATCCTGGAGATCTACCTGAACCGTGTCTATCTGGGTTCCGGCGTCTGGGGCATGGACGCGGCGGCCAAGATGTATTTTGGCGTGTCCGCCCGCCGGTTGTCGTTGCCTCAGGCGGCGGTTCTCGCTGGCCTGCCGCGCGCGCCGTCACGATTTAATCCCCGGGTCAATCCCCAGGCGGCCTTGGCGCGCGGCAAGGAAGTGCTGAACGCCATGGCCGATTCCGGAGTCATAACCGCCGAACAGGCGCAGGCGGCGGCAGCCCAGATCGTGTTTCCACCAAGCCCGACCGCCCCCGGTTACTTCGCCGACTGGGTCGCGGAGCAGTCGCGCACGGTGCTGTCGCCCGACACAGACGCGGTGCTGCGCACCACGCTGGATAACCGCGCCCAGTCCGTAGCCGAAAGCCGGCTGGCGGCGCTGCTCAACGGTCCGGGTGCGGCGGCAAATGTCGGCCAGGGGGCCGTGGTTATCCTGGATGCCGCCACCGGCGCCGTGCGCGCCATGGTCGGCGGCCGGAATTTCCGCGACAGTCCCTATAACCGGGCGGTGCTCGCCCGTCGCCAGCCGGGATCGTCGTTCAAGCCCTTCGTCTGGCTGACGGCGCTGGAAACGGGCATGACCCCGGACGACACCGTGCTGGATGCCCCGCTGAGGATCGGCACCTGGAGCCCCGCGAACTTCGAACGCCGCTACGCGGGCGAGATCACGCTGGAGGAGGCGCTGGCGCAGTCGATCAATACCGCCTCGGTGCGGCTGCTGATCAAAAGTGGCGGCGCCAGGGCCGTCGCGGCAACCGCCTTCCGCCTTGGCATCACCGATCGCCTGCCGAACGATGCCTCCTTGGCCTTAGGCACCGGAGAGGTCGGGTTGCTGGAACTCACCGCCGCCTATGCGCCCTTCTTCAACGGCGGCAACCGTGTCACGCCGCATGGCCTGGATCGCATCCCGCACCAGACAGAGCCCGTCATCCCTCCCGAAGAAGCGTCGATGATGGCCAGGATGCTCGCTGCAGTCGTGAACCGGGGCACCGGGAGGGCGGCAGGGGTACCGGGGCGCGTCGTCGCGGGAAAAACCGGCACGACACAGGACTATCGCGATGCCTGGTTCATCGGGTCAGTCAAAGGCACGCTGATCGGGGTTTGGCTGGGCAACGACGATAACCAGCCGATGAAAGCCGTTCTGGGCGGGGGCCTGCCGGCGCGCCTGTTCCACGATATAGCGATGGGCATCGACTGACGACATCTGGGCGGCCCGGGTAAGCCGGGGCGAAATGTGTCGGAAATGTTTACGCACCAGCCTCGGGGTTGCGCACAATTTCCTCCAACTCCCTGAATTGTGAGCAACCTATCCCGGTGGCACAGGTCATGCATCTTCATCCTCCACCGCCTGTTTGGGGAAGCAGGTGGCAGAGTGACGAAGGGGGATCATGAGCCATGAGGAGCGAGGACGAGCCGCGCCGGACGATGGCGTTATTTGGACCGCCTCTTGTCGTGGCGGCGTGTATATTCTGTCTGTATATACTTCCGTATGGGGTATTGGCGGTGTTGATCGCATGGACCCTGGCGTCGTTTCCGATCGGCGTGCTGATCGGTCATTGCGTGCTCAGTGAGGAACGGAGCCAGCTGGCGTAATGCCACTTAAGCGCCCGACCGCTTGAAATTGAAACGATCGGGCAGCGTCCATCAGTATCCCATCGCCTCCGCGTAACGATCCCGGCAAAAGCGCGTATCGCCAAATGTCGCTTGCGCCACCCGGCTGCGCTTCATGAAGAAGCCGATTTCGTGCTCGTCGGTCATGCCGATCCCGCCATGCATCTGCACGCCTTCATTGCCGCACAGAAACAGTGTCTCGTTGGCCTTGGCTTTGGCCAGGCTGACGAGAGCGGCAGCGTCGTTCGCGCCACTGTCCAGCGCGGACGCGGCGGCGATGACGGCGGAGCGGGTGATCTCCACCTCGCAGAACATTTGCGCCGCGCGGTGCTTCAGCGATTGGAAGCTGCCGATGGCGACACCGAACTGCTTACGGTCCTTCAGGTATTGAACCGTGCGGTCGAACGCCTCCTGCGCGCTGCCCAGCATCTCCGCGGCCAGCCCGGTGCGAGCGCGGTCGAGGGCCAGGTCCAGCGCCGGCCCGCGGCGCAGCATCGCGTCGGGGCCGACCACGACATTGTCCAGCCGAACCCGAGCGGCATTGCGGCTGTCCACCATCGCCAGGCGGGTCCGGCTGGCAGCCTCGCCCGGAACCAGGAACAACGCCACGCCGGAATCGGTGCGCGCGGCGACGATCAGCGTGTCCGCGATATGCCCGTCCAGCACAAAGGTCTTCTCGCCATTCAGGCGATAACCCGCCCCGTCGCGTGCTGCCGTGACGGCAATCCGATCCGGCGCATGCCGCGCACCCTCGTCCAGCGCCAGCGCTAAGATTTGCTCCCCGGCCAGCAGCGGCGGTAGATATTCGGCCTTCTGATCGTCCGAACCGGCCAGGGACAGCAGCGATGCCCCCAGCAACGCCGTGGACATCAGCGGCGAGGCTGTCAGGGTGCGGCCAGCCGCCTCCATCACCTGGGTCAGGCCGGTCATGCCAAACGCCGATCCGCCATCGTCCTCGTCCACCAGGAACCCGGTCCAGCCGAGTTCGGCCATCTCCCGCCACAACCCGCGGGAGAATCCCACGGGGTCGTTGTCGTCGCGCAACTTGCGCAGCGCGGTGATCGGGCTGCGTTCGCGGAAGAAGCTCAGCGCGGTGTCGCGCACCATCTGGGCTTCGTCATTCAGGATCAGGGCCATGGGGTTAATCCGGCAAGCCAAGCACACGCTTGGCGATGATGTTCAGTTGGACCTCGGACGTGCCGCCCTCGATCGAGTTGGCCTTGGAGCGAAGCCATTCGCGGGTGAAGCGAAGTTCGTCGCTGGTGAACCCCTCGCCTTCCCAGCCCAGACCTTGGAATCCCTCGGCTTCCAGCAGCATCTCGTAGCGGCGCTTGTTCAGTTCGGTGCCTTGCAGCTTGAACATCGCCGACAACGGTCCCGGCGGCGCACCCGCCTCCGCTTCTTCCGCCGCCCTGCGACGGGTGAGTTGGAAGGCGTGCGCGTCCATCGAATAAGCGGCCACCCGGTCGCGCAGGATCGGATCGGCAATCTTGCCGTCCTGTTCGCCGGCGAATTGCTTGGCTACGGCCTCCAACGGGACCTCGAACTTAGCGGCGTTGCGGGCGGCGATGCCGCCGATGCCCTTGCGTTCGTGCTCCAGCAGCCGCTTGGCGATGGTCCAGCCCTTATTCAGCGGCCCGACCAGATTGCCCACCGGCACCCGCACGTTCTCGATGAACGTCTCGCAGAATACCGACGCGCCGCTGATCAGCCGGATTGGACGCGGGCGTACGCCGGGGTCGGCCATGTCGATCAGCAGGAAGCTGATGCCCTCGTGCTTCTTCGCCGTCGGATCGGTGCGGACGAGGCAAAATATCCAGTCGGAGACATGGGCGTTCGAGGTCCATATCTTATGCCCGTTAACCAGGAAGTGCTCGCCCTGCAGCACCGCTCGGGTGCGCAAACTGGCCAGGTCCGACCCGGCTTCCGGTTCAGAGTAACCCTGGCACCAGCGGATTTCACCCCGCACGATCGGCGGGATGTGGGTCTGGCGCTGTTCCTCCGTGCCGTATTCCAGCAGGACGGGACCGAGCATGGACAGGCCCATGCCGCGGAGCGGAACGCGGCAGCCAAGGTCCTGCATTTCCTCCTCCAGGATCATGGCCTGCTCATTGCTCAGGCCGCCGCCGCCGTATTGTTTCGGCCATGTCGGCGCGGTCCAGCCCTTTTCCGCCATGCGGTCGAGCCAGATCTTCTGCTCCGGGCGGACATATTCGGCCCGCTTGCCGCCGGCCACCTGCTCATTCTCCGGCATGAAGCTGCGCATCGCCGGCGGGCAGTTCTCCTCCAGCCAGGCGCGCGTTTCGGCGCGGAAGTTCGACATTATCGGTTCCTCTTGGTGTTCCCCTGGGTTGGGATGGGAGCACTATCCAGGCGCCGCCGCAAGCGCCACACGGCCGGACAGGTCGGCTTTTTTCGGGGTTATTTTTGCTGATAATCCGCAACCAGATATATATATCAAAACGAGTTCGTTTCTTGCCGGATCAAATCACATGCCACAGCTTTGCTCGCCGGGAGCCCCCCATGAAGCGTAGTCGTGCCGCGTTGGAAGCTAGATTTCTCAGGCTTTGCCACGACCGTGGACAGGCGTGGATCGAATCCATCATCCGACCGTTACATTTGCAAGGAACGGCGGTGACTCCGGCAGATATTCCGCTCGACGCACTGACGGCGATCGTCCGGATTTTCGGCGATGTCGCACACCCCGCCCGGGGTGTGGAAGCTGTCTAATAGGTCTGTCGTTCCAGACGACGAAGCGGTCAGCCCTGGGGTGGCAATCCGCTGACATCGTCCCTATCCTGGGATGATGGAAAGCACCACGCACAAACCCGCCAACCTGTCCGCCACCTCGCCAAAGGCCCTGGCATACGATCTGGGGGACTGGCACACGGTCGCCAATCACCCGGCTTTGGCGGCCATCACCCACGCAACCAGGATGGTCGCTCGGGGTCTTGTTTTGTTCGCATTTTCATTCGTCGAAATCATCGCCGAGTTGCTGGCACCGATCGTTCTGGTCTTCGGTGTCGGGTGGGCAATGCTGCCTGGTATCGTGTCCTTCGCCGGACCTGAGGGTCAGGCCAGGGATTTCGTCACGTCTGTGGTCCAGGCGATCCCGCGTGAAATACACCTTGGGCGGACGGTCGTGACACCGACATCGCTGATCGTGGAGGGCGTGCTGCTGGTCGCGCTGGTGGCCCTGTGCCGCACGGTGCAGGCACTCGCGACTACGGCGGACTGATCAGGCGATCATACTCATGGTCGCTTGCAACATCTGGCTGGCGGTCATCACAACCTTGGAGTTGGCGCCGTAAGCCTGCTGCGCGACGATCAGGTTCGAAAACTCCTGGGCGATATCGACGTTGGATCCCTCTACCGAACCAACGACCAGATTACCGGCGCCATTAGTGCTGGCCGCCGCCGCCAGCGGGGTGCCGCTGTCCGGGGTTGCGGTAAACGCCTGGCCGTTCTGGCTTTGCAGGGCGTTCGGATTGTTGAACGTGACAACAGGTATCTGCGCGATCGTCCGGGTTTGACCGTTGTTGTAGTTGACGATCACATCCCCGTTGGCCTGGGTGGTTACACCGGAAAAGCTGCCGGGCGGAACGCCGTTCTGGGTCAGCCCCAACAGGCTGTACGCGCTGCCGGCATATTGAGTCACCCCGCTGGTGCCGCCGTATCCGCCCAGATTGAGCTGGATGCTTTGATTGCCGGATCCGAAATCGGTGGTGAAATTCAACGTCGCTGGCTGGCCGGCGACATATCCCGAACTGGTCACGGTGCCGGGGTCCGTGGTGGAGGTCGAGACCTGACCGATGGTCCCCTCGGGCACCGCATTACCACTGGCCGCGCCAAACTGCACCGAGGCGGACCCCGCGTCGGTCGTGCCGGTCTTGGAGTCCGGCACGCTGACCTGCACGGTCCAGCTATTGGCCGTGGACTGCGTCCAGTTCAGCGTGACCGTGTGCGCAGTGCCAAGGGAATCGTAAACCGTGATCTGCGACGACAAAGGAGATGTTGAGGTGGCGGTGCCGGAAGTCGGGGTGGCGGGCAGATTGGCCGAGAGTGTCACGCTAGTGGTGGGAACGGGATTATAAGTGGACTGACTCACCTGGATCGGAGCAAGCGCGTTCTGGTTCGCCACCCCGCTCGACGGATTGACACTCCATCCATTCAGATATTGTCCGGCCCCGTTCACCAGGTAACCGGTCGAATTCATCGTGAAATCGCCGGCCCGGGTATAAAACTGCTGCGGATTGAAGGTGGGGATATTGTTGACCTGGCCGGTGGCCTGAGAGACGGCGAAAAACCCCTGCCCGGCGATCGCCATACCCAATGGATTATCCGTTTGGGTGATCGATCCCTGAACATTGTTGATATAGTCCGGCCGAGCGACCACGGCGCCAGGGGTATTTTGGGTGCCGTTGCTGGTGGTTAGGAAGTCCACGAAGCTGGTATCGACCCGTTTGAAACCCGTCGTCTGGCTGTTCGAGACATCCTCGCTGATGTTGCCGAACGAAGTCGATTGAGCGGTGAGACCGCTGATGGCGGTGTTGATCGCACTGAACAAGGACATGTTGCAAACGCTCCGGGAACTGGCACCGCGGCAGGATCAGCAGAAAGCGTGCCAAGCCATAAATGGCGGATTTTGGCGGCTAGTACTCACAAAACCGGCCCGGCAGGATTTGCCGACCGGTGGCGATGGATCGGCGATTATTTCCCTGTTCCGGCTGCCAATCGCACGGTCGCCCTGGTGTTCTCAGTTGGCCCGGACATTGCTTGATTGACCTGCAGCCGTCTGAAACTGGTTCGGACGCAGGAGAGCGTGTTGCCCACCGTCCCCAGCATCGGCCCCCCCGAAATCAGTTCATTCTCGCCCGTCCCCGCTTCCGAACCGACAGGCGGACGCGCCAGCTTTGGCCAGATCCTGAACGCTATGCACGGCAGTTTTCCGGCACCGTCCGCCGACCCGGCCGACCCGCGCGTGGGACAGCTGGCGACAGGGCCAGCGCCGCCAGCCACGGTTCCCGCTCCGCCCGAACCGGTATTGGGCATCCCAGCGCCGACAATCCAACGGATCAAAACGCCCGCGAACCAGAAAAGCGACGGACATCCGAAGAAACCCGTGGCCAGTTCGTCCCGCGCGCCAAGCGGCGATTCGGCGGCGCCGGTCCCAGTGGCGCCGGTTCCAGTGCCGCCGGTCCCAGTGCCGCCGGTTCCAGTGGCGCCGGTTCCAGTGCCGCCGGTCCCGGTGGTGCCGGTCCCGATGGCGCCCACCCCCATGCCTGAACCCATCCCGCCACCAACAGTGGCGGTGGAACTCGGCCCGCCTGTGCCGCCGGCAACCGGCCTGTCGCCGGTTTCGGGGCGCACATCGCCAAGGACAATCAATCCGGCCGTCGGACAGGAACCAGGACGGCCCGCGCCGATTGACCGAACCAGCGTGCCGGATACCTCCGGCGCCCTGCCGGAGATGAAGCCCCTTCCCGTCATACCCGGGATAATGAAGGCCGGGACCGCGGTATCGCCCGCGAACAGTAGACCTTTGTTCCAGGTCAGCGATACCGGGGCCGGAAATGCCGCGGCGATCAGAGTCGGAACGCCTCCCGCCGGCCATCCGCAACTACCGCCGCTGCATCCGGTTGCCGGGGCGCCTTCCGCCGGAACACAAACGCCGGCGGATCATAAGGCGCCGGCGCGAACGGATACTGTGACACCTTCCGCCCGCCCGGGGGAGCCGGCTGCATCCGGCGCACTGGTCATGGCCGAACCGCCGGTGCAGCCATCCGTGACACAATCCGCGACGATACCGACAACCGCGGCGATCCATCCGGCGATGCCGGCAGCCCAGATCGCCCCCGCGCTATTGACCCTGGCGAAGGCCGCGGACGGGACACAGCAGATGACGGTCCGGCTGAACCCGGACCAGTTAGGGATGGTGCAAATCCGGCTTGATCGGGCGCCCTCGGGCACGACTCAGGTCCAAATTCTGGCTGACAGGCCAGAGACGTTGCACGCGCTGCAACGGGATCAGCCAGCATTGAACAAGAGCCTGGATGACGCCGGCATTGCCAGCGCCGGTCGGACGATCGTTTTCCATAGCACCGCGCATCCCGCACCCCAACCCGCCACTAGCAACGGATCGTCCCAGGGCGGTGCATCGCATACGCCGACGGCTCGAAGCTTCACCAGCGGACAGGGTGGAGCCCAAGGGGGAACTCAGGGGGAAACTCGCGGTGGGTCCAAACGAGGTGGGCACCCCGCTTGGGGCGGCCCACTGCCCGTCAGCGCCCGCGCCGGTCCTGGATCGGCGGCGGGCGAAGTCACGAACACAACGATTTATCGCGTTGGGCTGAATATTACCGCCTGAACATCTTAACGGAGCACTGTCAAATGTCCGGAACCGTTTCTTCATCATCAACCGCGGCGTCGCCTTCGTCCGCCTCAGCCATCAGCCAGGTCGGCACCTCGGCACTGGGCAGCCTAAGCGGCAACTTCTCCAACTTTCTTTCCTTGCTGATGACGCAGTTGCAGAACCAGGATCCGACCACACCGATGGATTCGAGCGCTTTCACCAGCGAACTGGTTCAGTTCACCAGCGTGGAGCAGCAAATCAGCACCAACAGCGATCTGACACAGCTCATACAGTTGACCCAGGCGAGCCAGATCGAACAATCGGCTTCGTTGATTGGCAAACCGGTGACCGTTTCCAGCACGCAGATGTCGTTGCAAAACAGCAGTGGAACAATCAATTTCAACACCTCGGTCGCAGAGCCCGTGGCCATCGCGGTCTATGACGGCTCTGGCACACAAGTGCAGACAGCGTCGCTAACAAGCGCCGCGGGGATCAACAGCTGGAACTGGAACGGCCAAAGTGCCACCGGCGCGACGATGCCCGACGGCGCTTATACCGTTACAGTGACGGCGCTTGGGCCGAACAACACATCGTCCAATGTTCCGTTCACCGCCACCGCTACCGCAACGTCGGTCCAGAACAACAGCGGCACGGTCGAAATTCAGATGGGCGGTCTGACGCTGCCGTTCAGCGCCGTCCAGTCGGTGGGCCATTAGCCGCCGTACGCGGCGCCATGGGAATATCAGCCGTTTGGTCATCGATCGGCGCATCGGGCCACCCGGCCGTCGCATGCGCCCTCCGCGCCGGAGTAGGTGACTAAGGCCTAACGATTTCAGGAGAATCATTGGTTGGCGCACAAGGACTCGAACCTTGGGCCCGCTGATTAAGAGTTTGAAGATCTCATATTCCGCATGTTTCGGCTCCTATTATTTTGCACCGAAAGTCTAGCCTTTGGTGCTACAATCCCCCCTTGACTAGCAAGGCCGTTCAATCACGGTGGCTACACAGTGGCTCCCATGAGCCATTCGGTAGCCACCAATTACAGGAGACAGCGATGCAAGCAAAAATTATCAAGCGGACCGTTGATGCCTCCACGGCAACCGCTTCTGACCTTTGGGTCTGGGACACGGAGATCAAAGGCTTCGGTCTTCGCGTCCGCCCGAACGGGCGCAAGGTCTATGTGGTGGAATACCGGCCGGGCGATGGCGGCCGGCGGGCTCAAAAGCGCCGCTTCACCATTGGCCTGCACGGATCGCCGTGGACGCCCGACAGCGCCAGAACAGAAGCCAAGCGCGTGCTGGCCCTGGTCGAGCAGGGAAAAGATCCTGCAGCCGAGAAACAGGCGGGAAAGAATGCGGAGACCATGGCGGAGATGTGCGCCAAATTTCTTACCGAGCACGTCAAAATCAAGCGCAAGGGCCGGACGGCCGATGAATATGAGCGATTAGTAGACAAGATCATCCTACCAGCGCTGGGCAATAAAAAGGTCAAGGATGTGATGCGGCAGGATATTGCCAAACTTCATCATAAGCTCCAGCCGACCCCCTACCAAGCTAACCGCGTTTTGGCTGTCCTCTCCAAATTGTTCAACCTTGCCGAGGCCTGGGGTATTCGGCCTGATGGCACCAATCCCTGCCGGCACGTCGAAAAATTTGAAGAGCAGAAGCGGGAACGGATGTTGTCGGCCGAGGAGTTAGCGGCCTTTGGCGAAACCTTGGCTGCTTACGACGGATCAGTTTACGCTATCGCCGCCATCAAGCTGCTCATCTTCACCGGAGCACGTTTGAACGAAGTGCTCAGGTTGCGCTGGGAAGACGTGGACTTTGAAAATGGTGATGTACGGCTTCTGGACCACAAGACCAGCCGCAAGACAGGTTCCAAGACCTTACACCTCCCTCCCCCGGCCCTCGCTGTTCTGACCGAAGTACCTCGGATCGACGGCAACCCCTATGTGATTGTTGGCGGCAAACCGGAAGCATGTCTGGTCAATCTGGAGAAACCCT
>DAIEHR010000010.1 GCA_027353465.1 Acetobacteraceae bacterium | reverse complement strand
CGCGGCAAGGGTAATTTCCTGATCACCGAGTTCGTCGCGACCGACGAAAGGACCGGCCCGCGTTTCCCGTTGCTGCTGACCACGGGGCGCATCCTGAGCCAGTACAACGTCGGCGCGCAGACACGGCGCACGGACAACGCGACCTGGCACGCCGAGGATCTGCTGGAAATCCACCCGCACGACGCGGAGGAACGCGGGTTGCACGATGGCGCGCTCGTCCGCCTGGAAAGCCGGTCGGGTGCAACCAGCCTGCGGGCGCGGAGCACGGATCGGGTGGCGCCTGGTGTCGTCTATACAACCTTCCATCACCCGGACACCCAGGCGAACGTGGTCACCAGCGATTATTCCGACTGGGCGACCAACTGTCCTGAATACAAAGTGACGGCCGTGCAGGCGGCGCCATCGAACGGGCCGACCGAATGGCAGGATGAGTATCTATCCCACTCCCGGGAGAGCCGGCGCATCACCCAGGCGGTGCCGTTGCCGGCCGCCGAATGACAGTGCCGCTGGATCGCGCACTGGTTGCGGCACACACACGCTGGTTCGGCGGCATCGCGTCGCCGGGCCAGCGCGCTATTCCAGAAGAAACCGCGATCGCCTTTTCCTACAATCGCTTCGGCTATGCCGTGATGATGGCCTCCCCGGCAGACCTGGAAGATTTCGCGGTCGGCTTCAGTCTTGCCGAGGGCATCGCCGCCTGTCGCGAGGACATCCAGGACATCGAGATCGTGCCGGCGGATAACGGTATCGAGGTCAGGATGTGGCTGAATGACTCGCGGATCGAGGCATTTACCAAACGCCGCCGGTACCTGACCGGCCCATCCGGGTGCGGCTTGTGCGGTCTGGAGACCCTGTCCCAGGCGATGCGACAGCCCAGGCTTGTGACGTCGGATTTCCGCGTCACGGCCCAGGCTTTGGCTGGCGCGATCGGGTCCTTGCAAGGGCTGCAACCGCTGAACAGGCAGACCAGGGCGGTTCATGCGGCGGCGTTCTGGCAGCCGGACAAGGGGATCGTGGCTGTGCGGGAGGATGTTGGCCGGCACAACGCGCTGGACAAGCTGACCGGCGCGCTGGCGCGACTTGGCATTGACGCGTCCCGGGGCGCGATTCTGCTGACCAGCCGCGTGTCGGTGGAGATGATCCAGAAGGCGTCCGTCCCCGGCGCCCCTATTGTTGTCGCGATTTCGGCACCCACCGCGCTGGCCCTACGCATCGCCGAACAGGCTGGCATCACCCTTGTCGCGATCGCACGGGATGACGGTTTCGAGGTTTTTACCCACGGCGATCGCATCATGTTTGAGTGTCCCGCCCATGTCGCCTGACAAACTGATCTATATGGCCAACCAGATCGGCCGGTTTTTCGCCCATCAGCCCGGCGATAAGGCGGTCGCCAATATCGCCGATCACCTGCTGAAATTCTGGGATCCCCGCATGCGTTCAGCGATCCTGAAACACGCCGAGGCAGGCGGGCAGGGATTGCAGCCGGCGGTTTTACAGGCGGTGCTGACGCTGCGGGCAGAGGCGAAACAGGTCGCGGGTTAGCTGGCGGCGCTTGCGGGCGGGAAACCGCCGGGTTTCAGGCGGCGGCATTCAACTGACAGCGCGCGTACCGCCCCCGTCACCAGCGCCGGGTCCATCCCCAGCACGGCGGATGCGTGTCCGCATTCATCGGCTTGTTCCAGCCGTTCCCGAACCCACAGTAATTTCCGGCCCACATCATCGCCATAGGCCTGTTCCGCTTTTGCCAGCGCGGCATCCGGGAATGGCCCAAGGCGAAGCGCCAGCATGCCCAGATCAATCGCGTCCCGAAAGCCGGTGGACCGGTCCTGGCAGCGATCGGCATTCGCCAGGAGCTTTTCGGCGATCCGGTCCGCGTGCATCAGCCGGGGCACGCCAAGCGCCAAATCGGGTTGGCCTTGCAGGCCGATGCGGGCTTCGCGGACGATTTCGAACCGGAGCGGCATTCCCACAACGGAAACGATCCCCCGAATGCCGTATTGGTCGGTCTTGAAGGCGCGCTCCTGTCGCACCGGCGCGTCGAACAACGCCGCAACCCCGCCCGAGGTCGCCAGCGAACGCATCTCCCGGTATCCGTCTGCGTCGGAACAGAGAAAGTCGATGTCCTTGCTCAGACGGTATTCGCCAAGCTCCAGGACAATCTCGGTGCCGCCGCCGAACCAGCACTGGCAGGCCGCCAGACGATCGTGGTCCATGGCCGCCAGCGCCGCCGCCACAGCCCGATGCTCCGGCCGCTTGAAGTCGATCATGTCGGCGTCTCCTGGCCTCGGTCCCGGATCCGGGTTGCCACGTTCTACTTTGTCGTCAGCAGGTGACCGCCGCCGAACCGCTCCGCCAATGCCTCAATCAGCACCCGCTCCCGCGGCGAAAGCGCAGCCGTGTCGATATGCCGCCAGTTAGCTTCGTAGAGGCCAAGCGCCTCCGCTCCGGGGATAGGACGCGACGGATTGCGGTTCCAGGCGAGACGCGCCAATTCCGGGTAATCGGCGGGAACGACTGTGTCCTCGATCTCCATCGCCCATTCATATCACCTGTCTGCCAGACCCGGTAGGCATGGGCGGCGGCTTCTATGCCGGCAGGAAATTCATCAGCGACATGCTGCTGGCCCCGGCGATCATGCGGTAGGACTCCTGCAACTGAGTCTGCACCGCCGTCAGTTGCGACAGGGTCGAGGCCATATCCGCGTCCTGGACCGAGGACACCTGGCCGGTCAGGGCCGTCGTCGTAGCGGTTAGCTGGGTCTGAAGCGCGGTCAGGCTGGCCTGCGTATCGCCCAATACACCCACATCGGCGGCCATCGCATTCACCACCCCGGTCAGGCTTGTCCCGGTATCCTGAACCAGCGCACCAAATCCCGGCGCGGAGACCTGCGAACTGGACAACGACCCCAGCGTGGCCAAGGCCCGCATCAAGTCCCGCATATACGAACCCGTCGTCGAGGTGCCGGTGGACGTCACCGCCGAATTGGCACTCGCCAGCAATCCTGTTCGCACCGTTGTGGTCGCGCCAGTCTGCACGACCGGGGCCGCCAAGGCCGACGCGGGTTGGGACATGTAGGCCGAAAACGGCGACGTCCCCGCCGCGTTCGACCCCCCAATGGTCAGTGTGGAGGCAGCGGTCGCGCTGGCGCCGTTGACGGCCAGGCCAGAAACCGCACTGGCGATTTGGGTGTAGAAACCAGACGTCAGGATACTGTCCGGGTTCGGTACCGGCGGGTTGCTGCTGTCCTGTCCGCCGAACACATAGGTTTGGCCGTCTTGCGTATCCAGCAATCCGGCAAGCTGCGTCAGGGCGGAGCGGGCATTGGCCGCGACGCTGTCCACCTCCGACGGGTTCAGCCCGTTCAGGTTCGGGATGTCGGCGGTGAACGTCGCCGCGATCTGCTGGATCTGGGTCATGGCGGTCTGCGTGACCTGCATGCCGCCGCTGGCCAGATTGATGTTGCTGTTATACGTCTGCAACGCTGAAATCTGCGGGTTCAGGTTCAGCGCCACCTCCGCCGAGGATCCCAGCCCGGCGTAAGTTTGGGCAACCAGTCCGGTGCTGGCCTGTTCGGTCAGAATATTGAGTTGCCGGTGAACGGCCGAGGCATTCGTGACCAAGGTTTCGTTGAAACCATAGCCGGTGCTTGCGCCCGCCGCACCGATCGCCCCGCTCATTGCACGGCCTGCAGAAGCTGGGTGAACATGGACTGGACCGCCGAAATCACGTGGGCATTGGCACTGTAGGCATTCTGCAGCGACAGCATCTGCGACATTTCGGTATCCATGTTCACCCCGCTGATCGCCGAGGCCTTAGCATTCAGGCTGGTCTGCAAGGCCTGCTGGGTTGTCAGGTTGGTTGTGGTGGTCGCGCTTTGCTGGGCCTGGGACGATGTCAGGATGGTGGCAAAATCCCCCAGCGAGCCGGTGGCGGCGGCCAACGGTGTGGCCAGGTTGCCCGCCGGCCCCAGGCCGGTGGTATTGAGCGACGGCTGGCTGACGCCGCTTTGTGACTGTGTGCCAAACGTGTAGTTGACCACGTTGGCGATCAGGGTAGTGAAACCGGCCGGTCCGCCCGATGGATTGGGCGTGAAGCCCGCGGTCGCGTTGGTGCCGTCGCGCACCAGCGCCGGATCAGCGCTGACCGTTGGATTGACCTGAATGGTGGCCGCGTAACCGACATATCCGCTTTGCACGGGCGACCCGCCGCCGGCCGGCACGGCGCCGCTTGAACTTGTGAACAAAGTCAGTCCCTGCGCCGCGAACCGGTTCGACACCGCCTGGCTGAA
>DAIEHR010000397.1 GCA_027353465.1 Acetobacteraceae bacterium | reverse complement strand
CGGCGGCACTGGCGATGGCGTCGGTCAATCCGCATGCACTGCTTGCTCCGGCGCTTGCATATCATGGTATTATTTGGCCGCCGGCAATAATTTCTTCGCGTTGAAAACCTTTTATTAACGAATGGCCCGGTAAACTGCCGCGAAACCGCGACTGCGCCACGTCCTGACTTGCCGCGCGGCTGGAGAAGCCAATCCGTGTCCGACAAACCGCGTGCGCGATGCTGACCGCGCAGCCCGAACCAACCGCGCAGTGGACGCGGCCCGCCCGGGTCGCCTGCCGCCTGTGCGGCGCGCGCCTGTATCGCAGCGTGCTGGACCTGGGCAATCTGCCACTGGCCCATCGCACCGTCGCACTAGGGGAGGACGCACCCGTCTATCCCCTGCACGCGCGGATGTGCGACGACTGCCTGCTGGTGCAGATTTCGGACGATGCGGAGGCGTCCGGCCCGGCCAAGGCCGAACCGTACCTGTCCTCCAGTTCTGCCAGCCGTGTGGCTCGGGCCGGGCTGTTCGCCACGGCGATGATGAAGCGGCTGCGGCTTGGTCCGGGATCGCTGGTGATCGAAGCCGGGTCGAACGACGGTTATCTGCTGCGCCACTTCAAGAACGCCGGCGTGCCGGTCCTGGGGATCGAACTGGCCGCCGCGGCGGGCGGAGTCGCCACACGCAACGGCATCGCCACCGAAATAGCCGCCTTCACCACCGAAATCGCGATGGAGGTCGCTGCTCGGATCGGACGCGCCGATCTGGTGGTGGCGCACTATGTCCTGAACCACGCGCCGGACCTGTTCGATTTCGCGGCCGGATTCGCCGGCATCCTGCGCCCGCTGGGCGTGGTGACCATCCAGGTGCCGCATCTGCTGGCCCTGGCGCAAAGAACCCAGTTCGACGCCTTTCGGCACGATACCTACACCTATCTGTCGCTGCCTGTGCTGGAGCGGGTGCTGCGCTCCGTCGGCCTGCGGGTGTTCGATGCCGAACGGCTTCCCGATCGCGGCGGGTCGTTACGGGTCCATGCCTGCCACGCTGAAGCCCCCCACGCCGCCCGCCCCGGCCTTAAATCCGCTCGGTTGGCCGAAACGGCTGCCGAATGCGAACGCAGCGACCTCTACGCGGGCTTCAACGACCGGGCCGCCCTGATTCGGGAGGACATCCGCGCCTTCCTTCATATCCGCCGGGAAAGCGGGCGGCGCATCGCGGCCTTCGGCGCGGTGGCCCGCGGCAGCACGATGCTGAACGCCTGCGGCATAGGCACCGATCTGGTGGACTGCGTCGCCGACCCCGATCCGGCGCAGCACGGACGGTTCCTGCCCGGCACCCATATCCCTATCGTACCGGTTGAGGCCCTGTTGGAACGCCCGCCCGACGACATCCTGATCCTGCCCTGGACCCGGGCAGCCGAGGCCGCGATGCCTCTGCTGCCGCTGCGCCCACGCGGGGTACAGATGTGGGCGATGCTGCCCCGGGTCGGACGGGTGTAGCCGTTCGGGGCATCCTCTGGCAGGCTGGCGTCAACGGCATCGGGACTTCGATATGGCATCGCGAGACAGCGCCCTGGTTCGGGCAATGGACGAGTTCGACTCCAACCGCTTTCGCGAGCGGCTTTCAGGACTCGTGACGATCCCCAGCACCTCGCAGGACCCCGGACACCAGGCCGATGTCCAGCGTTATCTGTCCGACGCCATCCAGCCGTGGCTGGAAGCCATGGGCTTCAGTGTCGAAATCCACCCCAACCCACGCGACGGCTTCGGCCCGATCCTGTTCGCCGAACGACTGGAAGGACCGGACGGCCCCACGATCCTGACCTATGGGCATGGAGATACGGTGCGCGGCCTGGACGACCAATGGCGCACCGGCCTGTCGCCCTGGACCCTGACCGAGGAGGACGGCCGCTGGTACGGCCGCGGTACGGCCGACAACAAGGGCCAGCACGCGCTGAACCTGACGGCGCTGGAGGCGGTGCTGGCCGAACGCGGCGGCCGGCTGGGCTTCAACCTGAAGCTGATCCTGGAAACCAGCGAGGAACGCGGCTCCATCGGCCTGCGCGAATTCGTCGCCCGGGAAGCCGACCGCCTGGCGGCCGACGTGCTGATCGCCAGCGACGGGCCGCGCGTGATGCCAGACGTCCCGACGATCGCCACCGGAACCCGCGGCACCTACCATTTCGATCTAGTGGTGGATTTGCGGCCGGGCGGCGTTCACTCCGGCCATTGGGGCGGCCTGACGACCGACCCCGCGATCGTGCTAAGCCACGCGCTGGCCACTATGATGGATCGGCACGGCAAAATCCTGGTGCGCGACTGGCTGCCGAAGAACGGCGTGCCGGCGGCGGTGCGCGCTGTGCTGGACGGGTGCCCGGTTGGCGGCGGCGGCGAGTCCGCCAGCATCGACCCGAACTGGGGTGAGCCCGGCCTCACCCCGGCCGAGAAAATCTATGGCTGGAACAGCTTTATCGTGCTGTCGATGCTGTCTGGGCGGCCGGAGAACCCGGTCAATGCCGTCGCCCCGAATGCCAGGGCGCATTGCCAGATCCGCTATACGGTGGACAGCGACCCCGCCGGGTTCGACGCCGCGCTACGGGCGCACCTCAAGGAAAACGGTTTCCCGGAGGTTCGCGTCGAGAACTCCTATGTTCGCATGCCGGCAAGCCGCACCGATCCGGGGCACCCGTGGGTGCGCTGGACGGTTGGCAGTATGGAACGGTCGCTGGGCAAGCGCGTGCAGGTGATCCCGAACTCGTCCGGCGGCCTGCCGGGGGATGTGTTCGTGGATTATCTGGGCGTGCCGCTGGTGTGGATCCCGCACAGCTACAACGGCTGCAAGCAGCACGGGCCGGATGAGCATCTGCTGACCGGTCCGGCGCGCGAGGGGCTGGCAGCCTATACCGGGATTTGGTGGGATCTGGGGGAGGCGGGGACGCCGTAGGAACCAGCAGCAAACCAAACGCACGGTCTGAACAAGCGACGGGGCTCTCACCGTCATGGCCGGGCGCGGTCCCGGCCATCTTCGCACCGACGGTAGCAGCGCGGATGGCCGGGACTGCGCCCGGCCATGACAGATGGATAAAATTGTGTTTCGCCAACACCTTATGGAGAAAGGCATAATAGCCCGGAAACCGGCGCTTCGCTATCTCAACGCCGATGACAGTGCCCGTGGATCGTGCGCCCATCGAAGCGATCGCTCACCACAGCCCCTATCGCCCATCTACCCGCGCGCGATAACCGCCATCCCACCCATATACGGCCGCAGAACCTCCGGCACGACGATGGAGCCGTCTTCCTGCTGGTAGTTCTCCATCACCGCGATCAGCGCCCGCCCAACCGCCACGCCCGAAGCGTTCAGCGTGTGAACGAACGCCACCGCTTTGCCATCCGCCCCGCCGCGATACCGGGCATTCATGCGCCGCGCTTGAAAATCCTTGCAGTTGGAGCAGGAGGAAATCTCCCGGTACATCCCCTGCCCCGGCAGCCAAACCTCCAGGTCGTGCGTCCGTGTGGACGCGAAGCCGGTATCCCCGGCGCACAACAGCACCCGCCGGTACGGCAGGCCCAGCTTCTCCAGGATCATCTCGCCAGAACGGGTCATCCATTCGTGTTCGTCGGCGGAACGGTCGGGATGGGCGATGCAGACCATCTCCACCTTGCGGAACTGGTGCTGGCGCAGCATCCCGCGGGTGTCGCGACCGGCCGACCCGGCCTCGCTGCGATAGCAGTCGGTCAGCGCCGTCAGCCGCATCGGCAGCGCCTTCTCCGCCACGATATCGCCGGCGACAGTGTTGGTCAGCGGCACTTCCGCCGTCGGGATCAGGTAGCGGCCGTCGGTGGTCTTGAACAGATCTTCCTCGAACTTCGGAAGGTTGCCGGTGCCATAGGCCGTCGCCTCGTTCACCAGCGACGGCACGATGGTTTCCAGATAGCCGCGCTCGATTGTGTGGTGATCCAGCATGAACTGGCCCAGCGCCCGCTCCATCCTCGCCAGAGGGCCGCGCAGCACGGTAAACCGGGCGCCGGCCAGCTTGGAGGCGGTGGCGAAATCCATCATCCCCAGTGCTTCGCCAAGTTCGAAATGCTGCTTCGGCGCGAAGGCGAACGCCGCCGGTTCGCCCGATAGCTTCAGCACCACGTTCGCCGTCTCATCCGGACCGTCAGGGACGGACGAATCCAGCACGTTCGGCAGGCTTTCCAGGATGCGCTTGATCCCGGCATCGAGCTCCGGCACCCGTTGTTCCAGGCTTTCCATGTCGCCGCGCAGGGCAGTCGCCTCGGCTTCCAGCGCGGCGGTGTCGGCGCCCGACCGCTTGCCCTGGCCAATTTCCTTCGCCAGCGCATTCCGCCGCGCCTGCTTTTCCTGCAACGCGGTCGATGCCGACCGGCGTTCCACATCCAGCACCATGATCCCGGCGGAAACGGCCGGCAGGCCGCGGCGGGCCATGGCGGCGTCGAACGCCGCCGGATCGGTGCGAATGGCGCGGATATCATGCATCGGCCTGGTCCTCGACGGGCTTGGTTTCGACCCAACCGGCGCAGATGATGGAGATCTCGTACAGCGCGATCAACGGCACCGCCAATCCGGTTTGGGTGATGACATCGGGCGGTGCCAGGATCGCGGCGATGACGAACATCCCCACATAGGCATAGCGCCGGAACTTCTTCAGTTGCGCCGAACTGGTGATCCCGACCTTCGCCAGCAGCGTCAGCGCGACCGGAAGCTGGAACGTGATGCCGAAGGCGAAGATCAGCTTCATCACCAGGTCCAGATACTCGCTGACCCTGGGCAACAGTTCGATCGGCACGCCGCCGCCGCCCACCGGGTCCTGGAAGCTGGCGAAGAACTTCCACGCGAACGGGAACACGAAATAATATGCCAGTGCCGCGCCGGCCACGAACAGCACCGGGGTCGCCGCCAGGAACGGCAGCAAGGCCCGCTTTTCGCTGCGATACAGGCCCGGAGCCACGAACAGCCACAACTGGACGGCGATCATCGGAAACGCCACGAACGCGCCGCCGAAGAACGCCACTTTGATCTTGGTGAAAAACGCCTCGTAAAGCTGCGTGTAGATCAGATGCGGGTCCGGATTACCTTGCTCGCGCAGCACCTGGGCCAGCGGTTCGGCCAGGAAGAAGTAGATCGACCCGGCAAAGTAGTATGCTACGCCGAAGCACACCAGAAAGGTTCCGGCCGACCAGATCAACCGCGTGCGCAACTCGATCAGATGATCCAGCAGCGGCATCGGCTTGTCATCAATCGTGTCGTCTTCAGGTTTTGCCACGTTTGGCTTTCCGATGGTCAGGGGCTTGCGATCGAAGGCCTAAACTCACGGCCCGGATTGGCGCAGCCGTACGGCTTCAGGGGGAATGAACGCGGGTGGTTCGGCAGGCTCCAGCGCCGCCCGGGGCGCGGGCGGAACCATGCCTGGCGGGATGAAAGCGGGCGAGAGCGGTTTTTGCGGCTCGGACGGCGGCACTATCGGGGGTGGGACCGGCGGCTCGCTGACGGTCACCTCCTCGATTGGGCTTGACGTCGGGTAAGGGGTATTCAGCGGATTGTCGTTGAAGGTGTCGCGGATCGTCCGATCGGGATCGATGTGCTTTTCGATCGTGCTGGACAGGTCCAGGTTGCGGATGTCGTTGAACGCCTTCTTGACGTCGCCCAAATCCGCCTCGCGCACCATTTCATCGACATGGGTCTGGAATTCGGCCGCCATCTTCCTGGCCTTCTTGACCATGGAGGACACAGTGCGGATGGCAGCGGGCATGTCCTTGGGGCCGATCGCGATCAACGCGACGGCTCCAATCAATACAATCTCCGACCAGGCGAAATCGAACATGGGTGTGAGTATGTCTCCGGGCGGCGCTTGCTAGCAGGAACCGGGCGGCGGGGGAACCTGTCGCGGCATCGCGGCGCGATTACCGGTGGGCAATCGACACGGGCGGATCAACCGGGTCCGCGGTCAGGAACCCCAGCGTATCGGCTTCCAGCACCACGCAAGTCATCTGGCTGCCGAAAACCGCCCCGGTATCAATGGCGATACGGTTATGCCGCACCACGGGGGTTTTCACCGGGGTATGGCCATGCACCACAACGGCGCCGAAATTCGCCTCGGAGTAAAGGAACGGCTGGCGGGAGCGCAGCAGATCGTCCCTGGCCTGATCCTCCAGCGCGATTCCCGGCCGCACGCCAGCATGGATGAACGCGTACCCGCCCTCCCGGTGCATCAGCCGCAACTCGCGCAGGAAGTCCTGGTGCTCGGCGGGAATCGTCGAGGCCCACACGTCGCGCGGGCCTTCGGGGTCGATCCCGTAGCTGGTCAGCGCCGCCTTCCCGCCCGCGAACAACCAGTCCGTCCCGGCGGCACGTTCGCCTGACAGGGCATCCAGCATGGTGCTCTCGTGGTTGCCCATCAGGTTGACCATGTCCATGCCGGGGATCGGACAGCCACCGGCCAGACGCTGGATCACCCCGGCGGTGTCGGTGCCACGGTCCACATAGTCGCCGATATGCAGCAACAGGGCCGAGGCAACGGGGCGTTCGGCCAGATCGGCGGCGATAAGGTCATGCAGGATGCCGAGTTGCCGGTTACACCCGTGGATGTCCCCGATGGCATAGATACGGCGGCCGAGCGGCAGCGTGGCAGGCGCTTGGGTGAGTTCGATCATTGCCAATTGGGGTTACAGGCGAACCGGGTTTCAGGCAACTCGGCTGCTTCAGGCGATGAAGCGATGGAGCCCGTCTTTGAGCAGGACCGCGTTGAAGTTCATCAACAGGCCGACGGCACAGCCGCTTAGGCGAAGGTAGGTCAGCGTCTGCGCCTTATGAACCGGACGGACGAAATCGACCGCCTCCACTTCGACGACTACCGCTCTTTTCACAACAATATCCGCTCGGTAGCGATTTTCCAGCCGCATGTCTTCGTAGATCAGCGAGAGCGGAACCTCTCGCTCGAACGCCAGACCGGCGTTGCGTAGCTCCCAGCAAAGACAGTCCCGATAGGCGGATTCAAGAAGGCCCGGGCCGACTGTGCGGTGAACCTTGATCGCGGCGGCGATGATCCGGGCGGTCAGAACTGAACCGGGTTCGGGGGATCTGGCTCTCATGGATCATTCTAATACATGCGGAGTTGCTTCCGGATGGTTAACCGACAGGCAGGTGCGGTGGCTTTTTTTGTGACGCAGAGAGCGCCGAGAAGCATTTTATAGCCTGCGCACCCGGTATCCGGCGGGGCGGGATTTCCGAATTCCTTCTCGGCGATCTCTGCGGTCCTCGGCGCGGTCTGCGTCACAAAAGGCAGACGGGCACCAACCGCCTCAGCCAAGACGGTCCCGCCCGAGGCATCGACAAACCCCATGCTCCCCAAGACCGAACGCCCACCATCAGGCTAACCGCCGAGACGATCGGCACGACTGAAAGTCCCTCCCCGGTTCCGTCCCACAACGCCAGGGTCTAAACTGCCCTCCAAATCAGGGAGGACAACAGATGACCCAACGCCGACGGTTCTCCGTCGCCTACGACGACGTGTCGATCGACACGATCCTGGATGAGCCAGACTCCGGCGCGGGGGATGCGCTGGTCCTGCTGCCGTCCTCGTCCCGCGATTCCGAGGACTTCGACGAGATCGCCGGGATGCTCGCCGCCGAGGGCTTTCGGGTCATCCGGCCGCAGCCGCGCGGCATGTGCGGCAGCACCGGACCGTTGGACGGGCTGACGCTGCACGATTACGCAAGCGACGTCGCGGCGGTGATCGAACGGGTGGCCAACGGTCCGGCCTTCGTCCTCGGCCACGCTTTCGGGCAGTGGATCGGGCGCTGTGTCGCGGCCGACCACCCGCATCTGGTGCGCGGAGTCATCCTGGCCGCCGCTGCCGCCAAGGCCTCGCCGCCCGGCTTGCGGGACCATCTGGCCAAGTGCATCGACACGTCACTGCCCGACGCGGAACGGATCGCGGCGCTGCAAGTCGCGTTCTTCGCGCCCGGTCACGATCCGTCGTCCTGGCTGGGCAACTGGCATCCCGCTGCGTCCAAAAGCCAGCGCGCCGCCAGTGCGGCCACCAACCAGCAGGATTGGTGGACCGCCGGCACCGCCCCGGTGCTGGACCTCCAGGCCGACCTGGACCCGTGGCGTCCACCGCACTCCCGCATGGGCATCGTCGAGGATCTGGGGGCTGATCGCGTCACCGTCGTTGTGATCCCCGATGCCAGCCACGCGCTCATCCCTGAACAGCCTCTTGCCGTCGTCCGCGCGGTACGCCACTGGACCCGCGGCTTATAACAGGAGACGCCCAAATGACGACCGTGCGCACCGAACCGCCCTTCCGAGCCGACCATGTCGGCAGTCTGCTGCGCCCGAAGGTGCTGCAGGAGGCTCGCGCCAAGTGGAAAGCCGGTCAACTGCCCCATGATGCCCTGAAGGCAGTCGAGGACCAGTGCATCGCCGCCGCCATCGCCAAGCAGGAAGACATCGGCCTGCGCGCGGCGACCGACGGGGAATACCGCCGCGCTTACTGGCACTACGATTTCGTCGCCGGCCTGGACGGTGTCGAAGTCTATGAACCGGAGCAGAAAATCCAGTTCCACGGCAGTGTTCCGTTGGGCCACAAGCTGCGCGTCAACGGCAAGATCGGCTGGTCAAAGCCGACGATGATCGACCATTTCCAGTTCCTCGCCAGCCATGTGAAGACGGCGGTGCCGAAGCAAACCATCCCGTCGCCCTCGGTGGTGCATTTCCGTGGCGGGCGGGAGGCGATCGACCAGACCAGCTACCCGGCGATGGAACCGTTCTTCGCCGATCTGGGCGCCGCGTATAACAAGGCCGTCGCCGCGTTCGGACAGGCCGGCTGCCGGTACCTGCAACTGGACGAGGTCAACATCGCCTATCTGTGCGACCCCGATCAGATCACCATGCTGAAAGCCCGTGGCGAGCATGTTGACAACCTGCTGGCCATCTACGCCGACATGCTGAACCAGGCGATCGCCGGCAAGCCTGACGGCATGGTGATTTCCATGCATCTGTGCCGCGGCAACTTCCGCTCCACCTGGGTCGCCTCCGGCGGCTACGAACCGGTCGCCGAGGTGTTGTTCAACCAGATCAACTCCGACGCCTATTTCATGGAATACGACACCGACCGGGCCGGCGGGTTTGAGCCGCTGCGTTTCGTTCCTCGCGGCAAGAAGATGGTCGTTCTGGGCATCATGACCAGCAAGACCGGCGAACTAGAAAGCAAGGACACGCTGAAGCGGCGTATCGACGAGGCGGCGAAGTTCCTGCCGCTGGAGCAACTGGCGCTATCGCCGCAATGCGGGTTCGCGTCCACCGAGGAAGGCAACACGCTGACCGAGGACCAACAATGGGCAAAACTGTCGCGCTGCGTCGAAGTCGCGCGCGAGGTCTGGGGCAGCGTCTAACTGCCCAGGGAAGTACGGCGGCGCGGGTGGCCTTAAGCCAATCCGCGCCGCCGAGGCGGACTGCTATATTCGACCCAAAACCAGCAAAACGATGATGATCAGCAGCACCAAGCCCAGCCCACCGCTTGGGTAGTATCCCCACCCGCCGCTGTATGGCCAGGTCGGCAACGCGCCCAACAACAGCACGATCACAATGATCAGCAGAATTAATCGCATGATTTAATTCCCTGTAGTTTAATTGGGGGGCCGGTCGGACAAACCCCCCAGGCCGTCAAGATGGATGCGGTCAGGGCTTGTAGTCGGTATGCTTTGCCGCGGTTCCCGATATTTTATTGCCCGCCGCGCTCAGGTCCTCGCCGGCGCCCTGGGTGGTGTAACAGGCGCTCAACATCGGCGCGGCGGCGACCAGCAACGCCAGGGCGAGCCAAACTTGTACTTTCATGCGCATCACATATCCTTTTGGTTTATTCCAGACGCTGCTTCAGGTTGTCCCGCCCGCCAGCCAGCACAAGCCATACGGGGATCGCATCATAGGCTGTTGATTTCACGCCGCCTTGAGCCGAAGTAATGTCGGCCGCGTTTCGTCCCTTGCGTTGCCTGCCTCAATGCGATTGTGTCCGCCCGACGCATTCACTGTCCGAGGAAGACATGCCGCCGAAAGACAAAGCATCGAAGCCGCCCCCCGCGCCGGTTCGCAGCCCGGACGCACTGGCCCGCGAGGCGGCGGCCCTGCGGGCAAACCTCCTCCGGCGTAAGGATCAGATGCGTAAGCGCGAGGAAGCCAGGGACAAGCCTGAAACAACCGGATAGTCCAGGCCGACGACCCGGCTCCCAGGTTTTTTTGTGTTCCGCGCCACGCGCGTCTTGCCACGTTAGCACATTATTAAGGTTTACCGGCCTACGAAGGCGTTCACCTTCACCCGCCGGGGCTAACCGCCCCGGTCTTGAGCAAGGGGCCGGCAACAGCGGATGCTCGACAAGCCCGCCAGCATAGCGACGACTCCAGGTTCCGCGCGCCGGCCGATGCTGCCGTTCCCGCAAGGCGATCAGGCCAGGGACAGCCTTGCGGGCTTCCTGGCCGCGATCCGGCAGCGGCGCGCGACCTTTCTGGCGGTGCTGATCCTGGTGCCGCTGTGCACATGGCTGACGCTGCGGCAGATCGCGCCGCTTTATACCGCGACCGGATCGCTGATCTACGAGCCCAGCGGCTACAATGTGCGCGAACTGCAAAGCATCCTGCGCGAGGATCCGACCACCGAAAGCATGATGTCCAGCCAGGCCGAAATCCTGCAAAGCCTGCACATCGCCGAGATCGTTGCCCAGCGCGGCGCCCTGTTCGACGATCCCGAATTCGCCCCCGCTGGGCGTCCGCCCTCGGGATTGACCAGCCTGATCGTTGGACTGCCCGGCCTTCTGGGAATGGACTCCGACAGCCCGGCGGAGGAGCAGGTTTATGGCCCCATCCTGGATCCGGAGCGGGACGCGACGCTGGGCCGGGTACGGAACCGGTTGCATGCGGCGCCGGTTCGCTTCTCCCACGTCGTGGAGGTCACCTTCACCGCGGAAAGCCCATTGGTCGCCGCGGCGGCGGTGAACAACGCGATGGACGCCTATATCAAGGACCAATACGCCGCGAAGCACCGCATGGTAGAGGCGGCCACCGGCTTCCTGCATACTCAGAAAGCCGATCTGACGTCCGAGGTTCACCGGATCGAGGAAGCCATCGCGGCCTATCGCGGCCGCTACGGCATGAGCCAGGGCATGCATGCGGCCATCGGCAACGAACAGGTCACGAACCTGACCGAGGATCTGAACAAGGCCCAGATCGAACTGGCAACCGCGAGCGCCCGGCTGGACGCTGCACGCGGCAACGCGGGGGCGCAGGCGCAGGCCGCCGTGGCGCCGTCGGTCGTGCAGTTGCGTACGCAACTGGAACAACTGGCCGGCCGGGTGCAGGCGCAGCGTAGCCGGTTCGGCCCCGCCTATCCGGACGTGCAGGGCCTGGCCCGCCAATACGCCGACGGCGAACGCGCGCTGAAGGCGGAAATCGTTCGGGTGGTCGCCGCGACGGATGCGGACCAGCACGCCGCGGCCGAACGGGTCGCCAGCCTGCAACGCCTGCTGACGCAGGCAAAAGCAGCCGAACAAAGCGCCGACCGGGCACAGATCGGATTGAACGCGCTGGACCGCGATCTGGCCGCGGCGCGCGGGCAACTGCAGGCGGTGCTGGACCGGGTTCAGCAGACCACCCAGCAAGCAGCCATCGAATCGTCGGAAGCGCACGAGATCTCCCAGGCGATCCCGCCCGATCGACCCTCATCCCCGCGCGTGGTACCCATAATGGCGGCATCGGTCGCCGCCGCGGTCTTTCTGGGATTGGTGCTGATCTACGCGCTGCATCTGGCGGACGCCACATTGCACAGCGGCGATGAGTTGCGCGCCCTGACCGGGGTGCCGTGCCTGGCGCTGATCCCCCAGGTCGGCAAACGCGCCTTGGGCCATTTGCGCATCCATGATTACGCCGCACGCCGCCCACTGACCGCCTTCGCGGAACAGATTCGCTCCTTACGGGCCGGCGTTTCGCTCGACATCGATCACCCCCAGGTCATCGCCATCACCGCCGCTCGGCCGGCCGAGGGCAAGTCCCTGCTTGCCCTTTCCCTGGGCCGCTCGGCGCAGCTTGGCGGGGAGCGTGTGCTGGCGATCGAATGCGACGTGCGGCAGGCCTCGTTTCGATACCGTCTGGATGGACACGACGGACCCGGTCTGACCGAGGTGCTGCGCGGCGCGGCGGAATGGCGCGACACGCTGCAAGACGATCCAATCACCGGCATGAAGTTCATTGCGGCCGGCAAACCTGCCGCCGATATCCTGGCGCTTTTCCTGTCCGACGAGATGCGCCAATTGTTGGCCGAGGCACGCGAACAGTTCGATCTGATCCTGCTGGACTCCCCCCCAGTGGAGGCAATGACCGAATCGCGGATCGCCGCCGCGCTGGCCGATGCAACGCTGCTGTGCGTGCGTTGGCACTCCACCCCAACCCAGACGCTGCTGCGCGCGATGGAGGTGCTGCACGACGCCCACGCGAAAATCATCGGAACGGTACTGACAAGAGTCGATCCGCGTGTGCATCTTCGCTCCGGTTTCGCGGACGCAGGTGTGTATCATCGTCGCTACCGCGCCTATTTTCGGGGGTAGTATTCGATGCCGCAGCGTTTTCTTGTCACCGGCGGGGCCGGCTATGTGGGCAGCCATTTGGTGGCGGCCCTGCTGGACCGGGGCGATTCGGTCACCGTGATCGATAATCTGCGCACCGGCCACAAAGCCGCGGTGCCGGCGGGGGTGAAACTGGTGGTGGCCGATCTGTCGGACGGACAGGCGATCGACGGCGTCATGGGCGACGGGTCCTGGGACGCGGTGTTCCATTTCGCGTCGCTGTCGCAGGTTGGCGAGAGCATGCGGATGCCAATGCGCTATCTGCTGGACAACGCCGCCAACGGCGTCCGCCTGATCGATTCCTGCGTGCGCCATGGGGTCGGACGGTTCGTGCTGTCCTCGACGGCCGCGCTGTTCAACGTCGATGGCGCCGATCCGATCCCCGAGGATGCGCCGATCGATCCGCAATCGGCCTATGGCGACAGCAAATGGATGATCGAGCGGGCGTTGCGCTGGGCTGGCCAGGTGCATGGCCTGCGCGCGGCCTGCCTGCGCTATTTCAACGCCGCCGGGGCTGATCCGGCCGGGCGGCTGGGCGAGGATCACCGGCCGGAATCGCACCTGATCCCGCTGGTGATCGACGCCGCGCTGGGGCGGCGCGCGGCACTGGATGTGTTCGGCGACGACTATCCCACACCCGACGGCACCTGCATTCGCGACTATGTCCATGTCTCCGACCTCGCTAGCGCGCATCTGCTGGCGGTGGAGGCGTTGAAGGACGGTCCGGTGGTGTGGAACCTGGGGAATGGCGCTGGCCACTCGGTCCGGCAGGTGATCGCGTCGGTGGAGCGGGTGTCGGGGCTGACGGTGCCGCATCGTATCGTGGACCGCAGGGCCGGCGACGCGGCGGTGCTGGTGGCGTCGTCGGCGCGGGCGCAGGCGGCTGGATGGCGGCCTGCGCATGCCGATCTAGACGACATCGTGCGTACCGCCTTCGACTGGCGGAAGTCACATCCGGACGGCTATGGCGACTGACCGAACGGAGGTTCGGGGCCGCGACGGAGGTCGCCAGCCTTTCATCGTCATGGCGGGATCGACCGAATGTGCCCCCATCGAAGCGGTCATTTCCGCACGTATCCTTCCCGCTGGTCCGGCTGCCGCGGCGTTGTTGCTGTGGCCGGCACTGTGGAACCACTATCCGATCGTGTTCGCCGATACCGGAACGTATCTGTCCCAGGCCGCGCATCGCTATGCCGGCTGGGACCGTCCGGTCTTCTACTCCCTGTTCATGCTGGCGCTGCACTGGATGGTCACTGTCTGGCCGGTGGTAATCGCGCAGGCGCTCCTGACGGCGTGGATCCTGCGTCTGGTCTGCCGGTCCCTGCTTCCCGGCCTGAAGCCGCTGGTCTTTATCGGCGGCGTTGGCCTGCTGGCGGTGGGCACATGGCTGCCCTGGACAGTGTCCGAACTGATGCCGGACGTGTTCACCCCGTTGCTGGTGCTGGTCATCTGCCTGATGGCCGTGGTCCCCGAACGGCTGTCGGCACGCGAACGGATCGTGCTGACGGCGCTGGCAGCGTTCATGATCGCGAGCCAGCAGTCCAGCCTGCCGCTGGCGTTCGGGTTGATCGCGGTCCTGTGGCTTGTCGCGCGCTCTTTGTCCCGGCGGGGTGGCCGGCTGCTCGCCCTCCTCGCCGCGCCGGTTCTGGCGATCCTTGCCATGTGTTCGATGAACCTGGCAGCGCATGGACGCTTCTCCGTCTCCCCGTACGGCAACGTCTTTCTGCTGGCGCGGGTCATCTATGACGGCCCGGGCATGGCGGCGCTTCGGACTGGGTGTCCGGCTTCCCATTGGCGGCTGTGCCCGTTCCTCGACAGATTCCCCGCGTCGTCGGATGAGTTCCTGTGGACCGATGCCAGCCCGTTGAACCTTGCCGGCGGCCCGAAAGCGGTGTCGTCCGATGCGGACGCCATCATCCGCGCGGCGCTGTACGCCAGCCCGGGCGCCGAACTGCGCGCCGCGCTGGCCAACGCCGAGGAGCAGCTTACCCGGTTCGCCAGCGGCGACGGGCTGCAACCGTGGCCGGCCCAGGTTTCCCCCTGGATTGCCCGCGACTTCCCCGCTCGCGAGGCAGCAGCTTATGCCAACGCCCGGCAACAGGCGGGCACGCTGGCGGTCCCGCCATTCCTGGCGGGCCTGCATATCGCGGTGGCGTTGGGCGGCGTCGCGGCCTGCGTTGTTCTGCTTCCCATCGCGCTGATCCGCCGGGAACCGGTTGCCGGGTTGCTGCTGGCAGTGCTGGCCGCACTGCCGCTGAGTGCCGCTATCACCGGCGCCCTGTCCACCCCGCACGACCGCTACCAAAGCCGCATCATGTGGCTGGCACCGTTCGCCGCCACGGTGTCGCTGGCGGCTTTGCTCCGGCGGCCGGATGCGGCGTGACGCGTTTTGGTCGGGGCTGGAGGCCGTTGTCTCCGGTTGTCTGTCCATCCTCTCCTCATTCGTCATTGCTCGGTTGGCTGGTCCGTCGGAGCTGGGGATCGGCGCGGCCGCCGTCGCGGTGCATGTGACGCTGTGGGTCGCGGTCAACGCGCTGTTCGCGGACGCCCTGGTGCAATGCGCGCAGATCGACGACCGGATGAAGTCCAGCGCGTTCTGGGCGTCCTGCGCCGTTGGATGCGTTGCGGCGGTGGTGCAGGCCGGTGCCGGCTGGGGCCTGGCCGCCATGTTCGGCGACGGGCGGCTGGTCGCGATGGGCCTGTTGCTCGCCGCACCGTTGCCGCTGGTGGGGGCGGCGGGCGCGGTCCAAGGCCTGCTGACGCGGGAGCGGGCCTACCGCCACCTGGCGCTGCGGACCCTGATTGGCCAGGGCCTTGGGGCCGCGCTTGGACTGCACGCCGCGCTGAACGGCGCCGGCGCCTGGGCCTTGATCTGGCAGCAGAGCGTAACCTCGGCGGCCGGCGCGTTGGCCTTGCTGCTGGGGCGGGGATGGCGGCCGGGTTTTCGCTGGCATGGGCCTTCGATCCTGGCACTGCTGCGGGTTGGCGTTCCGCTGACCGCTTCGACCCTGGTGTCCATCATGCGCTATCGGCTGTTCGCGCTGCTGATCGGCGGATCGGCCGGGGCGGCGGCGCTGGGCCAGGTGCATATCGCGTTTCGTCTGGTCGATACGGTACGGGAACTGGCGTTCACCGCCCTTTGGCGGCTGATGCTGCCGGCATTGTCGGAGTATCAGCATGACCGGCTGGCGATGCTGGCCCAGGTGGATCGCTGGTTGCGGCGTTGCCTGCTGGTGTTCGTGCCGCTGTGCGCTGGATTGGCGATCGGCCTGACCCGGGCGATCGCGCTGCTGATGGGGCCGAACTGGGTCCAGGCCGGGCAAGCCGCCCTGCCGCTGGTTGGGCTGATGGCGTTGTCGGCACTGACATTCCCGTCCGGTGTCGCCCTGGTCGCCGCCGGGCAGGTGCGCTTCACCCTGTATGGCAACGTGGGAAGCCTGATCCTGGCCGCCGCCGGCGTGCTGCTGGTCCGCCCTGAAACGCCGTGGCAGGCGGTGACGGTCTGGACCGCCAGCCAGATTCTGGTCACCCCCTATGCGATGTGGGCCAGTGCCCGGGCACTGCGCGTCGGCATCCTGCGGCCATTGACAGGGGGGTTCGGCGTTCGCGCGCCGGCATGATACGGTGCGCGTCCCGCAACCGGAGTGACCGCCATGCCACTGCTCGCCCTTCCCGCTGTGTTCATGCGTGGCGGAACCAGCCGAGCGGTGATGTTTCATGGGCGGGATTTGCCGGAGCGCGGGGCGTGGGATCCGATTTTTCTGGCGGCCATGGGCAGCCCCGATCCGCACGGGCGGCAGTTGAACGGCATGGGCGGCGGTATCTCCTCGTTATCCAAGGTCTGTATCCTGTCGCCGTCGGAACGGCCCGATGCCGATATCGACTATACTTTCGCACAGGTGCAGATCCGCGAGGCGGCCGTCGATTACCGGAGCAACTGCGGCAATATGTCCTCGGCGGTTGGACCGTTCGCGGTGGATGAGGGACTGGTCCGCACAGACGGCGATACCGCGGTGGTGCGTATCTTCAATACGAACACTGGGAAGGTCATCCGGTCCACCTTCCCCCTGTTGGATGGCAGGGCGGCGGTGGACGGCACGATGGCGATCCCCGGCGTGGCCGGAACCGGCGCCCCGGTGCGGTTGGATTTCCTGTCGCCGGGCGGGGCCATCACCGGCAAATTGTTGCCGACAGGGAATGTCGTGGATCGGCTGGACGTGCCTGGAATCGGGGTGATGGAGGCGTCGATGATCGACGCCGCCAATGCCTGCGTGTTCGTCCGTGCGGGCGATCTTGGCCTGACGGGGACGGAACTGCCCGATACGCTGGATGCCGACACCGGTTTGCTGGACCGGCTGCAACGCATCCGGCGCGCCGCCGCCGTCGCCATGGGCATCGCGGCGGATGACGCGGCTGCCCGGCACAGCGCCGGGGTCCCGGCAATCGGTTTCGTGGCCCCGGCCAAGGGGGCGCCGACATTGTCGGGGGAGTTGATCGCGCCCGGCGATGTGGACCTGACCGCAAGGTTCATCTCCAACGGACAGCCGCACCGGGCGCTGCCGCTGACGGCGTCGCTTTGCACGGCGGTCGCTGCGCGGATCGAGGGTACGCTACCGTTCCAGGCGCTGGCCGCGGCTCCGTCCGGGGCGGTTCGAATCGGCATGCCGTCGGGCATTCTGACCGTGGACGCGGACGTGTCCCGAACGCCGGCCACCGGCTGGGTGGCCCATAGCGGCGCGTTTTATCGTACGGCCCGGCGGTTGTTCGATGGGCGTGTTTACGTCCCGGTTTGAAGCCCAGGGCTAGTTTGGGACCGGACGCCGCCACCGGGCCAAGCCCCCGCTGCTTGGCAATCCTGGTTTCCGGCCGTCAGCGCTGGTTAAGGTGCCGGCTCGGGTCGGAGATCAAGGCTTTCGGTGATCGACCGGGGCCAGGGCGGCGATCCTGGCGATCGCGGCGTGGCTTCCGGGGTGTCGGCTATGGGCGGCGGAAGCAAGGCGATAAGATTATGGATGAGGTGGCGGTAGGCTTCGGCCGAGAGATCGATGGATGGGCCTGGCATAATTTTTTGTGTTTTTATTCCTTATAATAACAATAATTGGGATAATAGTCTGTTGTGGCGGAACAGTGCGCCCGACCTTGGCGTTGGTTGGGGGTTTCGGCCAGGCGGGGCGTCGGGGTTCGGCGCCACTCGTTAGACGCCAAAGCCGCTGCCGGCCGGGATGATTTGCTTGGAAGAGCGCGGAGGGCGGGAAGGGCCGCGAAGCCGAGATGCAGCAACCTTCGCGGCCCTTCCCGCCCTCCGCGCTCTTCCAAGCAAATCATCCCGGCCGGCAGCGGCTTTGGCGTCTAACGAGTGGCGCCGAACCCCGACGCCCCGCCTG
>DAIEHR010000218.1 GCA_027353465.1 Acetobacteraceae bacterium | reverse complement strand
TGCCATATACTTTAGTGGAATCAGCGTATTGGCGAAGCTGTAGTGTCGCGGCGGCGGCTACCTGAAACCGATTCGCACCGCTCTCATCTGCGTTCATTTCCGATATCGCCTTCCTCATCGGCGTTAGGCCCTTCTTTCGCGAGGCTGCTACCCTAAGGTCGCCGAAGGGTAAGCCAATCGCCTGCAATTCGGTGGCTGCACCGGACCGCGAAGGCACCGCGTGCCAAACAGATCGCTGGACCCGCCATAACGGGCCTCGCCGGCATTGCGTCCGTTGGAAGGGGCGGTTCGCGATAGCCCGTTAGGCAGCGCGTGTTATCGTCCGGGGCCGGAGGTAATCCAAACCCGGGAAACGGAGGAAACACAATGACCGAAACAGCGAAGATCTCGGCGCAGGTGCGATATGAAATCCCCGCGCCGCATGTCGCGCGGATCGTGATGGCGCGCCCCGAGGCGCACAACGCGCAGGGCCTGCAAATGACCTATGAGTTGAACGCGGCGTTCGACAAGGCCGCGCACGACGACACGATCAAGGTGATTATTCTGGCGGGTGACGGGCGGAATTTCTCGGCCGGACACGATCTGAGCGGCGACGGGACGCAAAGCTGGCGCGACTTCCAGACGGTGGGCACCTGGGCGGGGTTCGACGCCAAGGGAGCGGAAGCACGCTACGGCCGCGAAATGGAAATCTACCTGGAGATGTGCGAGCGGTGGCGCAACCTGCCGAAACCGACGATCGCGCAGGTGCAGGGTAAATGTATCGCCGGCGGGCTGATGCTGGCGTGGGTATGCGACCTTATCATCGCCAGCGACGATGCGACATTCAAAGACCCCGTCATCGATTTCGGGATTTGCGGCGTGGAATTCTTCAACCATCCGTGGGAGCTGGGGATTCGCAAGGCAAAGGAGTTCCTGTTCACCGCCGATGAGATCACCGCGCGGGAGGCGGCCTCCTACGGGATGGTGAACCGGGTTGTGCCACGCGATGAACTGGCCGCGGTGACGATGGCGCTGGCGGAGAAGATCGCGTCGAAGCCGGCTTTCGCATTGAAGGCGAGCAAGCAGGCGGTGAACCACGTTCAGGATGTGCAGGGGCGTCGCAACGCCCAGATGCATGTGTTCAGCCTGCACCAATTGCTGCATGCGCATAACGAGTTGGTTTACGGCATGCCGATGGACCCGAACGGCCTGCCGCCGACGGTGCGGGACAAAGTACTGGCCAGGGTGGCACGCGCTAAAGAGGCGGCGGCGAAGGAAGCCGGCCAGTAATTCCTGGCACCGGCAGCGGGATGTTGTCCACGGTCAGAGCGTCCGGTTTGCCGTGTCGGGTGAACCTGACGGCTCGCGGGACAATGCCTCCTGACAGGCCCGCCTCGCTTGACGCGGGGCGCTTTCCGGCGACACTGGCTCAACCGCTACAAGGGGGAAACACCATATGAGCGATGTTAAAATCCTGGCCACCGGCTTCGGGTTTCCGGAAGGCCCCGTCGTCTGCAAGGACGGGTCTGTCATCCTGACGGAAATCCGCAACAACCAGCTTTCGAAGGTTATGCCCGACGGCAAGACCAGCGTGTTCTCCCGCTGCGGCGGTGGGCCGAACGGGTTGGCGTTCGGGCCGGATGGCGCGCTGTACCTGTGCAACAACGGCGGCAGCAAGTACGCCGAGGGCTACTCGATGGGTATCGCGCCGCATCCGGACTACAAATTTGGGTTTATCCAGCGGATCGACCCAAAGACCGGCGAGGCGAAAACACTCTATACCGAGGTGAACGGCAACAAGCTGTCCGCGCCGAACGACATCGTATTCGACGTGCATGGTGGTTTCTACTTTACCGATCTGGGCAAGCGCTATGCGCGCCACCGCGACCATGGCGGGATTTACTACGCGCTGCCGGACGGGTCGAAAGTAACCGAGATCGCGTATCCGATCCTCAGTCCGAACGGCTGCGGCCTGTCGCCGGACGGGAAGACCCTCTACGCCGCCGATACCGAGGGTGCCCGGCTGTGGGCGTTCGACATCGAAGCGCCGGGGGTGCCGCGCAAGCCGGCGCCGCATCACCATCACAGCGGGCGGGTGATCGCCGGGCTGCCCGGCAATGCCAGGTTCGATAGCCTGGCGGTGCTGGCGAATGGGAATATCGCGGTGGCGACGCTGAACACCGGGTTCATCACCGAGATTTCGCCGGGAGGCGATATCGTGCAGGCGGTGAAGATGCCGGATATCTATCCGACGAACATCTGCTTCGGTGGGGCGGATATGCGGACAGCGTACATCACGCTGTCGGACACCGGACGGCTGGGCACGATGCAGTGGTCATCACCGGGGTTGAAGCTGAATTTCGGGTAGGATGGCGGGGTAAAGGAGGCAGGTTCCGCCCTCCCGCCGTCACGGCGGAGCATGTTCGGGCCATCCTAGCGCGAAACGCCGAAGCGCGGATGGCCGGGACACGCCCGGCCAAGACGGACGAGCCACGGGCGGTTCGCGGACCCCGTCGCCCCCCGCTAATCCCGGTCGATTTGCGACGTGCGCTTCGTGTCGCCCATGAAGGCGTAGACCAGCAGCGAGGCGAAGATCAGCACAGTGACATACCAATAGAAGCCGCTTTCGTTGCCGGCATCTTTGAATGCCAGTGCAAGATATGGCGCGGTGCCACCGAACACGGACGCCGCCACGGCATAGGGCAGCCCGACCCCCAGCGCCCGGACGCCGGCGGGAAATAGCTCCGCCTTCACCACCGCGTTGATGGAGGTATAGCCGGACACGATAATCAGCGCCGTCATGATCAGGCCCAGCGCCGTCAGGTAGTCGTGAGTACGGCTGAGCGCGGTCAAGATCGGGATGGTCGCCAGGGTGCCGAAAATGCCGAAGAACATCAGCACCGGCCGGCGGCCGACCTTGTCGGAAATCGCGCCGAACAGTGGTTGCAGCGCCGCGTAAATCATCAGGGAGATGAACGAAATCTGCGTCGCCTGATCGCGCGTCAACTTCACCGTGTTGACCAGGAAGGTCGGCATATAGGTGGTGTAGGTATAGAACGCGGTGGTGCCCCCCATGGTCAGGCCGAACACCAGCATGATCTGTTTCGGATGCTTCAGCAGTTCCCGCATCGGGCTGCCCCGCCGGGTGAGCGCGACTTTCTTGAATGCATCCGTCTCCCGCAAATTGCGGCGGAGATACAGACCGAACACCGACAACGCGGCGCCGATGGCGAAGGGAATGCGCCAGCCCCAGTCCTCCAGCTGATGCGCGGTGAAGCCTTGCTGCATCGCCAGTAGCGTCAGGCTGCCCAGCACCTGGCCGCCGATCAGGGTGACGTACTGGAACGAACTGTAGAAGCCGCGGTGCTTGGATACGGCGATCTCACTAAGATAGGTGGCCGAGGTGCCGTATTCGCCACCAAGCGAGATGCCCTGGATCAGGCGGGCGACCAGCAGCAGGACGGGCGCGCCGAGGCCCAGCACGGCATAGGTCGGGGATATGGCGATCAGCGCCGACCCTGCGCACATCAGGGTCACCGACAAGGTCAACGCCGCTCGCCGGCCCGCTTTGTCAGCGTAGATTCCCAGAACCCAGCCGCCGACGGGGCGGATCAGGAAGCCCAGCGCGTAGATGCCAAAGGTGTTGAGCAACTGGACGGTCGGATTGGCGTTCGGGAAGAAGGACTTGGCGAAATAGAGGGCGAAGAAATTATAGACGTAGAAGTCATACCACTCGATCAGGTTGCCGATCGAGCCGCCGAAGATGGATTTCAGGCGGTGGCGCATTGTGGCGAAATCGTCGGAGGTCTGGCTCACGCTTCTGGTCCCTGCTGCCGCGTCGATACGCCTGTGTGGCGGGAAATCGCCCCCGCCGCAACAGATGACAAAACAGCAATCTGGACAGCCAAGCGCGCCCCGCGTAACGCTGCGGCCCAGCAATTATCAGAGGCACGCCATGCTGTTCGATTTCCAGGACGTTAAGAGCGAAAATATCTACAAGCTGCTGACATCGACGATCGGACCGCGGCCGATCGCGTGGGTGACCACGCAGGATACCGACGGCACGGTCAACGCCGCGCCGTTTTCGTTCTTCAACGCGATGTCCGGCAACCCGCCGGTGCTGGCGTTCGGCATCGGCGGCCGCGGGCCGGGCGACGTGAAGGACACGGGCGGCAATATCCGCCGCACTGGGCAGTTCGTCATCAACCTGGTCAGCTATGAGCTGCGGGAGCCGATGAACGTCACCGCCATCGATTTCCCCAAGGGCGTCGATGAATTGAAGGAAGCCGGCCTGACCACCGCGCCGTCACTGCATGTGAAGCCGCCGCGCATTGCCGAGGCGCCGGTGTCGTTCGAGTGTGAGCGGCTGGTGATCGTCGATGTCGGTATCGATCGCGCGGTGGTGCTGGGCAAGGTGCTGGCGATTTATGTGCGGGACGACTGCGTGCTGGATAAGGAACGCTGCTACATCGACACGCCCAAGCTGGACCTGATCGGGCGTCTGCATGGCGGCGGGTGGTATTCGCGGGTGACGGACCGGTTCGAGCTGCCGCGCATCCCTGTCGATGAGTGGCCGGCGCACAAGGCAAAAGCCGCCGAGTAGGAACGACTGACAGCCGCGCCGCCGGTTCATTTGGCGGCGCGGCCTATTATTTCTTAAATTCTCATTAATCATTATTTACTCTTGCCCTTGGCCTTTGGCGCGGGTCTCCGCCCAAATGATGCCGATTTGCCACGCGGCCGCCACAATATGGGGCCCTCACTCAAAAAAATGCCCAAACGCCGGCTACGTTAAGACACAATTCGTTTTCACAGTGTCGGAGAGAGGCGGCTATACTGCTTCGGCGCTCGAACGGAAATGGTGACGGTGATGTGCACGACGACGATCAGCACACTTACATTGGCAACCTTGCTGCGGGACCCATTGATTCAGATGGTGATGCGCAGCGATAATGTGTCGGAAGAAGATCATTCCGAGTTGCTTTACCGGGTCCAGGATTCGCTGATAGCGCGCGGATCTTTGCCACAGCCGGTATTTGAGGCAGCGCTTTAGGGCGGCCGCGGCCAGGAGGATTTCGGTCGGAGGCGCGGATGCCCTGCCCCCGGTTATGGGCCCTGACGCTGTTACTGGACAGTTAGAGGCCATTGCCGTCATGGCGACCCGAATCCACTTCGACGCCGAAGTGCTGCAATTGCTGGATTGTCCGGCCAAACAATGACCGACGGGGCGACTGAGCGGCTATCGACAGCCGCCTTTCTGGCTCCGACTGGGTCGCGGGCCCTGCGATTGTCCGCTGGGACGGTGGCGTTGGTCGGGATTTTGAACCGGTTGCCCACGCAGCCCGAAAAGATGATGCATCATGGTGCCGGGTGAGGGACTTGAACCCCCGACCTTCGGTTTACAAAACCGCTGCACTACCGCTGTGCTAACCCGGCAACGCGTTGAATTGACTACAGATTACCCAGCTGCGTCAACCGCGTTCAACATTTTTCACCGTCGTTCATTCAACTTCGGATCCAGCTGCATCCCGCTTCGCGGCCTTCTGTAGCCGTTCAATCGGCCCTTTGGCAAACATTTGATCGGACAAAAACACATAGGCCAGCCGCATCGTGCGCCTTGTGCCCGGCGGCGGCGCCAAGGCGAGCGGGTGAAGGTGATGACCGTGAAGCTGACGCCCGGCAGGGTGACCTCATCCCGATATGCGCGCCCGGACGTGCGGCATAGACCGGATCGGCCTGTCCGCGATGGATTTGTTCCGGGCAATCAGATCGATTCCGGCATGATGGCAGCCGCGCGCTAACGGCAATCCAACAATCAGAACCGCCCCTGGCGAAGCGGCGTAGCACCCGGGGTCGGGGGAATTCGAAATGTGATTCCCGTCGCCGTGCGGTTTTAGGGATGATGCCACACCAAACCGTCTTCATCTTGGAATAATGGTGAACCCGCAGTGACGCAAAGAAACTCGCCAGCGCCCGGTCAGACGGCGCGGAACACCGCGTTGCAAGCCTGGGTCCGCGCTCTGGAATACACCAAGGTCGGGCCGGACGCCCGTCCCGCCGTGCTCGCCTGCCGATTGAACGCGCTCGCCGGCACCCATGGCGACCGCCCTGCGCTGTCGGGCGAGGAGGAACAATTCAGTTATCGCGATCTCGCCGCGCAGTCGAACCGATATGCCCGATGGGCAATGGCGCAGGGTCTCGCGAAAGGCGATGTCGTTTGCCTGCTGATGCCCAACCGCCCAGACTATGTGGCGATCTGGTTGGGTGTGACGCGGACCGGTTGCGCCGTTGCTTTGATCAACACCAACATGGTCGCCGAAGCGTTGCTGCACAGTATTCAGGCCGCTGGTGCCACCCACCTGATCGTGGCCGGTGCCCTGCTGCCGGCCGTGGCGGCGGTCGCGGACCGGCTTCCCCCGGACCTTCGCGTCTGGGTCCACGGCGCACCCGCACCGAACCCTTGGTCGCGGATCGAGCCGGAGATCGCCAAGCTCAGCACTGAGCCCGTGGATGCCGCCGAATGCCAGGATCCCGAACCGGCCGACCTGGCGTTATTGATCTACACATCCGGCACCACCGGCCTGCCGAAGGCGGCCCACGTCACGCACGGACGCGTGCTGGAATGGAGCCTGTGGTTCGCTGGCATTATGGATGCGCAACCAACCGACCGCCTCTACAATTGTCTGCCATTGTACCACAGCACGGGAGGGATCGTCGCCATCGGCGCCATGCTGGTCAGAGGCGGTTCGGTAGTGATCCGCCGCCGCTTTTCCGCCAAGCGTTTCTGGGATGATGTGGCGGACTCCGAATGTACGATTTTTCAGTATATCGGCGAACTGTGTCGCTATCTCACGATGACAGCGCCGCACCCGCGCGAGCGGCAGCACCGTCTGCGGCTTGCCTGCGGCAACGGGCTGCAAGGCGATGTCTGGAACGATTTCCAGCCACGCTTTGGAATCCCGCAAATCCTGGAGTTCTATGCGGCCACGGAAGGGATCGTCTCGCTTTACAATTGTGAAGGCAAGCCCGGCGCCATCGGCCGCATACCTGCGTTCCTGGCGCACCGCTTCCCGGTGGCGCTCATAAAATGCGATACGGAAACCTCAACCCCGCTGCGCAACGCGGCCGGGCTCTGCATCGCCTGCGGCGTTGACGAAGCCGGGGAGGCAATCGGACAGCTCCCGCAGGCTTCGGATGTGTCCGCCCGGCGCTTCGACGGCTACACCGACCAAGCGGCATCGGAGCGCAAAATGCTGCGCGACGTCTTTGTCAAAGGTGACCAGTGGTTCCGCACCGGCGACCTGTTGCGCAAGGACGCGGCAGGATTTTTCCACTTCGTGGACCGTATCGGCGATACTTTCCGCTGGCGGGGCGAAAACGTTTCGACCACGCAGGTCGCCGAGGTGCTTCGGGCCTGCCCGGGGGTGACCGATGCGATCGTTTACGGCGTGACGGTGCCGGGTAACGAGGGCCGCGCCGGCATGGCCGCGATCACTGCTGATCACCGCTTCGATTTTGCCGATCTCAGCGCCCATCTGGCGGCGAATCTGCCCGCTTATGCGCATCCGTTGTTCATTCGCCGCGGCACGAGCCTGGAGGTCACCGGAACCTTCAAGCTGACGAAGGGAAAATTTGTGCAACAGGGCTATGCCGCCTCGACCGACCCGGTCTGGTTCAACGACCGCGCGGCCGGTCGCTTCGTGGCTTTGGACGCAGCGATGGTGCAGGAGATCGGCGATGGTAAGCGACGCCTCTGATGCCTCTCTAGGCGGTGTTTCCTGCGTCCACCGTCATCACTGTTCCGGTGATGTTGCGGGCCTGTTCGCTGAATAGGAAGTCCACCGCGTTGGCGATGTCCACCACCTCGGGCAGGCGCTGCAGGGCGCTGCGACGCGCGATTTGGACCAATTGGTTCGAATTGAGGTCCCGCGTCATTTCAGTGTTGATAAATCCTGGCGCGACAGCGTTGACCGTGATCCCCAGCGGCCCCACCTCGCGCGCCAGCGACCGGGTGAAGCCGGTCAGGGACGCCTTGGTGGCACTATAGACGGACAGCCCGCTGTATCCAGTCGAGCTGACCACCGATGACAGGTTCACGATGCGACCGCCCTGCCCTGTCATCATGGAGCGGACCACGTATTTCGTTAACGTCAGCGGTGACACCACGTTTAGACGCACCGCTCGCTCGATGGCGCTGTCCGGCATGGTCGTCAGAATGCCGCTGGTGCCGATGGCGGCATTGTTCACCAAGCCGTAGAATCCTCCGAAGTCACGGCGCAGCGTTTTCACCAGGTCGCCGATCCGGTCGATATCCGCCAGGTCGAACGTGCGAAAGTGAAGCGCTCCGCGGCCGTCCCGGGCGACCTGTTCCCGCGCCGCGGCCATTGCGTCCCCTTCGTTCCGCGCAATGGCGATCACCTGAAAACCGGAGGAGGCAAGCGCCTTGGCGATCCCGAGTCCCAATCCGCGGGTTCCACCGGTCACCAATGCGTTAAGCACGCTCACGCACCAGTTTGCCGGACGCCGCGATGTTGAGCGAGGCGACCTCGTACACCATGGCCGGGACCTTATGAGGTGGCAACGCGAGGCGGCAGGCCGCCAGTATCTCGTCCCTCGTTGTTTGAAACGAACGCGCGACGGTTGAACGGACTACGATGTCAGCCACCACGATCGCCCCGGTGATCGGACTGGACCGGCCTCTGACACGCGCCATTTGCACGGCTGGATGCTGGTTGATCACAGCCTCGACCTCCTCGGGGTGTACCTTGAGCCCGCCGACATTGATGACGCCTTCCCGCCGACCGACGAAGTGGTAGCGGTCGCCCCGTCGTTCCACCATGTCACCGGTATCGACGAACCCTTCCGCGTCCATCAGGTCTCCACCGGCGCCGGCGTAACGAGACGCGGTGCGCACTGATCGTATCCGCAGGGAGCCGTCGGTGACCCGCAATTCAGCCTTGCCGCCGGCTTGGCCGATCAGGTTCGCCGGAAACCCTGCCAGTCCGTCGCGCACATCGAAGGCAAACCCGGCTTCGGTCGAGGCAAAGGCGTGTGCGACGTCAGCCCCGGGGAAGGCCAGTCTTAAATTGTTGAGAATGGCCTGGTCAGCCACCTCACCCGAGAGACGGATGTAGCGGGGGGCGAATGCCTCTACACCGGGACTCATGAGCGCCCTTCGCCAATGCGAAGGTGTGCCGGAGATATGCGTAACCCCGGCCTGCCCGGCGCGGCCAAAAAATTCCGGCAGCGCTTCGCCAGCGTGTGACAACACCATCGACGCACCACCGAGCAACGCCCGAAACAGAATCGTCAGGCCGCCATAGCGGCGAACGTCGTAGAACGTGCTCCAGACCGCATCGCTTGCCACCGCCAGCCCGTCGTCCAGCGGCCCGGTCAGGCTGTCCAGTGTGTGCACCACGGCTTTCGGCCGTCCGGTGGTGCCCGACGTGAACAACAACCACTCCGTCGCTCGGCTTCGATCCCCGCCCGGTCCGCTCGGCCCGGGTGCGACCCTCTCTATCCCGTCGATTGGTTGCGCGGCAGGACCGGTGCCGTCAGAAATGATCATGTCAACCGCCGCCTCGGCGATCACGGCCGGCAGATGGACCGGCGAGAGATCGGGAGGGCAAAGCAGGATCCGCCGCGCGACACCATCAAGTGCGAGCATCGCCAGCACCGCGGGTAGTTGCCGGTTACACGAGATCAACACCGAGCGGTCGCGGAACTTATCGTCGGCCACGATCGGGGCACCGATTTGTGCAAGATCAACCAAATCGATTCGGCCGTCACAATCGGCGACGAACCGCCCCGGCGATAGGCCGCTGGCGACCGTCAGACCCCAAAGGGACCGACGTTCAGGCCGGCGCATTTTCGTAGAGCGAAATGAAATCGCCAATTGTCACGGGAAATGGAACGTCGCCGTCGCGGTCGAACGGATCGATGCCCAAAGTATCATCCAAAGTCGCGACAAGCACAGCGATACAAAGGGAATCGAGGCCGGAACCGAGCAGGGGCAGGTCGTCGGTCAAAGGGGCCAGCTTTTTTTTCTGTTGTTCGGCGATCCGTACGATTTCGTCAAGTATAACAGATCTGGTCGACATTTGGGCACCCCAATCGTTATCGATCGCGTTATGGACTACAGCGAAAGTCTTGGCACATCGAAATTAAATCAATGCGTACAAAATATGTAGTAAAATAACCCGGAACCGCGACTGCTCGCACGTCAAGGGGGTATAGCTTTTTCCACCAAAGAAACCGCTCACCGAGATAGATTTTCATCGGCTGATCTTAACGCCACAGGGTCTCCCGCCGCCGCAAGGGCGTCCACCAGCGTCTCGATATCCTGCAACGACGTTTCACCGTGCGTGATGCAGGCGCGAATGACGTCACGCCCTTCAAACGTCGCCGCCGAAATCCAACCGCGACCGGACGCGAGGACCTTGCTAACGATGGTTCGGACGTCGGCAGCGCCGGGTGGCGGGTCGATACAAAGCACGGCAAGAGAGGACCGGTTAGCGATCCGCCAGCCTCGCGCTGCAAGGATGGCGCTGAGGCGGTCCGCCAAGTCAATCGCGCGGTCCACATGATGGGCATAGGCATTCCAACCTGCCAGGGCCAGCGACAGGAACAAGCGCAGCCCGAGGAAACGCCTCGACCACTGAAGCGATAGGACATAAGGATCGCGCTCACGATCGTTCGACGGCATATAGCCCGTGGAAACAGCGAATGCCGATGACAGAATAGAACCATGCGCCGTTAAGAACATGCCGCAGCCCATCGTGGTCGCGAACCATTTGTGTGCGTCGATCGTAACGGAGTCCGCCAGTTCAATACCAGCCAACACGTGCTTGTGCTTGCGGGAGGCAATGACGGCCCCGCCCCATGCGGCATCAATATGGAACCAAGCGCCTTCGGTCCGAGCCAGTTCGGCACAGGCTGCCAGCGGATCGATCATACCGGCGTTGGTGGTGCCGGCCGTCGCGACAACCATGATCGGAATACACCCCGATGCCCGGTCAGCCGCGATGGCACCGGCCAAGGCGTTGGGATCCATCCGGCCCGACCCGTCCGTGGCGATAAGTCTCACGGCCGACCGGCCAATTCCCGCCTGGTGTGCGATCTTGAGCCACGCGAGATGGCTTTCCCTGGAGATGTAAAACACTGGGCGACCCCGGAAGGCTCGGGCTCCGTCCACCGAGAACGCGGGGTCCGCGCGCGTCAGGGCGCAGATCAAGGCCGTATAGTTCGCCTCGGCCCCGCCCGTGGTAAAATGACCGGTTGCCCGGGCGGGAAGTCCGGCACGATGGATAACCGCGCGGATCACATGCGCTTCTATCTCTACCGCCGCCGAGGAGGTTGTCCAGGTCGCAAGCTGCGGATTGAAAGTGCCAGCAATTCGATCGGCCCATTGGGCCGGTGTTGTCGGTGCCGGATTGAATAGTCCGAAATAGCGGGGATGGGTGACATGAACGATGCCATGCTCCATCTGTGCGATCGTCCAGGACAGGAGTTGTTCCGCCGGACACGGGACCTGGAAGTCGAAACTCGCGAGTTCATCACGGAAGGCCGCAAGGTCCAGTCGTGGCGTGACGGGGCCGCCGGAGACCCGCTGATGTGCGGCAGCCAACTCGCGGCTTAAATAATCGTCCCAGTGCCGGCGACTTGGGTCACTGAGAAATAGCGGGGACGCTTGATCGTCCACGTTACAATCCCCGGGCAAAATCGTGGTGATGGTGCCCAGGATCGCCGGGGAGAGACCCGCTAAGCTGGGCCGCGGGAAGATGTTGAAGACTGGCGCCCGCCGTTTCCCCATACCGCAATTTTTGCGCTGCCAGGTAGCCAACCCAGTTCGCGTATAAACCTCTCGCCGGTTCCCGCCAGGGATGCGTCAGCATGACCTCGGCGATACCGACCGGAAGCTCCACAAGCATATCCATGGTTCGTTTTCCAAGCGCGCGCCGGCGAAATGCTTCCAAGGCGGTCGCCGTTTCGTGATCGAAGTAGAACCTTGGGGCTGAAGGAAAGTCAGCCCTGTCGCCTGAAAGAAACCGTGTAATGTCCCGGCGGTATTCGCGGAATAACGCATCAGGATCGTACTCGGGGTGCCCCTGGGCGAAGATGAACAGGCTCGAACGCTGCTTGATGAAAAGGTCCGCCCCGGCGTCTTCCGATATCGAAAGAATCTGATATCCCACCTCCTCGAGAGATTTTGCCGGCAGTCCATTGTAGCGGGAATGGGGAATTCGCCACGTTCCCGGCATACCCGACACCAAAGGGTGATCAGCCACCTTTTGACAGTCGAAAACCCCGGAGAGCTTTTCATTCAGAGATAAGCGATTGATGCCATCGATATGAAGTACAGCGGCGTGTGCTGCCAGACAGGACCATATCGTCGAAACAGTGTTATCTTCAGCCCAGTCGATCAACCGGGCTAGAGTGTTCCAATAAGGCTCTTCCTTCAGGCTAGGTGTGCGTGGTTCCGCACCGGTGACGATGAGACCATCCACATCGGCCGCCCACAGATTGTCTATACATTCATAGTGCTGACGAAGGTAAGGCTGGATGATATCCGCCCGCGGAACATCCGGCATAAAGAACCACCGGATAGAGACGCGGTCGCCGAACGGTCCCGACAACAGCAAATCCCGGAATTGCCGCTCTGTGGTGCGCAACGCCGCATCCGGCATGTTGTTGACAAAGCCGATGACGATAGGGCCGCTCCCTTCCGGTTCGACGCGGTCCTGATGCTCAACGCCGCCGGCTTCATCCATTGCCCGAACCGTCCTCGACCCGAAGGTGACCGTTGTCATCCCCGCCTTACGTCAGCCGGCCCGCGGCTGCGCCAAGCGCTTGATCCAAATCAGAAATGATGTCGTCAACGTGCTCGATTCCTATGCTAAGCCGAATCGTCTCAGGTGTTACACCTGCATTGCGTTGCTCTTGGGCCGACATCTGTCGGTGAGTTGTGGACGCCGGATGACAGGCGAGAGATTTCGCGTCTCCCAGGTTCACCAGGCGCTTAATGAGACCGAGTGCGTTGTAAAACGCCGTCCCGCCTTCGAACCCGCCGCGGATTCCGAATGTCATGATCGAACACGCGCGACCACCGAGGTATTTTTGCGCCAGGGTGTAGTATGGATTGTCAGCGAAACCAGCGTAGTTGACCCAATCCACTCGGTCGTCGTCACGCAGAAATTCCGCCACCCGCCGGGCGTTTTCGACGTGACGGTCGATACGCACGCCGACCGTCTCGATCCCCTGGAGCAGCAGGAACGCGCTAAGTGGCGACAACACAGCGCCCATCGTCCGCTGGAAGACACTGCGGCAGCGGGCAATGTAAGCCGCCCGGCCGAAATGACTGGAATAGATCATGTTATGATAGGACGCATCCGGTTCGCTGAACATCGGAAAGCGAGTGGAATACCTTTCCCAAGGAAAATTGCCGCTGTCGACGATGATTCCACCCAAGGTAGTTCCGTGGCCGCCGAGAAATTTCGTCAATGAATGCACCACGATGTCGGCCCCGTAGTCGATTGGGCGCAACAACATTGGCGTGGCCACTGTGTTATCGACCAGCAAGGGTAGCCCGTGCTTGTGCGCCACGGTGGCAAGAGCTTCGATATCGCATATGTTGCCCGCCGGATTACCGACGCTCTCGCAGAACACCGCTTTGGTACGGTCGTCTATCAATCGCTCGATATCGAGCGGCCGATCGCTTTCAGCGAACCGGACATCTATTCCAAGCTTCGGTAGAACGTGAGCAAACAGCGTATGCGTCGTACCATAAAGCTGCGGCACAGAGACTAAATTCGAACCGCTTTCCGTCAACCCAAGCACCGAATAGTTCAGTGCGGCTTGCCCGGAACTGACACAGAGCGCGTCAACACCGCCCTCTAGTGCAGCCACCCTCTGCTCCAGAACGGCTGTCGTGGGATTGCTTATCCGACTGTATCGATGGCCCTCAAGCTCCAGATTAAACAGCGCGGCCCCATGTTCGGCGCTGTCGAACGCGTATGCAACCGTTTGGTATATCGGTACGGCCACCGAGCGGGTCGTAGGGTCAGCTGTATAGCCGCCATGGATTGCGATCGTCTCGCTACGCATCTAATGGATCCTATGCAAATATCTATCCGCCCCATCGTGGCCGGTTCATGCGGACAGCACAGGAGCCCGAATGTTTATGAGAGTATCGGCCCCACACTTTCCCTTTACTAAACATTTTGTAACCGCCTTGATGCCGATCAGAAACCGGTAACGACATCGAAGTTAACGGTCTGGACCGGCAGCGGGGCAACACAAAACCACGCGACCGAGGAACCGTCGTGATTGCTGGCGAATCACCACCAGCCGAGAGCCCTTCAAGAATATCTGGCGCATTTTTATCGAAGCGGCTTGATGGAGGCTCGCGAACCCATGAGATTTGCCCACAAGCAAATCAGCGTCTCACGCAGGATCGGGAAAACAATCGTGAAGACATTCGGTTTGCCTACATTTCGTGGCTGCCCCTACGCTAAATTATCGGGTCCGCATCGGGACCTTTCCCGGTCTGGAAATATGGGGTAAGTGTGAAGCTCGCTGACACCGTCCAATACGAGCGCGTGGTTGATTCGATATGTGGGCTGAACTGGGCGGATCTGACCCAGGAGGAATTCACAGATGCACCAACCATATACTACTATTTCTCTATTCAATTCCGCGAAAATCTTTGAATCGCGCGTGAACTCCATCCCGGCGACGAAAAACCATCGAGCTTGAAGAGGGCGAATGCGCCACGGACAATTTGTATGAGTGTCGGTTTGGTGGCCCTGCTCGATGATATCGCGACGCTGGCGAAGGTCGCCGCCGCATCCATCGATGATGTCGCCGGCCAGGCTGCCAAGGCCGGCACGAAGGCAGCCGGTGTCATCATCGATGACACCGCCGTTACCCCACGCTATGTCACCGCATTCAGCCCGGCGCGGGAACTGCCGATCATCGGCCGGATCGCGCTCGGCTCGCTCAAGAACAAGCTGGTGATCCTTCTGCCGGCTGCCCTCGCCCTCAGTTTCCTGCTGCCTCAAGCGATCACGCCGCTTCTGATGATCGGCGGGATCTACCTATCCTACGAAGGCGCGGAAAAAATCTATGAGTTCCTTGCCCCGCCCGGCGCGCACGCTGATGCAGCAAATCTTGGAACGGTGTCTGTCGATGCAGAGGCCTTCGAGGAGCAGAAAATCGCGAGTGCGATCAAGACCGACCTCATCCTGTCCGCCGAAATCATGGCCATTACGTTGGCCAACATCCCCGACGGCGACACCCTGACGCAGGCGATCATCCTCGCCGTGGTCGGTGCTGGCATAACAGCGGCGGTCTACGGTGTCGTCGCTGTGATCGTCAAAGCGGACGATGTCGGTCTGGCGCTGGCGCGCCTGTCGCCGGCTTCGGCCCTGGCCGCGCCGCTGCGGGTGACCGGCCGCGCGATCGTCCTGGCGATGCCGTTTCTGCTCAGCGGGTTGGCGACCATCGGCACGGCAGCCATGATCTGGGTCGGCGGCGGCATTATCCTCCATGGCCTTGAGGCCGGCGGCCTTGGCTGGCCCTACCATGCGCTTCACGACGCCGGCGCGGCTGCCGCGCGTGCGGTTCCCTTCGGTGGGGCGATGGTCGCTTGGCTGGTGGAGGCGGCCGGCGCCGGCGTCGCCGGCTTCGGCATCGGCCTGCTGAGTATCCCGCTGACCAACCGGGTGTTCTCACCGCTCTGGCGGCAAGTCAAATTGCTCGCCCGCACCCGCTGGAACAGGTAGGCCGGCCCTGGATTTACTGGTTTGCGTGTACCAAGTGCGGCGGACCAGCTGCCTCGACCACGCTTTCGACGGCTTCAACCACCTGCCGCGATACCAGGTGGTGGACCATATGTCCCGCGCCGGCGACGATCCGCGGCACGCTACCGGGAATACTGTCCCGCAGCCTCTCCGATCTCCGCTTGAACACGACTTTGTCGCCATCGCCCGCGATAATGACTACCGGCAAAGTGAGGTCCGCGTAATCCTGCCGCGGCGCCAGAGCGAGGGCCAAGATCGTGCCCCAGGCGTGGGCGGGCGATCAACGCCGGGCGGCCAGGTAATTGCCGAGGGCCAGAGCAGCCAATGTAGCAGCGCCCGCAATGGCAGTTGCTGTAATGGAGGGACGGTACTACCCCACTCGAAGTTACCGGGGTTAGAGTAATAGAGTCGTGCCTGGCGCACCTTGGCCGGGCACCCCCAGCCGTCACACCTTCCACGCAATCTCGATGCTCGACGAACATTCCACTCGCCGCCAGCGCTTCTCCACCATCCTCCTCACCGCGGGCGTCGGCTTGGGGGCCGTCCTTTGTTACCTGATCACCATCCCCTTCCTCCCCGCCATCGTCTGGTCTTTCTCTCTCGCGATCCTCTTCGCTCCACTCGACACCTGGATCCGCAGGGCGGTGCGATCCCGCGGGCTCGCCGCCGCCGCCACCCTCGTCATCGTCGCCGGGGTCATTGTGGCCCCCGCGATCACCGTCATCGGCTTCCTACTGAACGAAGCCGTCGGCAGCGCGCCCCGACTCAAAGCCGTATTTGATGCCGGAAACTGGACCCGCTCGATTGACAACTATCCTCACCTCGCCCCGGCCATCCACTCCGCCATCGACCGCCTTGACATCCCCGAACTCATTCAGTCCTCCACAGCCTGGCTCGCCGGCTGGAGCGGCCACTTCGTCCAAGGTTCCATCGCAAGCCTGATCAGCCTGCTGCTCGCGTTCTATTTCCTGTTCTACCTCTTGCGGGACCGCGAGATGGCGACCGCCGTCACCGGACGTGCCCTGCCACTCACTGAGGCCGAATTTGCCCGGTTGACCGATCGGATCGTCAACACCGTCTTCGCCTCTGTCTACGGCACGGCCGCGGTCGCCGTCCTGCAGGGTGGCCTGGGTGGCGTGATGTTCTGGTGGCTCGATCTGCCCGCGCCGGTATTCTGGGGCGTGATGATGGGTCTGCTCGGGATAGTGCCGTTTCTCGGGGCATTCGTTATCTGGGCCCCCACTGCGTTGGCGCTCGCCCTGGCCGGCGAACTGCAATCGGCCATCATCCTCACCGTCTGGGGGACCGTCGTCGTCGGTCTGGTTGACAACGTGCTCTACCCAATCCTCGTGGGCAGACGGCTCATGCTTCATACGGTGCCATCCTTCGTCGCCGTCGCCGGCGGCGTGCTGTTTTTCGGCGCCTCGGGGGTTGTGCTGGGACCGATCGTCGTCGCGGGAACCCAGACCCTGCTTGAGATCTGGCGGGAACGAGCAAAGGAGCTCGCCTGACCCGGCCCGCCGAGCAACGAATGGCAAGAAATTCAACCTGATCGGATTCGGACACAGTGAATTCGGGACGAGCGCGGAGCCCGAATTCCTCGCTGTCACAGATCGAGCCGTCTGCCCGGAAACGCTTCGCTGATTTGATGTCGCAAGTAGCCTGTGGAACAGTCTCGGCGACCACCGTCCGAAGAAGGCATGGCCATGAGTTTGATCGAAGCCGGCGGCATAGACTGCGATATCCATCCCGCCGTGCCGAACTTGAAAGCGCTGTTTCCGTACCTGACCGACCACTGGCGCGATATCGTCGAACAGCGCGGGGTACATGAACTGAACTCCATCGCCTACCCGGCAAACTCCCCCTTGACCGCCCGTCCGGACTGGCGCGTTGGCGGGGTCCGGCCCGGTTCCGATCTGGAATTGCTGCGCCAGCACGCCTTGAACCCGTTCCAGACCAGCATCGCCATCGCCAACTGCCTGTACGGCGTCCAGTTGCTGTTCAGCGAGGACATGGGGGCCGGTTTTGCCCGGGCGGTCAACGATTGGATGGCGGCGGAGTGGCTGGACAAAGAACCAAGGCTGCGCGCGTCCATCGTCGTGCCGGTGCAGAACCCTGAGATGGCGGTGGACGAAATCAACCGCCTCGCCCCCGACAGGCGGTTCGTGCAGGTGCTGTTGCTGGTCATGAACGACACGCCGCTGGGCAAGCGCCACTACTGGCCGATCTATGCGGCGGCCGAGAAGCATGGCCTGACCATCGGCGTCCATGCTGGCAGCGCGTATCGGCATCCGGTCACGTCAGTCGGTTGGCCATCATATTACACCGAGGATTACGCCGCCCAGGCCACCGGCTTTCAGCAGGCCCTGACATCGTTGATCTGCGAGGGCGTATTCACGAAGTTCCCGGACCTGAAAGTCGCATTGCTGGAATCGGGCTTCACCTGGCTGCCAGCGCATCTGTGGCGGCTGACCAAATTCTGGCGGGGCCTGCGGATGGAGGTGCCGTGGCTGGACCGGGCACCCGCGGACATCGTGAAGTCGAACGTAAGGCTGACCATCCAACCCTGCGACGGCCCGCCAACCCAGGAAATGTTCCAGAAACTGATGGAACACATGGACTCGGATGAATTGCTGCTATTCTCGACCGACTACCCGCACTGGCAGTTCGACGGGGAGGATGTGCTGCCGCCCGGCCTGTCACCCGCGACGGCGCGCAAGATTATGATCGACAATCCACGCGCGACGTATTCCAGGCTGTAGGAGGCGATGGACCCGTCGTCAGGTCACGGCAGGCGCCCCGCGCGCCGGATCAGAAGCTGATGTGATCGTTGTCGTTCCTGGCGACCTGTTCCAACAGGCGAAGCACCTCGCCGCCGGCTGTTGTCAGCACTTCGACATCGGCGGACCGGGGCAGCAGGCGCCTGAGCGCATCAGCATCAGTCGGTTCGCCTTCCCCCGCAAGCGCCATCGACCATGCCGGGAAACTGCGCTGTGCGGCTGGGAGGAAGCTCAGAACCGTGACGTCGCTGTGCCGCATGTCGGGCTGGATACGTTCGAATATCGCTTCGACAGCATCACGCGGCCCTTCCAGAACCTGGGCAAACCCGATGTTCGTGAACAGCAATGCGCCGGTGACGCCGGCCGCGGCGTTGTTGCGGCGGGAGCTGGCGATAATGCCGCGCACCTCCTCGGCCACGTTCGTCCCGACCTCCGAAATCGTATTGTGGCTGCAATAAATGAGTTGATACATCGCTTCAGGCATGACCGTCAGGCTTCTTCCGGTTTTGATTCATTGTTGAATGTCCGCATCATCTCCGTCACCTGGCTTCCAGAGATCGGGCGGCTGATCAGATACCCTTGGATGTCGGTGCAGCCATCGGACTGAACCATAGAGGCCTGCGCCTCGGTTTCCACGCCTTCGGCAATTGTTGCCATACCCAGGCTGGCGCCCAACGCAGCGATCGCCCTGACGACGGCCCCGCCCCCCGCCAGCGCGGCGGCGCCGCGGATAAAGGACTGATCGATCTTAATCTTGTCGAAGGGGAAGGCCACAAGCTGACTGAGCGACGAATATCCAGTGCCAAAATCGTCCATGGCGATCCGAACCCCAAGTGCGCGGAGCTTATGTAGTGTTTCCAGGACGCGCTTGTCCTTCCGTAACAAGGAACTCTCGGTTATTTCGATTTCGAGGCGACTAGGAAGCAGACCCGACGCAGACAGGGCCTTCTCCACCGCGGCGAACAGCCGATCGCTATCCTCGAACTGCAACGGAGAGACGTTGACCGCCACACGCGGCGCGCCTGGCCAATCAACCGCCTCCCGGCAAGCCGTCCGAAGCACCCACTCGCCAATAGCCCCGATCGCACCGACCTCCTCGGCAATCGGAATGAACACGTCTGGGGGCACCAAGCCGCGTGTCGGATGATGCCATCGCAGCAATGCCTCCACCCCCGTCAGGGTGTGGGTTTTGATGTTCAACTGCGGTTGATAAACCAGCTTGAACTCGCCCAACCGCAAGGCCTTGCGCAGGTCCATCTCGATGTCCCGGCGCTCATCGGCGCGCTGCGCCATGACGGGCGCAAAGGCGTGCCAGCGGTGGCGGCCCGCATCCTTGGCACTATAGAGGGCAAGGTCGGCGTGGCGTATCAGGGTCGCTGGCGTGATACAGCTTTCGTCCGCCCGGGCGATGCCGATGCTAGCCCCGACGTTCGCAACATGGCCCTCGATCAGATACGGCCGACTCAAAACGTCAACCAGGCGCGCTGCCAGCACTTCGCCATCGCCGCCTTTGCTCAGGAGCACCGCAAATTCGTCGCCGCCCAGGCGGAAGCAGAGTTCGCTGCCACGGGTTGACTGCTGGAGGCGGCGAGCGACCACACGCAACAGGGCATCCCCGACCGGGTGGCCCAACGTATCGTTGATATTCTTGAAGCGATCCAGATCGACCATCAGAAGCACGATTCCACCGTCGGGCCTGGCGGCTTGCAGTACATACTCGATGGTTTCGTTGAAATGACGGCGATTTCCGAGGCCCGTCAGCGCATCCTGTAATGCGGGAGCCAGTTCCTGAACGGCCGACATCGGTTGCTCGCCCGCCGAACGAGCGGCAACCGATGTCGATTCCATCGAATGGTCGGCTACTACTTCCGACGTTTCGGTGTCAGGCAAGTCATTCATACGGTGCAATTTCCGCATGAGAAATTAAAGCCGTGCGACATCCCCTTGGGGCAATCCGGCTGCTTAGCCAGAAAAATCCCGGTATCGACATATAGCCAGGGGAGTGATTTAGGCATCCTTAGAAGTCGTCCTTATCAAAAATGAAGCCGGATAGCCGCTGATGCCGCACTAATTATCAAGAGGCAAAAAATGGTCCGTCTAGACACCCCCTACAGTATCTTACATAAGCGGAAATTCTGAACTGCCCAGCTTGGGCGTAATGAATTTGCCCGGGGCGAATGATCCCAGCCGGAATGTAACGCCCGTTCGAGCGGCCGGATCGGTCCCGATCGTTTTGATGTAAGGAATAAAGACCTCAGGCCATATCGGTCGGGTCGCTTTGTCTCAACGAGGCACATAATTCCCGCGAAACGGCCGTGAGACGTTCGCGGCGTGCGGCCTTCGCCCTCCCGGCCATACGGCATTCGTGGCCCGATCCCGACGCAAGCAAAGCATCCTGGCATCGGGTGAATCGGCCCACAAAATCAGCCTCGGGATGACCTCACGGGCCCCCGCCATGACGGCGATGGGCCGGTCGCCCCCGTCAAGCGGTTCGTCTACCTCTTTGCGAGGCCTAAGCTGGGCGTCCTGTCAGGCGTCCATCTTCAGGGCGGCGAGGAACGCCGATTGCGGGATCTCCACCTTGCCG
>DAIEHR010000395.1 GCA_027353465.1 Acetobacteraceae bacterium | reverse complement strand
TGGCGGCAGGCGGAATCCGAACGAATCACGCGCGAACGCCGTCCCGATCTATGGGCCGTGGCCGCGAACCAATAGAGAAAGGACCAAAGACCATGAACATCATTCAGCAGTTCGAAGCCGAACAGATCGCGCGCCTGACCGGCATGCGGGCCGTGCCGGACTTCATCCCCGGCGATACGCTGCGCGTGTCCGTGAAGGTCGTCGAAGGCGAGCGCACCCGCACCCAGGCGTTCGAGGGTGTTTGCATCGCGCGGTCCAACAAGGGCCTGAACAGCAACTTCACCGTCCGCAAGATCAGTTACGGCGAGGGCGTGGAGCGCGTGTTCCCGCTGTATGCCCCCACGATCGCCGAAATTGCCGTGGTGCGTCGTGGCGACGTCCGTCGCGCGAAGCTGTATTACCTGCGTGGCCGCAGCGGCAAGTCGGCGCGTATCGCCGAACGCGCCCGTTCCGTCCCGACGACCAACGCCCCGGCCGAGACCGCCGCGGCCGAGTAACCGGCAACCGGTTCCTACTTGGACTCGCCACACGGCGGGTCAAAGTGGGAACCATGCCCGGGTTTGTCCTCTACTGGATGATTCGCTGCGTGGCTGGCTCTCCGCCGGCCACCCACGATATGCCCAACTTTTGGCCTGGTTGCCCGTCGCGACTCAGCGCGTCATCAGGACGGGACAACATCTGGCCATCGCGGCATCAACGCAAGCTGGTATCAGATCACCGCGTTCCCGCGGCGCCATTTGGGCTGTCCATCGTGCGCTCCGCCAATTCGCACGATGAACCAGCTCCGGGACGGCTGATTCGTCAGGCCGCCTGTTGCACCGCCATCAAGAACCGGGCGACTTCCTCCTTCAAAGTCGCCGCCTGCCCGGTCATCGCGGTCGCCGCCTCCAGCACCCCACCTGCTCGGTTGCCCGTTTCTTCCACCACATGGGTAACGGCGGTTATGTTGCTGTTTACCTCAGCAGTGCCAACCGAAGCCTGTTGGACGGCTTGGGCAATCGAACTGGTGGCGGCGCCCTGCTGCTCGACTGAACTGGCGATGACCGTCGCGATCTCATTCATGCGCTGGATGGTGGCGCCGATCGAGCGCAGGGCCGTCACCGCTTGGCCCGTCGCCGCCTGCATGGCCGCGATCTGGCCGCCGATTTCCTCGGTTGCCTTGGCGGTTTGGGTAGCCAGATTTTTCACCTCTCCGGCCACGACCGCAAAGCCCTTGCCGGCGTCACCTGCCCGGGCTGCCTCGATCGTCGCGTTCAACGCCAGCAGGTTGGTGCGGCCGGCAATGTCGCTGATCAGTCGTACCACCGCGCTGATCCGCTCCGCGGCCTGACTAAGGCTGCTGACGCTTGCATCGGTGGCCTGAGCCTCCGACACCGCCAAGCCGGCGATCTGCGCGGATTCGGCCACCTGACGGCTAATTTCCGCCACCGAGACGGCGACCTCCTCGGCCCCGGCCGCGGCGGTGCTGACGCTATGGGACGCCTGATCGGACGCAACGGACACGGCCATGGTGCGCTCGCCCGCTGCCATGGCGCTTTGCCGCATGACCAGTGCGGCCTCCCGCATACCGTCGGCGGAGTCTGACAGGGTGTTGGCGATCGTGCCGACGCTCGCCTCGAACTGATCCACCAGACTTACCTGGGCAGTGACGGTCCGCCAGGTCAGCAAAGGCCCGGCATAGGCGTGATCGCGATCGTAAACAGCACTGATGCGAAGATCGAGTGTCTCCGATCCCAGCGTGATACGCGTCTGGTGCGGAAGATTCGCCGGGTCCCGCATCAGGCCGCGATGATTCTGCCCATTCGGCAGGATCACATCGATCGGCTGTCCAATCAGATCCGCGACCGGCACCGGCAAGGAGGCCTGCGCTAATTCCAGCATCCGCCGCGCCTCGGCATTCAGATAGGTGATTCGGAAGTCGCCCATCGCTTCGCCGGTCATGACACCAACCGGCAACTGCTCGATCATCTGCGCCTGGATGAAGGTCTGCCGCATGACACCACGGAGAGTCTCCACCGAGGCCGCCATGCGGCCAATCTCTTCCTTCCAGGTAGTATAAGGCACGGCCTGATCGGTTCGGCCAGCCGCGATCGCCTGCACGATCCGGGTCAGCCGGCCGATCGGTCCGGCCAACATGCGGGTCACCACCGTCCCCAACACAATCATCAGTATCGCGGTGGCACCCACCATCATCCAGATGTTGTCCGACGCCTGGTGGGCTGCGGCATGAGCCTCACTGGATGCCACGCGCCCGCGCTGGGCCGCCGAGTCCGCCAGTCGTTCAAATGCCGCGCGCATCTCGTGGCTCGCGGCTTCGACGTCGGTGCCAGCCATCTGCTCCAGTTGCCGCGACATGGTCACCAAATCGCCGGAGGCCTTTGCGATGCCCTGGCCGATCGCGTCGGCCATACGCGCATCCGCCTTGATATTGTCGGGCGCCGGACCAGACAGTATTTCCGCCATGCTGGCCTTCGCATCGGTCGCCCCGTCACGGATGTCGTTCACCGCCGACCCACTGCCGGTCGCCATGAACATCATGGCGGCGGCCTGAATGCGGCTAATGGCCAGCCGATACCGATTTGCCGCCTCGATCGTCGGATCATGCTGATCGGCCTGAGCCGTCTGCGCGGCATCACGAACCGAGTCGACGCCGCCGCTCAGGGCAGTACCCCGGGTCAATTCAGATAAAAGGGTTTCAATAGCCGTTTCGAACATCGGACGGACGTGGAACAGATGCTTTTGCCGAGCGGTCAGCAGCTCGACGCGGAAATCGCCCGCCTTCGTGACTGCCGCCATCAGCGCATCGAGCTTCGCCAGCGACTGATCAAGTAGCGGCTGGTCCTCGCCCGCCCTGACATCGCCCATCAGCGCCTTGATCTGTTCAGTTTGCGTTGTGGCGCGCTTCAGTGCGGTTCTGATCCCCGCCACCGTCTGCTGCGCCTGCAGCTCGCGGCTGATAACCCGCAGGTCCTGCGCCGCCAGAAGGCCACGCTGAACCTGATGTTCGGCAGCAAATTGCGCCACGACGTTTTCCTGCGTCGCCGCCACGAAATCCAGCCTGTTGAGCGCGAACACCGATACGCCGGTCAGCAGCGACAAAGCCCCAAGGACTGTCATCGCCAGCTTGATGGTGATCGGCAGGTCCCGCGCGATCCGAACCGGCGAAAACCGGGCGTCGAGCCAAGCCATTGATTTCTCCTACACAACAAACAGCAAAACCGTTTCGAAAACGCGACCAAATACCCGCCTGAAACATTCCGCCACACCCGGACGGAATCATTCGAGATCTACAAACATATAATGATAGCGCATCCAAAGTCGGATCGTTCGAGGAGGTATTTCCACCATTCGGGTTACGGATCTGACGTCAGGCTGGGCACCACCGCATGAGCCCGGCGACCCTAAACGCAAAAAGTTAAATAAGTATGAACAGCGCGACGATCGCGAGCCAGGCAAACAGCAGCGCGGCGAAGGTAAAGGCGATGTTCCACGAGGTGGCGACTGTCCAGGGGGACACGCCTGCCCAGCGGGCGGTGGTGATGGCGGAGGCCGACATCGGCGTCATACTGACTCCCAGCCCCCACCCAAGCATACAGGCGAACGCCAGCACGGCTGGGGAGATGCCAAATGCCATTGGATCAGGCATCGCAGCGCCGAGCAAAGCGATGACCGCGACGGGATTCAGACCGATTTGACCGGTGGCGATCAGGATCACCGGCACCAGCAGCGGCACGGCGATCGGCGGCACATGGGCAATGAACGGCGCCAGACCGGCCGCCGGCAGCGCGCCCCCGACAGCAACGCCCATAAACCCTGAACCCGCCAGAACTGTCGCTTCCGACCTAAAGTTCGGCACCCGCGGGAAGAACCGGCCCGCACGGCGCCGCAGCACCCCGGCGGTCCGGGCAAGATGGTTGGCGCTGCTGACGAACCGCCATGCCTGGACGATCGCCCAGCCCAGGCCCACCAGCGGCACGGTCAGCGTGACCGCCGCTACCAGGGACACGTTAAGGACGATGCTGCCCAACTCGGCCAGCAGCATGACCAGCCCGACCAAAGCCAAAATTCGGAGATGGATGGACCAGGATTCGGTGGTCACCGGGCGCCTTCCGCCGGATGTGGCCAAGCGAGCGGCCGAAAGCCTGTCCTCCAGCCATCCGATCGCAGCCATGCCGACAGACGCGACGAACGCAATCGGCAGCAGCATCCGCATCGGCGCGGCGGGTACGGCGGTGGAGACAACCGCGGTCATCAGGTTAAGCGGGCTCCAGCAGTTCATCACCGCAAAGCCACGATAGATCGCCATCAGCATCCGCCGCGTCCGCAGCGCACGTATCTCTTCCGAACCACCAGCGGCTTGCAGGGTATTGGCGCGCATCACCATGGCACCGAGCAGCTCGATCGCGCCTTACGATAAGATGATCCCGAACAGATGGCCGCCGCCGGTCAACGCGGCATAACGGCGTCCCGGCGGCTGGGCCACGAGATGCTGACCACAGCGGCGCACCAGTTGACTGGTCTCCGCAGCATCGCGCAGCGACGACAGCGCAAGGAAGAAGGCTCCATAGGCAGCGCCCCGGCGCCACGCCGCGAAGAAAAGGCTCAGCGGATCGCCGGCGGTCGCGATGCCGATCAGCCCGATGCCGGTCAGCGCCAGGAACAGCACCTGGGCGTATCGGCGCTGACGGGGGAACTCCAGGATCAGGAACACCAGAATCGCCATCCCCGCGAGATCGCCCGCGAACGGCAGATGCCCGAACTGGTCCGCCAAGGTTGCGGCCCAGACGAACACATATGCACTGGCGCTGAGCGTGTCGCGTGAAGGGATGGTCAAGCGGAAGACTTTATCCAGGCGGGTATGCGCGAACGAACCGGCCGCGGTCGCTACATCTTCATGTGGCTGTGGTCATCCATCGGCGCCCCGTGGCCCATTGCCTGCACCGCGACATCGACAGTCATCGGGGCCGCGTGCGCAAACCGGAGCGTTAACGGAAAGCTCTGCCCCGCCGTCAGCTTCTGTTTCAGCCCCATGAGCATGATGTGGTAACCGCCGGGCGAGAGCATGACCTTGCCATGCATCGGGATCGCAACGCCGGAAACCGGGCGCATTTTCATAACGCCGTTGTCGCTGATAGATTCATGCACCTCGGCCGCGTCCGCAACCGGCGTGCTGACGCCAACCAGCGTGTCTGGCTGATCGCCCCCGATCAGCGTGACATACACCGCCCCGGTTGTCGCCGCCCCGGCCGACGCCCTGGCCCATGCCTCATGGACCACCACGCCACTGTCCGCGACCATCTCAACCCCGGCAGCGGGGGCGGCGTGAACGATCGTCGGCAAACCTAACGTGGCGGCAAGGGCAACGCAGACGGCGGCGAATCTGGAAAGTGGCATTGGAATCCTGACCTGTATGGAATCGTCCCTGTTGAACCATTGGCCCGCGTTCGTGACAAGGCCGCCATCTTGCCGAACGCGCCGCATGGTGCAACCAATACCGGGGTATCGTCATAGCCTATTGAACATAGCGCTACCGCTCTCGGTTGAAGGACCGGACGCTTGGTGCCATGTGTCGGGTCGGTCGGCTGATGCAGCCCGCGAACAAAGGACAGGAAACATGTATTCTGACGTTTCACTTTTCATCGATGGTGCCTGGGGCCCCGCCGCCGGCGGCCGCACGATCGATGTCGTCAACCCGGCCACCGGGGACAAGATCGGCACGGTTCCGCACGCCGCGCTGTCAGACCTGGATCGCGCGCTGGAAGCCGCCGACAAGGGCTTCAAGGTGTGGCGCAAAATCTCTGCCTACGACCGCTCCAAGGTCATGCGCAAGGCGGCCGATATTCTGCGCGAGCGTGCCGACAACATCGCCCGCCTGCTGACCATGGAACAGGGCAAGCCGTTCGCCGAAGCCAAGGGCGAAGTGATGGCCGGCGCCGACGTGATCGACTGGTTCGCCGAGGAAGCCCGCCGAGCCTATGGCCGCGTTATCCCGGCCCGTGCCGAGGGCGTTTATCAGTTAGTGATCAAGGAGCCGGTCGGCCCGGTCGCGGCGTTCACCCCGTGGAATTTCCCGATTAACCAGGTGGTGCGCAAGCTGTCCGCCGCGCTGGCCGCCGGATGCTCCATCATCGTCAAGGCGCCCGAGGAAACCCCCGCCTCGCCGGCCGAGTTGATCCGCGCCTTCGCCGATGCCGGCGTGCCGGCTGGGACGATCAATCTGGTGTACGGAATCCCGTCGGAGATTTCCGAGTATCTGATCCCGCACCCGGTCATCAAGAAGATGTCGTTCACCGGTTCCACCGTCGTGGGCAAGCAACTTGCGGCGCTTGCCGGCGCGCACATGAAGCGGGTCACGATGGAGCTGGGTGGCCATGCTCCGGCGATCGTGTTTGACGACGCGGACGTGGATCTGGCCAGCCGCATGCTGGCCGGCGCGAAGTATCGCAATGCCGGGCAGGTCTGCGTGTCGCCGACCCGGATGCTGGTGCAGGAAAAGGTCTATGAGCAGTTCGTGGACGGTTTCGTGGCGCACACCAAGAAACTGAAAGTCGGCGACGGGCTGGAATCCGGCACCACGATGGGGCCGCTGGCCAATCCGCGCCGCATCACGGCGATGGAAACCTTCATCGGCGATGCCCAGCAAAAAGGCGCGACCGTGCGCACCGGCGGTAACCGCATCGGCAACAAGGGCAATTTCTTCGAGCCCACGGTGCTGACGGACATTCCGATGGAAGCCCGCGTGCTGCATGAAGAACCGTTCGGCCCGCTGGCGCTGATTTCGCCGTTCCGCAGCCTGGACGACGTGGTGACCGAGGCGAACCGCCTGCCGTTCGGTCTGGCGTCCTATGCC
>DAIEHR010000376.1 GCA_027353465.1 Acetobacteraceae bacterium | reverse complement strand
ATCAGCTACCAACGACCGCCGTCCCGAATTTCAGAGCATGATCGGAGCGGTAACGAGCAAGTCTGCGCCATTCGATGTGAAGATTGTCCATTGGCGGGGAAGCAGGCGGTTACGCCCCCCATGGTCCAGAAATTTGCCATAACAGCCCGCGCGTGCATCCGGATCGGCTGCGGCGGCTACCGCCGCGACCACCGCTTCGGGCGTGAGGTCGGCTACGCCCGCCGTTCGCAGTTCTGTCTAGAGCTGGCGGAGAGACAGGGATTCGAACCCTGGGTACGCTTTCACGCACACACGCTTTCCAAGCGTGCGCCTTAAGCCGCTCGGCCATCTCTCCAGCGACAGAGCGCGGTTGATACCAGACCAGACGGCAGACGCAAACCCAAAACATTGCCTGGCGCGCGCTATCGTTCACCCCACCCGGTCCCGTGGACAACCGAACCCAAAGCGCCGACATTCATCACTGTTCAGATCCCCGCTCGACGGAGACGGCACGATGAATGTCCAAATCGCCCAACAGAAGCTGCCCCGGGTTACGAACCAGTCGAAGCCCGCCACCGCGGACTGCGACATTCATCCGCAGCGCAACAACGACAAAGCACTCCATCCCTACCTGTCGCAGCACTGGATCGAGCATATGAAGATGTTCGGTTCCCGCCCGAGGCAGGCCTATCAGGCAGGCCCAGCCTATCCCAAAGGCCAGCCCAACGCCGCCCGCCGCGATGCGTGGCCGCCCGGCGGCCGCCCCGGCACCTCGCTTCCGTTCCTGCGCGAACAGTTGTTGGATGCCAACAACTGCGTCTTGGGCATCCTGAACGCGACCGGCGACAACGGCCAAAGCTTCCAGAACCGGGAGTTCGGGGCCGCCGTCTGCCATGCCATGAACGAATGGCAGCTCCACGAATGGCTGATCCCCGAACCGCGCCTGAAGGGCTCCATTGTCGTCCCCTATGAAGATGCCGAGGCAGCGGTTGCCGAAATCGAGCGTTACGCCGCGAACCCGCATTTCGTCCAGGTCCTGATGCTCAGCCGCACCAGCGAACCGCCGGGCCAGAAGCGCTATTGGAAGGTCTATGAAGCCGCGGCGGCGGCGGGCCTTCCGGTGGGCGTGCATGCCTTCGGCTTCGGTGGCTATCCCGTCAGCGGCGGCGGCTGGCCGTCTTATTATATCGAGGACATGGTCGGTCACGCCCAGTCCAGCCAGTCCTTCCTGACCTCCATGGTGATCGAGGGCGTGTTCGAGCGTGTCCCGACCCTGCGGCTAGTGCTGATCGAGGCAGGTTTCGCCTGGGTTCCCCCGCTGGCATGGCGGCTGGACAAGATATGGCACCGGCTCAAGGCCGAAACCCCGCATCTGAAGCGGCTGCCCAGTGAGTACATCCACGATCATGTCTGGCTGACCACCCAGCCGATGGAGGAACCCGCCAACCGAACGCATGTGCTGGATGCGATCGACTGGATCGGCTGGGATCGGCTGCTATTCGCAACTGATTACCCGCACTGGGATTACGATGATCCAGCCCATGTGCTGCCAATGCCGCTGGCGGAGCAGAAGAAGCGGGACTTCTTCCTGAACAATGCCCTGGCGCTCTATGGACAGGAGGCCACGATATAATTGACCCCGTCCTCCGCGCTCCCTAACTTAGTGGGTTGGAGTGCAAGCGAATGAATATGCCCGTCCCGCCCCCCGGCCGCTTCCCTCGCTTCCAAGGCCGGACTCAGCCGTTCCCGGCGCCACCGCCGCCGCTGCCACCGGGCCTTGATGTCCGGTCAGCCGCCGTGTTGCGCGAGATCGTCGAACAATATGTCGCGACCGGCGAACCGGTCGGGTCCCGCACGCTGGCCCGCCGCCTTCCCATGACCCTGTCGCCGGCGACCATCCGCAACGTGATGGCCGACCTGACCGAGTCTGGCCTCTTGTTCGCGCCGCATACCTCCGCCGGCCGCCTGCCTACCGACCAGGGGCTGCGGCTGTTCGTGGACGGGCTGCTGAACTTCGGCGAACTGACCGAGGATGAGCGCGAGTCGATTTCGGCCACGCTCGCCGCCTCCGGCCGAAGCCTGGAAGACACGCTGGCGGAGGCCAGTTCGCTTCTATCCGGCCTGTCGGCCGCCGCCGGGCTGGTGCTGGCGCCGAAATCCGAAGGTGCGGTTAAACATATCGAGTTCGTGCCGCTTGGCCCCGGCCGCGCGCTTGTGGTGCTGGTCAACAGCGACGGGCAGGTGGAAAACCGGGTGATCGAGACGCCGCCCGGTCTGCCGCCCTCGGCACTCCAGCAGGCTAGCAACTATCTGAATGCCAAGCTGTCAGGCCGTCCGTTGGGCGAACTGCGGCGGCTGGTTGCCGAGGAAATCGCGGCGAACCGCACCGAACTCGATGCCTTGTCCACGCTGGTGGTTGCCGCGGGTCTGGCCACCTGGACCGGCGAGGGCCGCTCCGGCAGCCTGATCGTCCGCGGGCAGGCACGGCTGCTGTCCGACGTCACCCAGCTTGATCGGCTGACCGCGATCCAGACCTTGTTCGAACGCCTGGAAGCGCAGGAAACGATGTTGCGCTTGCTGGAACTGGCGGAAAAATCCGACGGCGTCCGTATTTTCATCGGCGCCGAGAGTGGCGTTTTCAACACCTCCGGCGTCTCGATGGTGGTTGCCCCGGCTCGCAACGACGCCGGCCGGATCGTTGGCGCGATCGGCGTGATCGGTCCGACCCGGATCAATTACGGCCGCATCATCCCGGTGGTGGACTACACAGCCAGGGTCATCGGCCAACTGTTGGGATGAAACTAACGAGACGAAACGGGTTGTTCTGGCGCAAGGCCTTCCCTAACTGAAGGCCGTACCTTAACACGTGTTCATCATGCCAACAGACCCTCAGCCCGATCAGGATACCATGTCAGAACAGTCCGCGGCCGCCCCTGACGCCGCGCCCCCCACAGAAGACCTCACGCCCGAACAGGCACTTCAAGCGGCGAACGAGCGTGTCGCGACGCTTGAGGCCGAACTGGCGGAGATGAAGGAACGCTGGATGCGCGCCGAGGCGGAAAACGCCAACGTCCGCACCCGCGCCCGCAAGGATATCGACGACGCTCGGCAATACGCCGTGCAGAAATTTGCCACCGACGTGGTTGAAACCGCCGAGAATCTGAAACGCGGCATCGACAGCCTGCCGCCCGCCGCCGCCGACCAGCCGGCCATCGTGTCGAAGATCCGCGAGGGTCTCGATAGCATGGAACGCAGCTTCGTCGGCACGCTGGAGCGGAACGGCATCAAGCGCAACGATCCGGTCGGCCAGATGTTCGACCCCAATCTACACCAGGCGATGCAGGAGCAGGAAACCGAGACCCATGCCCCCGGTACGGTCCTCCAGGCCTGGTCGCAGGCATGGACCCTGAACGGCCGTTTGTTGCGTCCGGCGATGGTTGTGGTTGCCAAGGCCCCGGCCGCGGAACTCGCTGGACCCGCGAAGGGCTAGAAATCCGGCATTTGTGACAAAATGGAACGGAAAATTCGCCTGAAACCCTTGTCCAAGACCGCTTGGTCTCATACATCCCACTTATTCACCCAAGGGACAGCGTCGGTGCTTCGGGCCGCCGTAGTCCGCTGAAAGGAGCCTTTTCAAATGAGTAAAGTGATCGGTATCGATCTCGGTACCACGAATTCCTGCGTCGCCATCCTGGAAGGCAAAGACGTCCGCGTCATCGAAAATGCCGAAGGCGCGCGCACAACCCCCAGCATGGTCGCGTTTGCGGAAAGCGGCGAGCGTCTGGTCGGCCAATCGGCCAAGCGTCAGGCCGTCACCAACCCGACCAACACGCTGTATGCCATCAAGCGCCTGATCGGCCGGCGCTACGACGATCCGCTGGTTGCCAAGGACAAGGGCATGGTGCCCTACGCCATCGTGCGCGCCGACAACGGCGACGCCGTGGTTGAAAGCCGTGGCGAGAAATACTCCCCAAGCCAGGTCAGCGCGTTCATCCTGGGCAAGATGAAGGAAACCGCCGAGGCGTATCTGGGCGAACCCGTCACCCAGGCGGTCATCACCGTACCGGCCTACTTCAACGACAGCCAGCGTCAGGCGACCAAGGACGCCGGCCGCATCGCCGGTCTGGACGTTCTGCGCATCATCAACGAACCCACTGCCGCCGCGCTGGCCTATGGCATGGATAAGAAGTCCGCCGGCACCATCGCGGTGTACGATCTCGGCGGCGGCACCTTCGACATCTCCGTGCTGGAAATCGGCGACGGCGTGTTTGAGGTGAAATCGACCAACGGCGACACGTTCCTGGGCGGCGAGGACTTCGACCTGCGCATCATCGACTATCTGGCCGATGAGTTCCGCAAGGAACAGGGGATCGACCTGCGCAAGGACAAGCTGGCTCTGCAGCGCCTCAAGGAAGCCGCGGAAAAGGCGAAGATCGAGCTGTCGTCCTCCAAGGAGACCGAGGTCAACCTGCCGTTCATCACCGCTGACGCCTCCGGGCCGAAGCACCTGGTGTTGAAGCTGTCGCGCGCCAAGCTGGAATCGCTGGTCGATGACCTGATCACGCGCACGCTGGAACCCTGCCGGGCGGCGTTGAAGGACGCGGGGGTGACCGCGAGCGAAATCCAGGAAGTGATCCTGGTCGGCGGCATGACCCGCATGCCGAAGGTGATCGACGCGGTGAAGGCGTTCTTCGGAAAGGACCCGGCCCGCAACGTGAATCCCGACGAAGTCGTGGCGATCGGCGCGGCGGTTCAGGGTGGCGTGCTGAAGGGCGACGTCAAGGACGTGCTGCTGCTGGACGTGACCCCGCTGTCGCTGGGCATTGAAACCCTGGGCGGCGTGTTCACCCGGCTGATCGACCGCAACACGACGATCCCGACCAAAAAGAGCCAGACCTTCTCCACCGCCGACGACAACCAGCAGGCCGTGACCATCAAGGTGTTCCAGGGCGAACGCGAGATGGCGGCTGACAACAAGCTGCTGGGCAACTTTGACCTGACCGGCATTCCCTCCGCGCCGCGCGGCGTGCCGCAGATCGAGGTGACGTTCGACATCGACGCCAACGGCATCGTGTCGGTGCAGGCGAAGGACAAAGCCACCGGCAAGGAGCAGCAGATCCGCATCCAGGCCAGCGGCGGTCTGTCGGAAGCCGACATCCAGCGCATGGTGAAGGAAGCCGAGGCGAACGCCGAAGCCGACAAGAAGCGGCGTGAGACGATCGAGGCCCGCAACCACACCGAAAGCCTGGTCCATCAGGTCGAGAAGAACCTGAAGGAGCATGGCGACAAGGTGGGCGCGCAGGAACGTGGTGAGGCGGAAGCCGCCATCGCGGCAGCCAAGTCGGCGCTGGAAGGCACTGACGCGGAGGCCCTGAAGCAGGCGTCCGACAGGTTGAGCCAGGCGGCGATGAAGATCGGCGAGGCCATGTATAAGGCCGAAGCCGCTGCCGGCCAGCAAGCGCCGGGTGGTGGCGACGCCGGTCCGCAGGCTCCGCATGACGATAACGTCGTTGACGCCGAGTTTGAGGAAGTTGACGACAAGAAGAAAAAGTCCGCCTGATCGAAGGGCCTGACTTAGGATGAAGGGTCGCGCCCGCGCTTCAATCGAAGGCGGGCGCGATTTCCGTTCGGGCGATGACGTTTTACCGGCGCTTCACCGGCGCGTGATGGTATAAGGGCTGAGATGGCCAAGCAGGATTATTACGCCACCCTGGGCGTGGCAAAGAACGCGAGTGCGGACGACCTGAAAAAGGCGTACCGAAAGCTCGCCATGCAGTATCACCCGGACCGCAATCCCGGTGACAAAAAGGCCGAGGCGAAGTTTAAGGATGTCAGCGAGGCCTATGACATCCTGAAGGACGACCAGAAGCGCGGCGCATATGACCGCTTCGGTCATGCGGCGTTCGAGCAGGGCGGCGGCGGTGCCGGCGCCGGCATGGGTGGGTTCGATTTCTCGGCAACGGGCGATCTGGGCGATATTTTCGACCAGATGTTCGGCATGGGTCGCCGGGGCGGCGGCTCCCAGCGCCCGCGTACAGGCAACGATCTGCGTCAGAGCGTGGAGATCGATCTGGCGGAGGCCTTCACTGGCACCAAGGTCAATCTCCGTGTGCCGACGCGGGTAAAATGCGAAAGCTGCGAAGGCTCCGGTTCCCAGGACAAAGGCCAGGCGGCATCGACCTGCCCGACCTGCCAGGGCGCCGGCAAGGTGCGGGCGCAGCAGGGCTTTTTCCTGATCGAGCGTACCTGCCCGACCTGCAATGGCCAGGGACGTGTGATCCGCAATCCATGCCGGGTCTGTCAGGGCGCCGGCACCGTGCAGCGCGAACGCAGCCTGTCCGTCGCCATTCCCGCCGGCGTCGAGGACGGCACCCGCATTCGTTTGTCCGGGGAGGGCGAGGCTGGCGGACCTGGTGCGCAAAACGGCGATCTGTACGTTCATGTCTCGGTTCGGCCGCATGAATTCTTCCAGCGCGAACAGGCGAATATCCTGATGCGCGTGCCTTTGCGCATGACCCAGGCCGCACTGGGCGACGAGGTGGAGGTCCCGGTTGTCGATGGGTCCAGTGCCAAGGTGAAAATCCCCGCCGGCACCCAGACCGGCGATCAGTTCCGCTTGCGCGGCAAGGGGTTCTCTGTCCTGCGTAGTGCAGCGCGTGGGGACATGTTCATCCAGGTCGCCGTGGAAACCCCACAGAACCTATCCCCAAAGCAGCGGGAACTGTTGGAGGCGTTCGAGGCCGAAGCGGGTAAGGGCACCAAGGGTAGCCCCGACCACGAGGGCTTCTTTGCCAAGGTCGCGGCGTTCTTCGAGGGCGGCCGGGGCTAGCGCACGATCTTCGCGGGGCAAACGACCACCGCGATCGCGATACAAAAGTCGGACTGACGGCCCTGGGGGCTGCCCAGATTTGGGCCAGGCAGGCGCCCCAGGACCTTCGGTTCACAAAACCCGGCTGGCGCCTCCGTATCTTCCCGCGCCCATGAAACGCGGCCTTGGCGCCGAATGAGAAACAACCGAACCGACACCGAGCGAGGCGCTACCCTGCCACCCGTCATGGCGGGCCGCGGGACGCGGGCCGCCGCCGGACAGCCGCCGACGCCGTTATACCAGGTTTTCATTCGGAGATGGCACTGTACCACCACGTACGAAACGTTATCTCACGGTGATTATCCAGTCCGGACAATGGGATGGACGATGTGGCGTGAAATAACATTTAGTTCAACGTAATCTATGCTTTCGTCGCCTAGTCTTTTGGCTGTTCCCCCGAAGGGCTTAGCGATGCACCAAAATATTAATCAAGAATATGGAAACATGAATTCTGAATGTTGCCTCATGGATAACAGCCCATCGGATGGCCGGGATCCGCGATACGTTCACCTTACGCTAGAATGACCATTGCAGTTCGAAGTGATAGCAATGGTTAGATAAAGTAGTATTCAATAAAATACAGCGCCGGATCGTATTGATGGATATAGTCTTAAATTGGGACCCAAGCGTCGGCAACGCGCCCGCGGGCTTTAAAGCCGCAATGGAACAAGTCGCTCATTTATATGACGCGCTCTTTGCAACCACAGCCTCGATCGTCATCGGCGTCGGCTACGGCGAAATCAATGGAACCCCGCTACCCAGCACCGCCCTCGGTGAATCAGAATCCGCTATCCTCGCAAAACCGATCATAACCAATCTGGGTACGGTCACGGTCAATACCGCCCAATATAAAACCCTGGGACACTCCATCAGCACGCCCGCCGATGGATGGGTCGGATTTACCAGCAGCGCCTATTTCAACTTCTTAAATACCGCCATAGTGGCGCCGAACCAATACGACTTCCTCGCTGTCGCCGAACACGAGATCGCCGAGGTACTCGGTCGGATCTCGACGATCGCTGTGACCGGAACTCCATCAGCCCTGGATAAGTTTCGCTATTCATCGCCGGGAACACTGGCGACCGCCGCCTCGACGATCGCTTATTTTTCGCTCGATAATGGCACGACTGATTTGGGAAACTTCAATACGGCTGCCCCGGGAGATCTCGGCGACTGGGCAACCGCCGGCACGCTTTCCACTGACGCCTATGCGGCAGCGGGAACACCCGGCAGCATCGCGGGCATCTCGGCAAGCGACCTCTTGTTAATGAACGCCATCGGCTATTCGTACAATCAGGCCGTGGCAAACGCCATCCTGACCGCGAACCCCGTCCTGAATAACCAACAGATCGGCAACGGACAGAACTTCGCGGGCTTAGGTGGAACCGACATCTTCTTCCTCGGCAGCGGCGGGGAGGTCGGATACTCCGAACTCGCCACCACAGGGGCATCCCTGCAAACCGGCTGGTTGGCATTTCAGTCTGACGGGGCGGCCTCGCCGGAGGGAAACGCCCTGATCCTCCCTACATCCGCCAGCGTCATCAATACCGGATTTAATCTCCTTGGGCATGAAGGCCGGGACATCGTCGTCGCTACTGACGGTGTGGCAGGGCTTAATGCGACCTACGAATTCACGCCAACGATGGGCGTTTTCGTCTCCGGCAATGCGCTGTTCAACGGGTCCGGAGATACCCTCAACGCCGAACCCGGGACGTCTCTGGAGATCGGTTCGGGTTCTGGGGACAATGTCATTCTGTCAGCCGGCACAGTGACGCTCGACCAGGGTGTTTCCGCCGTGAATGTCTTCGGCGGACGAAATACCATCAACCTTTCCTTAGGCGGCTATGTCGGACTGATCGGAGGCTCCGGTAACATCGTCAACAACGCCGTTGCAGGCGCATCGGTCAATCTGACGAGCAACGCCTCTGCGACGATCAATGGAAGCGGCGGATACTGTGGCATTTGTGGCACCGGTATCGCGCTCGTCGCCTCGGACCAGTCCATCGCGACCATCGAAAATGCGTCGTTCACCCTGACTGGCAATCGGGACGCGATCAGCCTCGGCACGAATACCACGCTGGTGATGCAAGGCGGAACAGGTAGCACTGTTTTCGGCAACCAAGCGACGATCGAGATCACGGGGATTGCCAGTTTGAATGCGATCGGAAGCGCCAACACGATTAGCCTTGGCGACATCGGCGGCAGCTACCTCGGTATTGTCGGCGGCTCCGGTTGGATGGTCAGCAGCGCGGGCAATACGATCGCAACCTTGAACAACACAAATCTCACGCTCAATCTCGATAGCGGGGTCAACACGATCTTCATTGGCGCGAACAGCACACTTCAAATCGCGGGCGGGATCGGCTTTATCAGCGGCGGAACGGACAGTTTCGCGATTGCCGCGATGCCGGGCGCGCAGGCCATCGCGGGCTTTAATATGGCTCGGGGCGATCAGATTGATCTGACACAAATCCTCGGGGGCGTGTCGCTGGCGCCCGACCGGAGTAATTTGAGTAGCTACGTGTCGGCCTCCGTGAGCGGTTCGAACACGATCCTGACCATCGCGGCCCCGAACGGGTCGGATATCCTGCTGCTGGCGGGGGTAGGGGGGCTGAGCCTGAAGAACCTGATCGATGGAAATGCGTTTCTGCTGCCGATACATTAACGCGAACCAGACGCTGGACTAACCGCTCCGCTGGTCACAGAATCCGGGGACCAGGGGGAAGGACACCATGACCACCACGATCGGTATCGCCGGCATCACCGGCCGGATGGGCCAGCTTCTGACCGAGGAAGCCCAAGCCGCCGGTGCGGCGCTGTCCGGTGGCACCAGCCGCGCAAACCCTGATCTCGCTGCCCTGGCGGCCAGGTCTGACGTCATCATCGACTTCACCAACGCGGCCACCGCAAGGGCCACGGCAACCGTCATGGCCGCATCTGGAAAAGCCTGGATCCTCGGAACATCAGGCCTGTCCCCGGCGGACGAGGAAGCCGTCGAAGCCGCGTCTCGGCAAGTCCCAGTCGTCTATGCCTCGAACTTCTCCGCCGGGGTCAATCTTGTGCTGGCGTTGGCGGAACGCATGGGCGCGGCCTTGCCCGCCGAGGCGTACGACGCGGAAATCGTCGAAATGCATCACCGCCAGAAGGTGGATGCGCCATCCGGGACGGCGATCGGTATGGGCCGGGCGGTCGCAAAGGGCAGGGACGTGAAATTGGACGATGTGATCGAATCGGGACGGAATGGGCACACTGGCCCGCGCAAGACCGGCGCCATCGGATTTGCCGCCTTGCGTGGCGGTCAGGTGGTGGGCGAACACAGCCTTATCTTCGCCGCCGCCAGCGAGCATATCGTGCTGACACACCGGGCCTTCGACCGCCGCACTTTTGCTACCGGCGCCGTCCGGGCGGCACTTTGGGCGATTACCCAGCCGCCTGGGCTCTATTCCATGATGGATGTCCTTGGCATGGCGTGAGTGAAGCACCATTATGGGTCAATGCTGCGGGGACCACGGTGGCGAAACGCCACTTGTGACAGGCGGTAAGCTTGACCGTAACGGCCATTTCCGCCACACACCCGCCGACTTCCGGCATTCCGCCGACCGCTGTTACAGCGGATATCAACCCTTCCTGACGCGAGGCATTACCCATGCGGGACACGGGCGAGTATCTATTTACCTCGGAGTCAGTATCCGAAGGCCACCCGGATAAGGTTGCTGACCGGATCAGCGACACGGTGCTTGACGCGTTCCTGGCGGCTGACCCGTATGCCCGCGTCGCGTGCGAGACATTGGTCACGACCAACCGCGTGATTCTGGCTGGCGAAACCCGCGGCCCGGGGACGGTAACGCCGGAACTGCTGACTCATCTGGCCCGCATGGCGATCCGCGACATCGGCTATGAGCAGGATGGTTTCCACTGGGCGAACGCGAATGTCGCGGTCCACCTGCACTCCCAGTCCAGCGACATCGCGCAGGGCGTGGATAGCGCCGGCAATAAGGATGAAGGCGCCGGCGACCAGGGCATCATGTTCGGCTATGCCTGCCGGGAAACCGAAACGCTGATGCCCGCGCCGTTGTACTACGCGCACGAAATCCTTCGTACCATCCGTGACCAGCGCAAGGCCGGTGATCGCACCGTTCGTGGCCTGCTTCCCGACGCGAAAAGCCAGGTCACCCTGCGCTATGCCGATGGCAAGCCGGTCGGCGCCACCTCGGTCGTCGTGTCCACCCAGCATGAAGCCGGGATGGAGCAAGCGGAAATCAAGCGTCTGCTGTGGCCGTTGGTCGAAACGATCCTGCCCAAGGGCTGGATGTGCCCCGAGGAGGAGTTCCACGTGAACCCGACCGGCCAGTTCGTCATCGGCGGACCCGACGGCGATTGCGGCCTGACCGGTCGCAAGATCATTGTCGATACCTACGGCGGCGCGGCCCCGCATGGCGGCGGCGCGTTCAGCGGCAAGGACCCCACGAAGGTCGATCGGTCCGCCGCTTATGCCTGCCGGTATCTCGCGAAGAACGTCGTTGCCGCCGGCCTGGCGGATCGCTGCACCTTGCAGATCAGCTATGCCATCGGCGTTGCGCGTCCGTTGTCGGTCTATGTGGACCTGCACGGCACCGGCAAGGACGTCGATGAAACCAAGCTGGAGAAGGTCCTGCGCGAGGTCATGAACCTGTCCCCGCGCGGCATCCGCGAGCATCTGCACATGAACCGCCCGATCTACGCGCCGACCTCGGCCTATGGTCACTTTGGGCGCACGCCGGACGAAACGAAGGGCACCTTCACGTGGGAAAAGACGGATCTGGTGCCGGCGTTGAAGGCAGCGTTCGGGCGGTAACGCCCACCAACCTGAAACCACCACCGGATCGACTCTACGGCAGGGCACGCGGCCATAAGCTGCGTCCCCGCCAGGAAGTTCTTCTGGATGTCACCCTTCCAAGGCTTGCCCTGCCGGAAACGCTTCCGGCGGGGCCGCTTTGGCTGGAGGTCGGTTTTGGCGGCGGAGAGCATGCCATCGCCCAGGTCCGCGCCAACCAAGGCGTGACCCTGATCGCGTGCGAGGTGTTCGAAAACGGGATCTGCTCGCTGCTGTCCGCCCTGGTCACCGAAGGCCAGGAGGCCGACGGTCCATTGCCCCCCAATCTACGCGTCTGGACCGACGACGCGCGAATCCTGCTGCGCAAGCTGCCGGACGCCAGTCTGGACCGCCTGTTCCTGATGTTTCCCGACCCATGGCCCAAGGCTCGGCATGCCAAGCGCCGATTCGTGCATCCGGCCATGCTGCCGCTGCTGGCCCGCGTGCTGAAGCCGGGGGCTGAATGGCGCGTCGCCAGCGATGACCCAACCTATCAGGCGTGGGTTCGCGACACGATGGCCGCCCAGACCCTGTTCACAGCCCTGGAGCCTGCCACTGAGCGCCCCGATGGCTGGCCGCCGACCCGCTATGAGGCCAAGGCCCTGCGCGCCGGCCGCCAGCCGCTGTATTGGTCTTTCCGCCGAAACGTCGCGTTTTAGCGCCCGCGGAAAAAACCTAAAAAATCCGCATTGTTGCCCTTGATCCGGCGGAACGAGGTGGCTATACCCCCTCCCTCACCGGTCGGGGCCGTAGCTCAGTTGGGAGAGCGCCTGAATGGCATTCAGGAGGTCAGGGGTTCGATTCCCCTCGGCTCCACCAGTGAT
>DAIEHR010000364.1 GCA_027353465.1 Acetobacteraceae bacterium | reverse complement strand
TTCAGGCATTCCTCGGTTTGGAGGTGGGCTTCGTCATCAATCCCGTGCTGGGCGCGGGCGCTAGGTTTCCACTGTCGCTGAATGGAGCGACCCCGCCGCGTCTCGGGTGGAATACCTGGACGAGCGTGCCCGTTGGACTGGCGTTGCCCGATGCTACCGATGCTACCTTCGATTCCGTTTTGTGACTCGGGGTGGTATATCCGACCGCTCGCTACTCCATCGCGCCAGTAACGCTGACCCCCGTGGGCGCGCCGCGTGCGCGAACGTGCAAAGACAATCGCAAAGATGTTGGGGTAGCGCAAGGCGCAGCAGCGCTCCGATCCGCGAACAATGGAGTTAAATCAAGTGCTTGAATGATAAGATTGGCGGAGGGGATGAGATTCGAACTCACGGTACGGGTTGACCCCGTACAACGGTTTAGCAAACCGCCGCCTTCAGCCACTCGGCCACCCCTCCGCCGGGGGAACATCCCTGAACCACCCAGTTACCCGGGAAATCCAGACACGGCGTTTGCAATACCCCTTGTAGGGAAGCGCTGCCTCAGCGTCAAACCCGAATCTAGCTAAGTGCTACCTCGAACCCCTTCGCCGTCGCCGGCCGCGCCATCAGCGCCGCGTACCAACGCTGCACATTCGGGAAGTTCGCCAGATCGATCTTGTGCCGCTCGTGCCGCCACGCCCAACCCAGGATAGCAAAATCGGCGATCGAGAGTTCGTCGGCCACGTATTCATGCTGCGCCAACCGGCGGTCCAGCACGCCGTACAGCCTGGCGGTTTCCTTGGAATACCGCTCCAGCCCATATCGTTGGTCCACGGGGTTTTCAACCTGCAGGAAGTGATGCACCTGGCCGGGCATCGGGCCGAATCCGCCCATTTGCCACATCAGCCACTCCAGCACCGGCACCTGCTTGCGCAGGTCGGAGGGATAGAATTTGCCGGTCTTCTGCCCCAGGTAGATCAAAATCGCGCCCGATTCGAACACGCTGATCGGCTCTCCGCCCGGGCCTTCCGGATCGATAATCGCGGGAATCCGGTTGTTCGGGCTGATTTTCAGAAAGTCCGGATTGAACTGCTCGTTTTTCGAGATGTTGACCGGATGCACATTGTACGGCAGGCCCATCTCCTCCAGCGCCACGCTGATCTTGCGCCCATTCGGTGTATTCCAGGTATAGAGTTCGATCGCCATGATGCGCCCTTGGGAAAAATTTGACCGCACTGTGACCACAAGCACGCTATCCGGGCAAGGCGCCGGCCATGGGAGTGAACCGACGTGAAGATCGCCACCTGGAACGTCAATTCGATCCGTCAGCGAGAAGGCCATGTGCAGCGCTGGCTGCAACAGACCCAGCCCGACGTGCTGTTTCTGCAAGAGATCAAGTGCGAAGCCGCCGCATTCCCGGCGCTGCCGTTTCACGGCCTTGGCTATACAGCGGAAGCTGTCGGGCAGAAATCCTATAATGGCGTGGCCGTCCTGGCCCGGATTCCGTTCACCGTCGTCCACCGCGCGTTGCCCGGCCTGCCCGAAGACGACGCCCAGGCCCGCTATATCGAGATTGAGGCAGCGGGTATCACCATGATCGGCATCTACCTGCCCAACGGCAACAGCCGTGGCGAGGAAGGTTTTGCATACAAGCTCGCCTGGATGGATCGCCTCGCCGACCGAACCCAAACGCTTCTGGACCAGGACCGCCCGCTGATCGTCACGGGCGATTTCAACGTCTGCCCGACTGACGAAGACTACGCCCCCGGCGCGCTGTCGCCGGATGACGCGCTCAACCGACCGGAATCGCGGGCACGCTACCGCCGACTGCTGTGGATGGGGCTGACCGACGCTGTCCGCGCCATGCATCCGCACGGGCCGATCTATACGTTTTGGGACTATCAGGCCGGTGCGTGGCAACGCGACATGGGGCTGCGCATCGACCACGCCCTACTGTCGCCCACTCTGGCGGAGCGGCTGATCTCCGCCGACCCCAACAGGGCGGAACGCGATCAGCCGCAACCTTCGGACCACGTGCCCGTGGTGACCACCCTGGGGTGATCGCTATTCCCAGTGCGCGGGCCGCCAGACGTATCGCCCAAGGCGTGGCGCCCAGGCCCAATGGCCTTCGACGTAACGGACGTAATGCGGTCGGCGCTGCACATAGTGACCGCCGACCCATATGTAGCGGTAACCATCCCAGTGCCAGTGGCCCGGTTGCCAGACCACCGGTCCGGCGGGGGGCGGCGGAACGACCTCGACACGTGGCGGGGGAACCGGCGCATAGGTCGGCGGCGGCGGTTGCGCGACGGCACTGCCTATTCCAATCAGCAAAATGGCCGCGCTCACGGTAGCCCACTTCATCGCTCGACTCCTTTTCGGTAGCTGACGTCCCACCGCTAGAACGGCGCGGCATCAACCTTGCCGCGCATATTATGCCACCGGCCCTTGTAACCCCAAGTTTCCGACTGTAACGCCGCGCCCTGCCGGAATCCGGTTCGACATCCACAACCCCACCCGTCATGGTCATTTTCGCAAGGACCGGTATGTCAACGCGATCACGCATTAGTTCATTCTTATAGAACAACTTATACATTATCGGATCGATAGAGTTCCACTTTAACAGGTCGAGCCGCAAATCGGTGTGCCGGGGAGTATCCACATACATGAGACTTAGCAAGGAAGCGCTGTCGATTAAGGTCGTCGTGCGCCGATCCCGGCGCGGCACAGCGCCGTTCGTTTGGGAAATCAACCGGGACAACATGCCCGAACCGGTTTACGTCTCTACCGAAACCTTCGTCAGCATGGAGGAAGCTTTCCGCGCTGGCCACGCAAGGCTTGCGGAATTTACACCGGTCCGAGGGTCGATGAGAGAGGCAACCGGACATTATGCCGAGGCCGATTGATTCGACGACGATGCGCTGGTCGCACGGACGCGCGACGGGGATTTGACGATCGAAGCGGCAGGCGGCCGGGTCCGCGAAATCCGATACAGGTTCAGGGCGGCCGGCGCACACGGGCAACCGTAAACGCTGGGCATAAACCATTTGTTAACCTTTTACGGTTAAACCCGCGCCATGAACTGGCGTCTTCCCTTGGCCTTACTGGCACTCTTTCTTCCTGTCCGAGCAAAAGCGGACTCGCAGAATTTCGTCCAGACCCTTCCAAACCAAATGTGCCGACAAGCAATCGCCTCCGCCGAGGGCGCGCACGGTATACCGCGCTATCTGCTGGCGGCGATCGCCCGGGTAGAGAGCGGGCGGAAAGACCAGAGATCCGGCCTATTCAATCCATGGCCATGGACGATCGATTTCGACGGTCAGGGTAGTTTCTACGACGTCAAGACGCAGGCGGTCGCGGCGGCCGCCGCGATGCGCCCTCGGGTGACCCGGTCCATCGACGTCGGTTGCATGCAAATCAGCCTGACCCACCATCCCGAGGCATTTGCCAGCCTGGATCAGGCGTTCGATCCTATGGCAAACGCCGATTACGGGGCGCGCTTGCTGTTGCAGTTGTTCGCCAAAACCCAGTCCTGGCCCAGGGCAGTGGAACTCTATCATTCAGGGGCGCCGAACCTCGGCGCCGATTACCGGACGAAAGTCTATGCGGCTTGGCCCGAAGAGCGGAAACTGGCCGAATCCGGCTTGCCGCCGCCGCTGGCAGCGGGCTGGCCCTCCACCGTCAACCGCAACCTGCTGACCGCGCCGATCCGGCAGAACGCGCCCAAAATCCTGCTTCGCACGCCATCGATCGCCGGTGACATCCCGCCCGGCCGGACGTTGGACGCCTATCGAACCTCGCCCGTGCGGATGGCCTACCGGCTCGCACCCTAGTCGGCGTCCGGGCCGGCGATACCGCCCAAGCTGCCGCGCAGCCGGTCCAGCAGACGGAACAACTGCACGCACTCGTCCGTCGAGAACCCCTCCAGGGCCTCGGTGTAGTATGTTCGGATTCCCTGCTGCATCGCGCCCCAGGTCGTCGCGCCGCCGGGGGTCAGGCGGATATGCCGCAACCGGCCGTCACCAGCGGTCCGGACACGCTCGATATGGCCGTGGCGCTCTAGCCGGTCCAGCACCGCCGTCAGGTTTTGCCGGCTGACCATCAGAAACCCGATCAGCTCCTTTACCGTCATCCCCGCATCCCGCACGCCGGGCCGCGACAAGGCACCCAGAACAGCCCATTGCTGCGTCGTCGCCCCCTGCGCGCTGACCGCGCGGGTGCCGGTTTTGTGCAGCAGGTTGGACGCCTGGTACAGCCGCAGGAACAGCCGGTTGGCAATGTCGAACCGGGCGGCTTCACCCAACCCATCGATCGGCGCGATCTGATCCATCAATACCTTGCTACATGTGACTTGCCGGGCGGCGACGAATATGACATACCATTGCTATATTCCGGGCGCCAGATATATCCGCACCGCCCGCTTGAAGGAGGAAACAATGCGCGGTCTGTCTGGAAAAATTGTCATCGTCACCGGCGGCGGCGGCGGAATCGGCGGGGCAACCTGCCGGCGCTTCGCTGAAGAAGGTGCCAATGTCTCGGTGTTCGATATCAACGAAGCCGCCGCGCAAAAAGTGGCGGATGCGATCACCTCGGCCGGCGGGCACGCCGAAGCCATCGCCTGCGATATCACCGACCACGAAGCTGTCGTCAGCGCCGTCGCAGGCGTCGCCGCTCGGCATGGCCGCGTCGATGTCCTGGTCAACAACGCCGGCTGGGATGTCTTCCGCCTGTTCAAAGACAGCAAGCCCGACGAATGGCGCAAGCTGATCGACATCAACCTCATCGGCGCGCTCAACCTGACCCACGCCGTTCTGCCCGGCATGACGGCGCAGGGCGGTGGACGCATCGTGATGATTGCCTCCGATGCCGCCCGCGTCGGCTCCTCGGGGGAAGCGGTCTATGCCGCCTGCAAAGCCGGCCTGATCGGTTTTGCCAAAACCCTGGCGCGCGAACATGCCCGCCACCGCATCAGCGTCAATGTCGTCTGCCCCGGTGCGACCAACACCGCGCTGTTCGCCGAATACAAGCGCGGCGCGGGCAATCCCGAAAAGCTGGAAGAAGCCTTCCGCCGCGCCGTGCCGATGGGCCGTATCGGCGAACCCGAGGACCTTCCCGGCGCAATCCTGTTCTTCTCCTCCGACGACGCGGCTTTCATCACCGGACAGGTGATCAGTGTCTCCGGCGGACTGACGATGGCGGGTTAAGGAGAGCAACCAATGACCTACGAAGACATCCTGTACGAAGTCCGCGATGGCGTCGCGCATATCACCATTAACCGCCCCCAGGTGTTGAACGCGTTTCGCGGCAAAACCTGCGAGGAATTGATCCATGCATTCAACCAGGCGGGTTGGGACAAAGCAGTCGGCGTGATCGTCCTGGGTGGTGCGGGCGACCGAGCGTTCTGCACCGGGGGGGATCAATCGGCGCATGAGGGGCAGTACGATGGCCGTGGCATGATTGGCCTGCCGATCGAGGAGTTGCAAAGTCTGATTCGCGATGTTCCCAAGCCGGTGATCGCCCGCGTGCAGGGCTACGCCATCGGCGGCGGCAACGTGCTGGCGACACTGTGCGACCTGACGATCGCGTCGGAAAAGGCCCAGTTCGGTCAGGTCGGCCCCAAGGTCGGGTCGGTCGATCCGGGTTTCGGCACCGCCTACCTCGCCCGCGTCGTCGGCGAGAAAAAGGCGCGCGAGATCTGGTATCTGAACCGCCGCTACACGGCCGCGGAGGCGCGCGACATGGGCCTGGTCAACACCGTCGTGCCGCACGACCAACTCGATGCCGAAGTTGCCAAATGGTGCGCTGAAATCATGGAGCGCAGCCCGACCGCGATTACCATCGCCAAACGCTCCTTCAATGCCGATTCCGAAAACATCCGCGGCATCGGCAACATGGGAATGCAAGCGCTGTCGATGTATTACGCGACCGAGGAGTCGAAGGAAGGCGTCCGCGCCTTCAATGAAAAGCGTAAACCCGACTTCCGCAAACACCAACTATGAGTGCCACATTGACCGAGGAGCAGCGCGCCTTTCAGGAGGTCGCGCAACGCTTCGCCCGCGAACGTCTCGCGCCGGGATACATGGCACGCGAGCAAGCCGGCACGATTGACCGCGTTCTGGTGCGGGAGATGGGATCGCTGGGGCTCATCGGCGCCGACCTGCCGGAACGGTACGGCGGCATGGGTGCGTCCAGTGTCACCACCGGCGTGGTGATCGAGGCAGTGTCCCATGCCGACATCAACGTCTCCTACGTTCAACTTCTGGGGTCGTTGAACGGTCAGATCGTGGCGCGTCATGCCTCCCCTGCCCTGGCGGCGCATTGGATTCCGCGCATCGTTGCGGGCGACGCGCTGTTTGCCCTGGCGCTGACCGAACCGCGCGGCGGGTCCGACGCCGCCAATCTGGCGCTGTCCGCCCGCCGCGATGGCGATCATTACATTCTTCGTGGCGAAAAATCGTCGATCAGCATGGCGGATCAGGCCGACGCCGCCGTGGTCTTCGCCCGCACGGGCGATCCAGGCGCCAAGGGTGTTTCCGCGTTCCTGGTTCCCTTGGACCTGCCCGGTATCGCCAGGACACGCTTCAACGACCTTGGCAGTAAAGCCATCGGACGCGGGTCGATCTTCTTCGATGATGCCAGAATTCCGGTTGGCAACCGCCTCGCCGGCGAAGGCCAGGGCTTCGTTCAGGTGATGCAGGGTTTCGACTACAGCAGGGCGTTGATCGGTCTGCAATGTTGCGCGGCCGCACAGGCTTCGTTGGATGAAAGCTGGACCTATATCACGGACCGGCAGACCTTCGGCGCGCCGATCGCACAATACCAGGGCGTCAGCTTCCCGCTGGCCGAAGGCGAGGGAATGATCGCCGCCGTGCGCCAGCTTTGCTACCACACTCTGGCGCTGCGCGACGCCGGGGCGGCGCATACCGCGGAAGCCGCGATGTGCAAATGGCTAGGCCCCAAGACCGCTGTCGATGTCATCCACCAGTGCCTGCTGACGCACGGTCATTACGGTTGGTCGCTGGATTTGCCGCATCAGCAGCGCCTGCGCGATGTGATGGGCCTGGAGATCGGGGACGGAACCGCCCAAATAATGAAAATGATCGTCGCAAGGGAAAAGGCCGGCAAAGTATCCGTGCAACACCTGATGCGCGCCTGAACGGGAGGCATAATAATGAAATACGACCAGGAGAAAATCCTGAGCCGGCGGGAAGCAATGATCGCAAGCGGGGACTGGCGGGACACCACATTGCTGGACCACCTTATGCAGGCACCGCTGGACAAAACCGCCATTGTCGCCATCCGCACCGACGGCCTGTCGGAACCGGAAGAAACAAGGCTGACGTACCGCGAACTTGACCGCCGGGCCGGTCTGGTTGCGGCGAATTTGCGGGCGCGCGGCGTTGACGCGGGCGACACGGTCTCGTTTCAACTCCCAAACTGGTGGGAGTTTTCCGTTCTGCACCTGGCATGTCTGAAGCTGGGCGCGGTCAGCAACCCGCTGATGTCGATATTCCGGGAGCGTGAGCTTAGTTTCATGCTGTCGCTGGCCGAGACAAAAGTATTCGTGGTTCCACAACGGTTTCGCGGCTTTGCCCATGGCGCCATGGCAGTCGGTCTGAAAGAGAAACTGCCTGACCTGACCGCTGTTTTTGTCGCCGGCGGATCGGTTGATGGCGCCGAGGATTTCACCGCCCTGCTGTCCCCCGCGCCGGCCATCGGCCCAACCAGGCTGGCGCCCGACGACGTGATCCAACTGCTATATACCAGCGGCACCACCGGGGAGCCGAAGGGCGTGCTGCACACTTCCAACACCATGCTTTCGAACCTGGTGCCGTTCGCCGATCGGCTGGCATTGGGCGCGGACGACGTGATCCACATGCCGTCGCCGATGGCGCATCAACTGGGCTTCATGTATGGCCTGGTCCTGCCAGCGATGCTGGGCGCCACGGCGGTGCTGCAGGATGTCTTCTCCGCCCCCGAGATGGCCCGCCAGATCGCCCGGGAGAGTGCCACCTTCACCATGGGTGCGACGCCCTTCCTGAATGACCTGACCGAGTATGTCGCTTCCGGCGGCGGGGCGACCCCCAGCCTGCGCGTGTTCGTTTCGGCCGGCGCTCCGATCCCCCGGGCGCTGGTGGCCAAGGCACGCCCGACGCTGGGGGCGGCGATCATCTCGGCCTGGGGCATGTCGGAAAACGGTGCGGTCACCACGACAAAGCTGGATGACCCCGAGGAGAGAGCCACCACGACCGACGGTTGCGCTTTGAAGGGGATGGAAGTCCGCGTGATCGACCCCAACGGCCGTTCGGCGCCAATCGGAACCGAGGGGCAGCTACAGGCCAGGGGCTGCTCCAACTTCGTGGGCTACCTGAAACGCCCCGATCTGGACAACACCGACGCAAACGGGTGGTTCGATACCGGCGACCTCGCCCGAATGGACGACGATGGCTACATCCGTATCGCTGGCAGATCGAAAGATATCATCATTCGCGGCGGCGAGAACATCCCCGTGGTAGAGGTCGAAAACCTGCTGTTCCGCCATCCCGCGATCGCCGAGGTCGTGGTGGTAGGCTACCCGGACAACCGCCTGGGCGAACGCGCCTGCGCCTTTGTCCGCCCGCGCCAGGGCGCCGAATTCACCTTCGCCGACATGACCACCTACCTCTCCGCCCAGAACATGGCTCGGCAATACATCCCCGAACGGCTGGAGGTCGTCACCGAACTACCGCGCACGCCCAGCGGCAAGGTTCAGAAATTCCGTTTGCGGGAGCTGCTCCGGCGGACCTAGCGCCGAAGGGACCAGGTCGGGCGATCGTCAGTCGCTTCCCTGCGGCGCCCGAAACCCGCCAACCCCGCGTTCGATCTGCGTCACGTGACGCGGCCGGAACCCGGTCGGGTCGGCCAGACCGCAGGCATGAGCGATGATTTCCACCTCCCGCAGAACCTGGAGCGCGTAATTCGCGACCCTGGCGGCCTTGTCCGTGGGATCCAGGCCAGCGATCAGTGATGGCACCGACGCAGTTACACCGGTGGGGCAATGACCGGAACCGCATTTCATCGCCTGGATACAGCCCAAACTGAACATGAATCCCCGGGCAGAGGAAACGAAGTCGGCCCCCATGCACAACGCCCATGCCACCTTATCGGGCGTGATCAGCTTGGCCGACGCAACGATCCGGATGCGGTCCTGCAAACCGTGCCGCTCCCTGGCGGCTGCGACCAGCGGCAGCGCCAAGGTAATCGGCAAGCCGACATAGTCGATCAATGCTGATGGCGCCGCCCCGGTGCCACCCTCGCCGCCGTCAATCTGGATGTAGTCTGGGCAGCCTTCGGGATGGGCGATGCAGTCCTCGAACCAACTATCCAGAAACTCAGTGTCTCCGGCGACGAATTTCACACCCACCGGCTTGCCGGTGATCTCCCGCACGCGCTGAACGAACTGACCCAGTTCGCGGACATTGCCGATATCGTGGTGACGGTTGGGGCTGATGCTATCACGACCCTGGGGAATGCCGCGAATGGCGGCGATTTCGGCGGTCACCTTGGCGCCTGGCAGGATGCCCCCCTTACCCGGTTTGGCGCCCTGAGCCAGTTTGACCTCGAACATGCGGACGTTTTCGTGGGCGGCAACCTCCCGCAGCTTGTCCTCTGACAATGTGCCATCGGGGTTGCGGACGCCATACTTGGCGGTGCCCATCTGCATGACGATGTCGCAGCCGCCCGACAGATGGGCCGGGGCCAGTCCGCCCTCGCCAGTCGCCATCCATATGCCCGCGGCCTTGGCCCCGCGCGACAGCGCGGTCACGGCGGCAGGGCTCAAAGCACCATAGCTCATGCCGCTGATGTTGAAGTATGTACGCGCCATATAGGGCTTCCGGCAGGCACCCTTCCCTTCGGCGATGCCAATCAGTTTGCCCGGATAGGGCCGCTTTTCCTCATCCAGAACTGGGAACGCGGCGTTGCGGAAGACAAACGAGGGCACGTTCTCACTGCCGAAACTGCGTAGGTTGGAAACACCTTTGGCGGAGCGGTAAACCCATCCGCGTTCCAGCCGGTTGAACGGACGTTCGGCCCAATCCGGCAAATATTGATACTGCCGCATGTATTCGCCAAGCGTTTCGGCGAAATAGCGAAAATAGCCGATGATCGGATAGTTGCGCAGGATCGTGTGGGCAGTCTGACGCTTGTCATGGATATATAGCAAGGTAAGAGCAAGCAGGATCACAGCGAGGGCAGCGAGGCCGAACATGGTCGTAAACCTCCGGACGGCGCGTCAGTATGGATCATCGCCTTTGCGGAAAGGTTAACGGCGGATGAATAGCGTTTGTCCAGTTTCGGTCTGTTACAGTTACTTCATGCGAACTCCGGGGCCGGGCAACGCGGCCCGATAGGCCGAAAGCGTAATGAGGCTTGTCGGCGGTTCGGGTACGCCCCGGCGGCTTATCGGTTGGTTCCCGATCCGCGAACCGGTGCGAACGGCCGGTTGCCCGACAGAAGCGGCGGATTGGTCGCCGCCGATCGAGCCGCGATCCGCCCGATGCTGGACGCATCCACGCCCCCGGACGAGGCATCCCGTCTTTGATCGCCTTGGTCTGTCTCCAATATCGCGCGAAGGTTCGGCGTTACACCATCGCCCAAGAAGCCCTGCGACGGGTCCTCGGTCTCACCAATCCTGACCTCAACAGCGATCGGATCGAGAATTCCCGCCTGAGTGAGAGCCGAATTTGGATCCTCACCCTCGAAGACCAGGACGGCGGCGACCGAAACGCGGGCGAAGCTGGGAATGGTGTCAGGCGTATCGTCGCCCATATCGGACCTTTCTCGATAAGCTCTTTACATGTTCTTGATATGTTCTATCCAGAAAACGCGGTTTTGGCAAGTGATTTCCCCATCTCGATCCCCTGCGTCTGGCTACCTAACCCCGATGGCTCATTAAACGGGCTTTGTCGCGCTTCCAGTCGCGGTCCTTAATGGCCTCACGCTTGTCCTGCTTTTGCCGCCCAAGACCCACTCCCAGAAGCACCTTCGCGCGCCCCTGGTCGTTGAAATGGATCTGCAGCGGCACCAGGGTCGCACCCTGCTTCGCCACGGCGCTCAGAAGCTGCACGATCTGCTTTTTCTTCAGCAGCAGTTTGCGCGGCGCACGAGGCTCAAAGCGCGACAACACGCCACCCTGGTATTCGGGGATATAGGAGTTGAATAGCCACATCTCCCCCTCCCGCTCCCCGGCCCACGCCTCGGTCAGCGTCGCTCGGCCAAGTCGCAGGGACTTAACCTCTGGCCCCTTCAGCACCATGCCGGCTTCCATGGTGTCCTTAATCGAATAATCGAAACGCGCCTTGCGGTTTTGGGCCGCAATGCCGTGGGAGATCATGCCCTTTTTCTTGGCTTCAGCCATTTTGCCTCGTGACCCGACATACGCGGATCATCACTGATTCATAAGGGCGATAGATGGTCGCGCCTGCCGTCCCGGACAAGCCGGGCAACAGCCACGACCACGCAACGTCAGTTCAATAGCCCAACATCGGCCATCGCGGCCTGTACCCGCTCCCGCGTCGGCCCCATCAGCGGCGCGAGCGGCAAACGGCAGCGTTCGGATGTCTTGCCCATCAGGGACGCGGCATATTTCACCGGGCCGGGACTGGTTTCGGCGAACAGCGCGTCGTGCAGAGGCACGAGCCGGTTCTGGATCGCCATCGCGTCAGCCAGACGACCCTCGGCCCAGGCGGTCTGCATCTCACTGCACAGGCGGGGCGCCACATTGGCGGTCACGCTGATGCAGCCCACACCACCAGCGGCGTTGAACGACAGGGCCGTGTGGTCCTCCCCCGACAACTGGCAGAAATCCTCACCGCAATAGCGGCGCGTATGCAGCGGGCGCGCCAGATTGGCCGTCGCGTCCTTCACCCCAATGATGTTCGGATGCTTGGCCAGACGCGCCATCGTCTCCACGCTCATGTCCACCACGCTGCGCGGGGGGATATTGTAGATGATGATCGGCAGGTCCACCGCGTCCGCGACAGCGGTATAATGCAGGAACATACCCTCTTGCGTGGGCTTATTATAATACGGCGTCACGATCAGCGCCGCGTCCGCGCCGGCTTCCTTGGCGTGGCGGGTCAGCGCGATGGCTTCCTCCGTGCTGTTAGACCCGGCGCCGGCGATTACCGGAATACGGCCATTGCTGACCTCGATGGCGATTTCCACCACCCGGCGGTGTTCGTCGTGCGACAGAGTGGGGCTTTCACCGGTGGTGCCGACCGGAACCACACCATGGGTGCCCTCCTTGATCTGCCAGTCCACGAACGCGGCGAAGGCTTTCTCATCCACGGACCCATCTTCCCGCATGGGGGTGATCAACGCGACGAGCGAACCCTTGAACATATCCCTCTCCCGAACCGAACTTTATACCGAAGTAGCCGAACCTAGGCGCGAGATGGATGCATCGCAAGGTTAGGCTTGCTAGAAGAAGTCATGCGCGTAGTGATTCGCTTCCTGCTGGCCAGCCTCACCCTGATTCTGGCCGGGAGCGCCCACGCGCAAGGCCCCAATCCGATGGCCGCGATCAGGGCCAACCATTGGAACGAGGCTCAGGCCATCGCCTCGGGTGTCGCTGATCCGGTGGCGCAGAAACTCGTGCTGTACCTGCGGTTGCGCGCCCCGGGCGCGGCAACGGCCCGGGAAATCGCCGACTTCATCCAGCGCAACCCGGATTGGCCCGCCCAGCCGATGCTGGAACACCGCCGGCAAGAGGCGATCGCCGCCGATCCAGACGACGCCTCGGTACTCGCACAATGCGATCCGGCAATCTCCCTCACCACCGCTATGCTGCGCTGCGCGGAGGCCACCGCGAATGCCGGCCGCACGGCAGACGCCAACCTTCTGGCGCGCAAGGCATGGGTGGAAGCGATCGACACCGCCAACAGCGAAGCGGTCTTCCTGCGCCGTTGGGGCAGGATCGCAACCGACGACGACCAGTGGGCACGGTTCGAACGGCTGGCCTGGCTAGCCGACTCGTCCGCCGCCGCACGGCAAATCGTTCGACTGACCGGGGTTAACCACGCCGCCGCCGAAGCGCGCCTCGCCGCCAAACGTGACGATCCGCAGGCGGAAGCGCTGGCCGAACTCCTGCCCCCGGCCCGGCGGAACGATCCGGGATTGATACTGGACCTCGCACGGTCTCTGCGCCGCACCGGCCGAACCGCGGAAGCCGCCGCTTTGCTGGCGAAATCCCAAGATGCCCAAAACCCGCCTGCGTTCTGGGCGGAACGGAACCAATTGGCCCGCAAACTGCTGCACGAAGGCGATGCGGCCGCAGCCTATGAAGTGGTCATCGCCCACGGACAAATCGCCGACGAACAGCGGGCGGATGCTGAATTCCTGGCCGGTTTCATCGCCCTGAGAATGTTGCATGATCCGGCGCGAGCGGCACCGCATTTTCAATTCCTGGCCCGTTCGCATGCCGCGATCACCCAGGCAAGGGCGCACTACTGGCTGGCCCGAACGGAAGCCGCGGCCGGCCGAAACCCCCGGCCGGAATATGAAAAATCCGCGTCCTGGCCAACCACGTTTTACGGGCAACTTGCAATCCTGGCACTCGGCGAAGCACCTGCATCCAGGATCAGCAACCTCCGCGACCCCGGCTGGACCCCGGAGACCGCCCTGGCCTTCGCGGGGCACGAGGTGCTGCGCGCCGCGGCATGGCTGATCGCCTGGGGTGATCCTCAGCGTGCCCGGACCTTCCTGATGCGAATGGATGAACTGGCCCCCATCACCGCCGAACGCGCCCTGACCGCCGCTTTCGCCATTCATGCCGGCATGCCCGATGGCGCCGTGTTTATCGCCCGCCGCATGGGTCGCGACGGCATCGCACTGCCGCGTCTTGGCTGGCCCGCACCCTATAGCCCGGCCACCCCACCCGATCCGGCGTTTTCGCTCGGGATCATGCGCCAAGAGAGCAGCTTCGACATCGCCGCCGTCAGCCCTTCCGGCGCTCGGGGACTGATGCAATTGATGCCGCCCACCGCCACTGCCGTTTCCAAGGAGCTTGGTATCCCGGCCGCGGTGCCGACGCTGACCGTCAATGCCAGTTACAATATTGAACTAGGCACCGCCTATCTGCACGACATGCTGACCCGGTTCGACAATTGTCTGCCACTGGCCGCCGCCGCCTATAACGCCGGACCGCATCGCGTTGCGCAGTGGCTAGCGGAGAATGGCGACCCTCGCACCGGCCCCATCGATATGGTGGATTGGATCGAGCTGATTCCCGCCGCGGAAACCCGCAACTATGTCCAGCGCGTCAGCGAGAACGTCGTGATGTACCGGGCGCAGCGGAACGATCCCGCGCCAATTCTGCCAGCCATTCCATGGACGCGGTAATTCACCAGCTGCGCGCATGGGACGGGCTGACGATCTGTGTCCGCGAATGGGATGGCGGCAGCACCCGCGCCCCCGTCCTGTGCCTGCCGGGGCTAGTGCGAACCGGCGCGGATTTCGCGGTGCTGGCCCCCGCCATCGCCGCCGGACGTCGAATCATTGCCATCGACTATCCGGGGCGCGGCGACTCCGGGCGGTCGCGCGCCGTCAACCGCTATGCGCCCGAGGCCTGCGCCCGCGATGTGATGGACGCTTGCGCGGCGCTGCATATCCATCATGCCGCCGCGATCGGGACCAGTTTCGGCGGCCTGCTGATCATGGGCCTGGCCGCCGCCCGGCCCGGCCTGATCCGAGCGGCGATCCTGAATGATGTGGGGCCGGATATCGGGACCGAGGGTGCGGCGTTCGTGCGGGATTTCGTGGGTCACGACCCGGCGCTGGAAAATCTGGACGCCTGCGGAGCCTATTTGCGAGCCATACTGCCCCCCATGTCGCTGGAGTCCGACGCCGCATGGCGCCTTATGGCGGAACTGACCTATCAACCCGGGTCGGATGGTCGGTTCCACCCGGTATGGGACACGAAAATCGCCAAACTACTCAGCAGGACACCGCCCGACCTGTGGCCGCTGTTTGGCGCGTTGGCGGCTGTCCCGCTGCTGCTGGTACGCGGTTCGGTCAGTAACATCCTGTTGTCTGAAACAGTCGCCCGTATGCGGAAGGAACGTCCCGACATGACCGTGGTCACCCTGCCCGAAATCGGCCACGCGCCCGTCCTGACGGAGCCTCCGGCACTGGCGGCCATCCAGGTGTTCCTGGATCGTCACGCATGAGGGTTGCGCGTTTCATCGCCGCCGGCTTCGGCAGCGGGTATGCCCCGATCGCCGCCGGCACCGCGGGTTCGGCCGTCGCCGTGATAACCGGCGCCGCATTGCTGTGGGTGTCGCCGCTTTTGCTGGCGATTGCCGCCTTGCTGGCGACATTCGGCGGTTATAGGGCGGTTGAACGCGCGCGGATCGAAGGCGATCCGGGCTGGGTGGTCATCGATGAATTCGCCGGCCAATGGATCACGCTGTTGGCATTGGCGACACCATCGATCGCCGGCGTAATCGCGGCTTTCGTCCTGTTCCGGTTCTTCGACATCACCAAGCTGGGGCCCGTAGGTTGGGCCGACCGCAAGCACGGCGCCTTTGGAATCATGGCCGACGACGTCATTGCCGGCGTTATCGCGGCAGCGCTGCTGCTGATGATCCGACTTTTAAGACCGGGCTGGATCATGTGACGGCATCAAGACGATCTCGATAAGACTTCATGCAATAGCAACCGAGACGCGACTTTATCACTTGCGATTTTCGTCCCTGGCGGTGTGATGTATTGAAACTTTTCGGAAACGCCCCAATGCCACTGGAGCAGATGCAGATGGCGACCTTGTTGCCTGCGGCGGATCGCCGTCAGGCCGGTCAAGCGCTGCGCAAGATCGTGCCGCGCAGCGCGCATGCAGCCTGGACCCCGGCGTTCGGACGTCGCGACCCTGTTGATATACTGGTGGAGTCCGGTCGCCACCGAATCGCCAGCCTACTGCCGATCCGCTACGACCGTATGCGCGCCTCTCCGTTTGCATTCTATCGGGGCGCTGCCGCCATCATGGCGGCCGATCTGGCGAACACCCCGGTCGCGGGCCTATGGGTTCAGGCTTGCGGCGACTGCCACCTCGCGAATTTCGGCACCTTTGCGTCCCCCGAGGGCACCCCCGTTTTCGATGTCAACGATTTTGACGAGACGCTGCCGGCGCCATTCGAATGGGACATCAAGCGCCTCGCCACCAGTTTCGCGGTGGACGCCCTCGCCCGCGACCTCGGCGAAAAGGCCGCTCGGCATCTGGCCGCGGCTGCGGTGCAGGCCTACCGGCGGCATATGCAAGAGTTGACGAGACTCGATCCCCTGACATCCTGGCGATCCCGCGTGGATGTCGCGGATGTGCTGGGCGGCATCGAGGACGAAAAGCTGCGCGCGCGTGAAATGCTCCGCCTGAATACCGCCACGCAGGCCGGCCACGCGGGCTATCCCAAGCTGATCGAAAAAGTGAAGGGCCGTTGGCGGATCAAGGAAAAACCGCCGCTGATCTTCCCGTTGTCTGACCAGCCCGACAACACCCACGAGATCGTTGCCCGCACCGCATTCGAATCCTATGCGCTGTCATTGCCCGAAGAGCGGCGGATTTTGCTTGACCGTTATGAATTGGCCGACGTGGCGTTCAAGGTTATCGGTGTGGGAAGCGTCGGTACGTTTTGCGCGATTGGACTGTTCGTCACCCGCGACGATCAGACGCTGCTGTTGCAATTGAAAGAAGCCCAGGCATCTGTCCTGGCGCCGTTCGCTGGACCAAGCACCTACCGCAACCAGGGGCAGCGGGTCGTGGTGGGGCAGCGGATCATGCAGACCGTGCCGGATCTGTTTCTCGGCTGGACCGAGGATCGGGGTGACGATCAGCACTGCTACGTCAGGCACCTGAAGGACAGCCGCCTGGCGTTGGTCGGCGCGGATTTGGCCGAGGGCGCGCTGCCCTATCATGCGATGCTGTGCGGCGTCACGCTTGCGCGCGCCCATGCCCGTTCGGGCGATCCCGCCAGGATCTCTGGATATCTGGGCACGGGGATGGCGTTCGACACCGCGATTGCAAACTTTGCCGTGGCCTATGCGGCGCAAAACCAGGCGGATTGGCGGCTGTTTCAAGAGGCGATCAAAGCGGGGCAGATTGCCGCCAGCGGCGTTTAGGCGCCGGACCGGCGTCCTCCTCAGCGCATTTGGGACAGCAGGGGACAGCCGCCCTGATCCACCGGGCGGAAAGCCTGGTCGCCCGCGAGCGTGCCAATTTTCTCCAGGATATCGTTCGGCCCTTTCGAGTCCGACGGCGACTTCACCCGAAAGACATACATCGCGTGCGTCGCCCTGCCGTCAGGACGCACCACGACATCGCCGAACACGTCGTCATGAATTCTCTGTCGCTTGAGTTGCCGAACCACGGTAGCGCCATCGGTGGAACCCGCTGCCGCTACCGCGTCCAAATAGGCCCTCACCGAAGAGTAAACGCCGGCCTGGAAGGCAGTCGGCGTACGGCCGTGATCGCGAGCGGCGAAAGCCTCTGACCACGCTCGGCTGGCATCATCGAGACCGGCATAGAAGGGTAGCACCAGGATCACCCCTTGAGCCGCTGGCAGCCCAGCCGCCAGAACATCGTTCGAGGTCGCGAGCATGGCTGCGAACGACTTGCCCGGCTGCCTCATCCCAAATTCGGCCGTCTGCTTGATGAGTGAAACTGTGTCACCACCGGCGGTCGCAAAGGCGACGACCTGGGCGTTCGACGTGGCGGCCTGCAGAAGGATAGAGGAGTAGTCGCTGGAATTGATCGGCGTGTAGGCAGTGCCGGCGACCTTGCCGCCGATCTTGTCGAGCGAGGCTGTGGCGTCCCGCACCATCGACTGGCCAAGCGCGTTGTTTGTCGCGATGAAGAACCAGGACCTGGCACCATCCGCGACGAGTTTTTCGCTCAGCGCATGGGAAACCGCCCAGGTGTCGTATGTCCACTGGACTGTGTTCGGTGAACAATATTTGCCCGTAAGGTCCGAAGTGGCCGCGCTCGACGCGAGCAGCGCCGCATGCGTCCCGCGAGTCACGTCGCTGACCGCAAGGCCGACAGCGGAGTTGGGAACGTCAGCGATGGCATCTACGTGGGCGACATCGATCCATTCCCGAGCGATGGCGGACCCGACGTCGACTTTGTTCTGGTGATCGCCGGACAGGATTTCGACCTTCACGCCCGGGTGGGCCGCGATGAATTGGTCCGCTGCCAGATGCGCCGCGACGACCGATCCTTCTCCGGCGTTGTCGGAATAGGGTCCCGACATGTCATTCAGCAAACCGATCCGAATTGTCTGTGGCACGTCCGCGCAGCCCGTCCGGGCGCCGGTGAGCAGCACCGCGGCCACAACCCCCAGATACAGAAAAATCCCCCGCATGGTCGCCCTCTCCTGTTGTGGTCAGGCGATCCCGTGCCTGCCAGCCAGTTGTTGAATTCTTCTTAGG
>DAIEHR010000356.1 GCA_027353465.1 Acetobacteraceae bacterium | reverse complement strand
GGCGTCCATCGCCCAGTTCGGATTATACATCATCTCCCGCGCCATCGCGATCAGGTCCGCTCGGCCGGACGCCAGAATGGCCTCCGCCTGATCGGCGTGGACGATGTGACCGACCGCCATGGTCATGACCCCGGCTTCCTGGCGCAATTTGTCGGCATAGGGCACCTGGTAGCCGTATTTCTTGGCCCGGACGCTGTCCATCGGGGAGCGCTCAAGAATACCGCCGCCGCTGCAATCGATCACGTCCACTCCGCGCAGCTTCAGCTCGCGCGCCAGTACGACGCTTTGTTCCGGCCCCCAGCCGGCATCGTCCTCGCACGACAGGCGCATGAACAGCGGCTTGTCCAGCGGCCAGTTGGCGCGGACACACTCGGCGACCTCCAGGGCGAAGCGCATGCGGTTGGCGTCGGAGCCGCCATATTCGTCGTTGCGCCGGTTGGCGACGGGGGAGAGGAACTGATGCACCAGATAACCGTGGGCGCCGTGGATTTCCAGGATATCGAACCCGGCCTTGTGGGCGCGGGCGGCGGCATCGCCGAAATGGCCGACGACCTGGGGGATTTCGTCGCGGCTGAACGCGCGCGGCATCGGCATGCGATCGCTGTGCGGGATGGCGCTGGGGGCCACCAGATCCCAGCCTTCCCAGTCGAACATCTCCGGATGGTCGGCGGTCAGTGGAACCTGACCCTCCCACGGCCGGGTCAACCGAGCCTTGCGGCCGGAATGGCCGATTTGGATGGCGGCGGTGGCGCCTTGGGCTTTGATGAAATCGGTGATGCGCTTCAGGCCAGGGATGAACTCATCCTTCCACAACCCCAGGTCGCCGACCGTGCCGGCACCGCGGCGTTCCACCTTGGTGGATTCCACCATCATCAGACCGGCGCCGCCAGCGGCGTATTTGCCGGCGTTCATCAGATGCCAGTCGGTCGCGAAACCCTCCTTGGCGGCATACTGGTGCATTGGCGCGACGACGATGCGGTTCTTCAGCGTGACGCTTCTGATCTGCAACGGGGTGAACAACAGCGGCTTGGACATGGCGAGTATCCTTAATGGACGTTACCGCGATGGTAGCTTGACCGCGCGGTGGACGGCTAGGCCTGCGGCGCGGCGCGAAGTGGGCGCGGCACTGTTTCATCTGGGCGCCAACGACCGACCGGGGTGCCGCGGATCGGCTGCCGCACCTGAACGACACTTGCCGTTTGGCCTGGTCGGATATTCTCGTAAGACATCCGGCGGGCGGGATCCCATGACAGATCGCAATGCGCGACGATGCGGCGCGCCTGGGTCTGGATGTCGGCAACCACGTCCTCATAGTGAGCGTCCAGAATGGATGCGACCGGCAATACGCCGCGAGGATCGCGCGGCAGTGAGATGAGGCGAATGGGAACCCAAGATTTTTCTTCCATGTTGCCTTTATGACACAGGATTAATCGCTCCGCCCAGCGAACGGTTAGTTGTCCGGCCTCATGTTCAGAACGTCGCTTTTACGGCGTCGCCTCTCTCGCCGCCGCAAAGGCTCCGCCGACAGCACCCTTTCGGGAAAGAACAACTGACATGAATACCCAACCCCAACGCCATCCCCTCCGTCGCGCGGCACTCGCCGCGACCTTGCTCGCTGGCACCAGCCTGGGTGGGTTCGCCCTTGGCCACGCGGCATGGGCCGACAGCACGACGCCGGTCAACCCGCCCGGCACGCAGCTTCAGGCGCATGCCCTGCCCGATTTCACCGACTTGGTCACCAAGGTGAAGCCGGCTGTCGTGTCGGTCACCAACAAGATGCAACCAACCGAAGCGGCGCTGGAGGATGATCAGCAGGCCGGCCCGATGCAGCAGCTTCCGTTCCCCTTCAACCAGATGATCCCGAACGGACAGCACCAGCAACAGCACGCTATGGAGGCAAGAGGGTCCGGCTTTATCATCGCCGCCAGCGGGATCATCGTCACCAACAACCACGTCGTCAAAGGCGCCAAGACCCTGAGCGTGACGCTGGACGACGGCACCGTGCTGCCGGCGAAGGTCGTCGGCACCGATCCGCGCACCGACATCGCCGTGCTGAAAGTCGATGCAGGCCATCCCCTGCCCTTCATTCAGCTTGGTAACTCCCGCGACGTGAAGCCCGGCGAATGGGTGGTGGCGATGGGCAACCCGTTCGGGCTTAGCAGCACGGTGACAGCCGGTATCGTGTCCGCCGTCAGCCGCGACATCGGCGCGGGACCATACGACCAGTTTATCCAGGTCGATGCGCCGATCAACCAAGGCAACTCCGGCGGGCCGCTGTTCACCCAGGACGGCAAGGTGATCGGCATGAACACCGCAATTCTGTCGCCCACCGGCGGGTCCGTCGGGATCGGCTTTGCCATTCCGTCCGACATGATCCGCACCGTGACGGCCGAATTGCAGAAGGACGGCAAGGTTGTGCGCGGCTATGTTGGCGTGGAAGCGCAACAAATCACCACGGCAACGGCTGAAGCGATGCATCTGAAGGAAAACAGTGGCGCTTTGCTGGCTGGTGTGCAGCCTGACAGCCCGGCGGCCGAAGCCGGCCTGCAACCGGGTGACGTGATCCAGGCTGTGAACGGCACTAAAATCGCCACCCCGAAAGACTTGGCGATGAATGTTGCCGGCATCCAACCCGGCGAGCAGGCACACCTGACAGTGCTGCATGACGGCCAGACAAAAGACGTCACCGTCAAGGTCGGTTCGTTACCAAACGAGCAGACCGCCAGCAACGGCAAGCCGGGCCACGATGAACGCAGCGGCCGGATCGGGCTGGCGCTGGCACCGCTATCGCCGCAGATGCGCGACCAGCTTGACGTGCCCGATGGAACCAAGGGTGCGGTTGTTCAAGGTGTGCAGCCAGGATCGCCAGCCGATACGGCGGGCCTGCAGCCGGGTGACTTGATCGTGGGGGTCGGAACCCATGCCGTCGGATCTCCGGCCGAGGCCGCGAAGGCAATGCGAAACGCGTTGAGCGGCAGCGACCACGCGCTGGCGCTGCGGGTGATCCGTAATGGCCAGCCCGTGTTCGTTGGCGTGACGGTGGATCAGGCGAAAGAAGGTTAAACCAACACCCGTTCGCGGCCCGGCATCAGCCCGGGTCGCGACGTTCTCCTAGGCTGAAGCCGGCACACCGGCCTCGGTCGTCGGCTTCTTCACCTTTGCGTCTAACGGGACTTCAACATCGATCTCCAACGTCGAGAACGACGAGCCGCGATCCAGCTTGATCTGGACCGCATCCCGATCGACCGACACATGCTTGGCAATCACGGCCAATATCTCCTCCTGCAATAAAGCGATCAGGTCGGATTTGCCGATAACGCTACGCTCATGTGCCAGAAGCACCTGAAGACGATCCCTGGCGACGGGGGCGGTGGTACGTTTGCGGAAGATGTCAAACAGGCTCATGCGACCCTCCGTCCAAACAGACGGCCCATGAAGCCCTTGCGATCCATCGGAACCACAACCTCGACCGTTTCGCCCTTTAGCCTCCGGGCTGCATCGAAATAGGCCTTGGAGGGGGCGCTGTTGGGATTGTTGAGCGTTACCGGGGCGCCAATGTTGGATGCTTTGAGGACTTCCTCGCTTTCTGGAATGATCCCCAGCAACGGAACCGACAGGATCTCCAGGACGTCATCAACCTTCAGCATTTCGTTACGCGCCGCGCGCTGCGGGTCATACCGGGTCACCAGCAGGAATTTCTCGATCCGCTCCCCCCGCTCGGCTTTCAGCGTCTTTGAATCGAGCATGCCGATGATGCGGTCGGAATCACGAACCGAAGAAACCTCGGGGTTGGTGACGACGACAGCGAGATCAGCATTGCGCATCGCCAGCAATGCGCCACGCTCGATCCCCGCCGGGCTGTCGCAGATCACCCAGTCGAATTTTTCCTTCAGTTCGGCGATGACCTTGTCCACGCCCTCGATCGTCAACGCATCCTTGTCGCGGGTCTGCGACGCGGGCAGCAGCGACAGCGTATCGATGCGCTTGTCGCGGATCAGCGCCTGCGCCAACTTCGCATCCCCCTGAACCACATTGATCAGGTCGAACACCACGCGGCGTTCGGCCCCCATGACCAGATCGAGGTTTCTCAATCCGACGTCGAAATCGATCACGACCACGTTTTCGCCGCCGCGCGCCAACGCGGCGCCCAGGGCGGCAGTGGAAGTCGTCTTGCCGACCCCGCCCTTACCGGACGTCACGACCAGTACCTTGCCCATCAGCGACACTCCTAATCCAGAACCGAGATTTTCATCTGTTCGCCGTCCAGCCAGGCTTGCACCGGCTTGCCCAATACCTTCGCGGGCATGTCGTCCGCGGTCTGGTAGACGCCATCGATAGCCAATAGTTCCGCCTGTAACTTACTACAGAAAATCCGCGCGCCCGGATGCCCCGAAAGCCCCGCAATCGCTCGGCCGCGTAACGTTCCGTAAATGTGAACAGACCCGCCCGCCATCACTTCCGCGCCTGAAGCAACAGAACCCAAAACGGTAATGTCGCCGCGCTCGAACACGATAGACTGGCCAGAACGGACGGGCTGATCGATCACCAGTGTATTGGCTTCGCCAGAACCAGCGGGAGCCACCGCTGATACAGCGGCCGGTTGGTTGGCGGCCCGCGGCCCCGGCGCCTCGATCTCCCGGCCCGGCTTGCTGGATGCCGGCAGCGGCCGGCCCCAGGCGTCGATACCATCCCAGGATGGGTGGGCACCCTCGGTGCCGATAATGCGAATGCCGCGCTGCTCCAGAAGCTGGAGAAAATCGGCGACGCCCTGCTGTTCACGCGGAACCGAACCCAAATCGACCACGACAGGACGCGCATCGAAGAAGTTCGGAGAACGGTCCATCTGCGCGTCCAGCGCATTCAGCCACCGGTCCAGCGGCACTTCGGGTGCCAGGACCAAGGCCATGATGGATCGGCCACGGAGTCGGATCAGAGGTTTTGTGTCGGAGGTTGTCACAGTCCCGACCTATCCGCTGACTGTCGGGTGGTCAACGGGAATCCGGAAGGCTCGCACAAAATAATGTGGATAACCCTCCGCATCGACCGCTAGGGATAGTAGGGTGGGGCGGAAAGCCCCCTATCCTTGGTGCCGCCGCCGGAGTCCATTCCGGCGGCGTTAGGTTTGGCGGGCCGCTAGGTAATCGAGTGGGCCAGCACACTGGTCAGATTCGCGGTGGTCGCCCCGTGGATCGCCGCGATCGCCACGCCCGATCCGCCGGATGTCGCCGAGATAGACAGTGTCGCACCCTGGGCCGAGTCGGTCACCGTCAGGAATTTTGACAGTGTCGAGGCCGAACCGGTCCATTTGGTCGCCGCCAGGGCAGTCTTCAGATCCAGTGTATCGCCGATGGTCAGGATATTGCTGGTGAAGACGTCGGTGCCTTTGCCGGCGGCGGGCAGGATATAAGTGTTGCCGCCACCCGAGTCGGTTACTGTGTCGGTGCCGCCGGACAGGCTGACGACGTCGCCCGAACCACTCAGAAACAGCAGGTGGCTACCGGCGGTGGCGGCGATAGACACTTGGCTTTGGCTGACGGTGGTGCTGGAAGTGCCGGCAGCGATGGTAATAGGTGCCGGCAACGGGTCGGCGCCGGACGCCCAGGATGCAGTCGGGCTGGTCTTCCCCCACCAAAGATTACTGGCGTTCTGCTGCCAGACTTCTTTGTTGACATAGGCCAGTTCCGTGACATTGGCCGTGGTGGCGTCGGCGACCCCGTTGACCGCGACCTGGCCCGAGGCCGTGATCGTCCAGCGGTTTCCGCCCGCGTCGGTGATCGCGGAGGACGACCCGGCCAGCAGCATGGTGTCGTTGGGCGACGCGGTCGAGGTCGGCGCCGGGGTTGGCGTCGGGGTTGGCGTCGGGCTTGGCGTCGGGCTTGGCGTCGCCGGCAGTGGGCTGGTCGCGGTGCCCGCGGCCGGTGCCCAGGATGCGTTCGGCTGCGTCTCACCCCACCACAACTTGCTGGCGTTTTCCTGCCAGATCGTGCCGTTCACATAGGCCAGTTCGACCACGCCGGACGTTGTGGTGTCCGCCACGCCGTTCACCGCGACCTGACCGCCGGATGTGATCGTC
>DAIEHR010000347.1 GCA_027353465.1 Acetobacteraceae bacterium | reverse complement strand
CGGCGATCGGCAGCGCATTGCTGATCCTGCCGGCTGCCGACATAGGCCAACGTGAACATCTGCTGGTCGCTGCGTTCCTGCCTTACCTCGCGTTGTTTGCGCGGTCGTTGGACGGCAAGCAGATACCCTGGAAATCGGCTGTGGCAGCCGGTTTGCTGGCTGGCCTGGGATGCGCGCTGAAACCGCGATACGCTTCGGTTTTCGTGGCGTTGGAGTGCGTGGCGCTGACCCGGGGCCTGCGGCCCTGGCGGCTTATGCCATTCGCGGCCGGCGGCGCGATGATTGGTTACGCCGGTCTGGTCGCCGTCTTATGTCCCGCGTATCTGCACCGGGCCGTGCCAATGGCGCTGGCCTTGTACGGTGCGACCGACGTATCGTTCCTGGCCCTGCTGTCGGACAGCATGCTGTTGATCTCCGGCGAGGTTGTCGCCATCGGGCTGCTGTGGCTGCGCCGGCGCAGCCTGCCGGATCTCGGCCTTATGCTGACGCTCATGGTTTTTGCCGTAGCCAGCACGGTGGTCTGCTTCGTGGACGGCAAGGACTGGTACTATCATCGGCTACCGGCTACGATCAGCACGGTGCTGGCGCTGGGACTTTGGATTTCCACTGAAATCGTACAGCGCCGTTGGAAGATCGGACTTCCGCTGGTGAGCGCGGGCTTGGCGGTGGCAATGTTCGGCGTAACCTCCATCCGCCTGCTGGAGCCGGAGGCCATCGAGGCGGTGGAACCGAAGCAAACCGCCGTCGATAAGCTGGAAACCATCCTGAAAGCCGAACACGCGCGCACCTATATTGCGTTTTCCGAATGGATAGCGCTTGGCTTTCCGGTGGTGAACGAAACTGGCGTCACATGGGCGTCCCGCTTCGACTCGATGTGGGCCTTGAAGGGCGAGGTCTGGCGCGCCCGGTTCGATCCCGCGGCAGATATGGAATGGCCAATCGCGCGCTGGGTGGCGCATGATTTCATCGCCGGATGCCCCGACATCGCGGTGGTCGATACGCGTGAAACGACGAAATACATCCGCGTGCTCAGCGCGGCGGATCCGGCGTTCGCGCGGGCCTGGTCGCGGTTTCGCCCGATCGCGTCGTTTGATGGGCTGGTGGTTTACAAGCGCGGCCGGGGTGGATGCCGGGATGTATGGGTGGCGGCGGAGGCAGCGCCGGTCACCCGGATGGGGCCATCCCGGCCAGCCGTTGCGCGATAAACTGACACCACGCTTGTCAAACCTGGGGCATGCCGACATGGTAAGGAAATAAGCCCAGCCTGAACCAATAAGGCGTAACGTCCGGATGACCCAGCGTGCGATGATACCTGATTTCGTGGGGGCCGGTGTTGCCCGCTAGCCTTACCATAGCCGGCCTGGATGCCGGCTATGGCACGATCCGCATACTCCACAACGTGAACATGGCGGTTCAGGAGGGCGAGACTGTCGCGCTGCTGGGCACCAACGGCAACGGCAAATCCACCTTGATGAAGTCGATCATGGGAATGGTTCGGCCAACCGCCGGATCCATTACCGCGGTCATCGATGGGGTGACCCATGATCTGGTAGGCAAATCGACCGAGGCCATCGTCGATCTTGGAATCGCGCTGGTGCCCGAAGGCCGCCGCCTGTTCCCCCGGCTGACCGTGACCGAGAACCTTTACCTGGGCGCGTTCCGCGACAAGGCCCGGGAGAAGCTGAAGGACAACCTGGCCTTCTGCTTCGAGGCGTTTCCCCGGTTGGCGGAACGGCGCAAGCAATTGGCCGGGTCCATGAGCGGCGGCGAACAGCAGATGCTGGCCCTGGCGCGGGCGCTGATGTCCGATCCGCGCATGCTGCTGATCGACGAACCCTCGGTCGGGCTGGCGCCCTTGCTGGTTGCGCGGACGATCGACAAAATCAAGGAGCTGAAAGACGGATTTCAGCTCTCCGTGCTGATGGCGGAGCAGAACTTTACCCAGGCGATCCGGATCGCCGACCGAGGCTACGTGCTTGTTCACGGGCATGTGGAGTTTGAAGGCGACTCCCCAGAATCTTTGAATAACAACGAACTAATACGCGAATTTTACATGGGCGCTTAAGTTAGCTGCCATTCAGGCAGCTAACCCCAGGCCGATCGCGTGTTCCCCGTCCAGCGTCGCGGCGGCGGCATGAACGACGGCGGCGATGCGGACCGATGCCTGAACCTGCTCCGCGGTCAGGCCGTGCTGGCGAACGGCCCGCTCGTGGCTTTCCATGCACATGCCGCAGCCGTTGATGGCCGACACCGCCAGGGACCAGAGTTCGAACGTCGCCTTGTCCACGCCCGGCTTCGCCATGATGTTCATCCGCAACTTCGCGGGCATGTTGGGGTAGTCTCCGCTGACCAGATGGGTGAAGCGGTAATACACGTTGTTCATCGCCATGATGGACGCGGCTGCCTTCGCCGCGGTCAGCGATTCGGCGGATAGAAGCGGGGCAAACTCGGCCATGATCGCCTCGGTGACGATCGGATTGCGGGCGGCGAGGGCGGAGGCGATGAACGTCCCGGCGCGCTGTTCGGGCGAGAGCGCCGGTTCAGTGGCCAGGGAACCAAGATTCAGGCGGATATCCTTCGCGTAGTCGGGAAGTGCGGCCTTCAGGGACTCAATAGACATTCTGGTGGCTTTCGTCCGGGGTGAATAAGTGGGGCGTTCCCGCGCTGGCGAACCCGTGACGGCGCGGGAGTTTGGGCTCAGGCCGCGGGACGCAGGACCTGTTCACCCTTGTTCCAGTTGCAGGGGCAAAGCTCATCGGTTTGCAGCGCGTCCAGAACGCGTAGGACTTCGGCGGGATTACGCCCGACCGACAGGTCGTTGACGGCGGCGTAGCGGATGATGCCGTCGGGATCGACCAGGAAGGTGGCGCGCAGGGCCACTCCCTCGTTCTTGTCCAGCACGCCGGTCGCGGTTGCCAGTTCCCGCTTGACGTCGGCCAGCATCGGGATCGGCAGGGTGCGCAGATCGTCGTGGTGCAGCCGCCAGTTCAAGTGAACGAACTCGCTGTCGATCGAGACGCCGTAAACCACGGTGTCACGGTCCGCGAAATCGCTGGTCAGCTTGCCGAAGGCCACGATCTCGGTCGGGCAGACGAAGGTGAAATCCTTCGGCCAGAAGAACACCAGCTTCCATTTCCCGGCATCGGTGTCGGAGCCGATTTCAGTGAAGGCTGTGTCGAGATTCAGGCCCTCGGGACCGGCCTTTACGGCCTTGAGGGAGAAAGCGGGGAAGGTATCGCCGACGGTCAACATGGGTGGTTTCTCCTGATTGGTGCGGGATGGTTATGGCATTCGCGTAAATTTCGTGCCAATGAATGAAACTGGACATTTTGATCGACGGGAACGATGACCCTGCTGCCAAGCCCGCAACAACTTCGGTATCTGGTTGCCCTGGCCGAGAGCCGCCATTTTGGCCGGGCGGCGCAGGCGTGCGCTGTCACGCAGTCCACGCTGTCGGCGGGTCTGTTGGCGCTGGAGCGGCAATTGGATTGCCATATTCTAGACCGAGCGGCCGGCCGGCATGTGGTGTTCACGCCGCTGGGGCTGGAACTGGTGGATCGCGCGCGGGCTGCGTTGAGTACATTGGAAGCGGTGACCGAGGCGGCGACGGCGGCGCGTGAACCGATGGCCGGGCCGCTGCGGCTGGGCGTTATCCCGACGATCGGGCCGTTTCTGCTGCCGACGCTGATGCCGGCGCTGCGGGTGGCGTTTCCCCGGCTGCGGCTGTATTTGCGCGAGGATACGACCGCTAATCTGGTGGATCGCCTGACCACCAACCGGTTGGATTTGCTGTTGCTGGCGACACCCTGCGACTGCGGGGGGGCGGAAACAGCGCCGGTCGCGCGGGACGGTTTCATGGTCGCGCTGCCACCGAACCACCGCCTGGCAGGCGAGGACCAGATTCCAGTCTCTGCCCTGGCTCGGGAACGGCTGCTGTTGTTGGAAGACGGTCATTGCCTGCGCGACCAGGCGTTGGCGGTGTGCGGATTGCTGGCGGGCGACAGGGGCGACCAGGACGGATTCGCCGCGACCAGCCTGCATACCCTG
>DAIEHR010000092.1 GCA_027353465.1 Acetobacteraceae bacterium | reverse complement strand
GTCGTCCCACTACCGGCGGTCGGCGTGGTTGAATCCGACACCGCGGCAAAGCTGGGGACACGTGCGGTCGATCACCATGGTAAACGACCTGATGGAAGGCCGGATGTTCCCGCTGACGGTGAACGGTATCGATGAAATGACACGGGATCTGAGCCGTTAGGGCGATCGGGCAAGTAGGGAAATTCGTTGTTCTTGTCAACCAGCCGGGATTTGCGTGATATTGCATCGATGCGCGGGCAGGTGACCCAGTCTTGAATCAAGGTCGTTTCTCGCGCTCTGGGATGACAATCGAGGAATCTAAACCGTGCGCAAATATATCTCACTGGTCGCTACTCTGCTTGTTCTGATCGGCATCGCGCCTTTGCTGGGCGCCTGTAACACCGCCGCCGGCGTTGGTGAGGATCTGTCCTCGGCTGGCCATGCGATCACCAATACCGCCGAAAAGCACGCGCCGTAGGGTGCGGGGGCGGATAAGGTATCGATCGTCGTAGCCGTGCGTGTCTCTGCCCTCCGCGATTTGGCGGTCGGATGCGAAGGTGGCCGAGACTGCGCCCGGCTATGACGGACGGAGAATGCCGTATCTGCGCAAGCGGCGTCCTATGACGTCGCCCTGGCTGGTTCATCCACGATCAGCCGGAGAACGGCCATCCAGGGAAACCGCGTATCCATCACAATACCGTCCGGCGTCGCCAGTCGCCCATCCGAAGTAACCGGCACGGTGTTCATCGTGACCGAGTCTTCCACATTGCCTCCGATCACTGAGATCTGCCCCGGGACGGAGGTATCGACGACGATGTCGCAATGGGAGGGAAAAAGATCCGCTGTCGGCAAATCCTCATACCGCAGCCCCCTCGCGAGGCCGCGTCCGAAGCACACCAGATCCCCGGGTCGTGGCGCATAATCCTGTACCCGTTCCGCCGCGACGACCCATGCTGTGGTTTCCCCCAGCGAAACCCGCCGAGCGGCGTTTATGTAGTCGGCGTGGTCGGCGGAATAGGGAAACTTGGTTCCAGCGCCGGCGATGCGCATTACATAAGAAATAAAGGCGGCCGACCAAGCGAAATCGCCGTCGATCTCGGGCGGAAACACTTTGCCCTGACCATCGTGTTTGCCGGTCCAGGCGACCTCGGTGGCGGTGGCGTTCAGGCCCAGCCACCAGTATTCACCCACCCGCTGCCACAGACCTTGCTCGCGTTCCGGCTTGATCGTGCGCGTAGCGTCCGCAACGGGATCGGCGATATTCTGGCCGAACAGCCGCCACTCCCGCAGCGCGATGGCGACGACAGCCTCCCGGCTGAACTTCTCGAACGGAACCTTGGCGAACGGCGGTACGTGGGCGTCAGGCATCGGGTTTCCCAGGCAGGCGGACAACAGTAGAATCGGCACGATGGTGAACCAGCGCATCGCGCTTGGTAACGGCTTTCCCAGCGAAGCGCCACGGCTGTATTGTTCTCTAGTCGGAACGATCACGTTACCGCCATCAAGGCCGGTTATGTCGCATTGGCTGAGGTGAACCCCTGTTAATTCCGAGCACACTTAGCGATATCGGATCAATCGCACCGTGCGGGATGCAAGGCTTTTCGTAAGACGCACCCGTGGCCCTGTCCCAATCAAAGGATTCTGCTCTATGAGAAAACACATATCGCTTGCCTTGATGCTGCTGGCGCTTGCCGGGATCGCGCCGATGCTGGGCGCGTGTCAGACCACGGCGGGCGTGGGCGAAGACCTGTCGGCCGGCGGCCATGCGCTGACCAACAGCGCCGAAAAGCACGCGCCGTAAACCGACAGGCAGGAGGCTCCGAGGGCCAAGGGACGTGGCGGCCGCGGGCGGACAATACGGAGTCCGCCGCGAAGCCAGACAAGAAATAGTGGCTACCGGCGTTCCGGAAACAGCCCCAACAGGCCCGCTTCGGACGCCGAACACCGACCACGTTCCGTGATCAGCCCGGTCACCAGCCTTGCCGGCGTCACATCGAACGCAGGGTTGGCGGCGGAGCTGTCCGCCGATACCACCCGCATCGTCGCGATCGTCCCATCGGCCAGACGCCCGGTCATGTCGGTAACCTCGGCCGCTGAGCGCTCCTCGATCGGAATGTCGCGGACGCCGTCGGTCAACGTCCAGTCGATCGTGGTGGACGGCATCGCCACCCAGAACGGCACGTTGTTGTCGCGCGCCGCGAGCGCTTTCAGGTAGGTGCCGATCTTGTTGGCGGCATCCCCGATGCGGGAGACGCGGTCGGCGCCGACGATCACCAGATCCACCATGCCGTGCTGCATGAAATGGCCACCGGCATTGTCGGCGATTACGGTGTGCGGAACGCCATGCTTGCCCAGTTCCCAGGCGGTCAGCGCCGCACCCTGATTGCGCGGGCGGGTTTCATCGACCCACACATGGATATCGATCCCGGCATTGAACGCGGTATAGATCGGCGCCAGCGCGGTGCCCCAATCGACCGTCGCCAGCCAGCCGGCGTTGCAATGGGTCAGCACGTTCACCGGCCGCCCGGGCCGGACAGCGTCTTCGATCAGCCGCAGCCCATGGTGGCCGATCGCCTCATTCTGGGCGGCATCCTCATCGGCGATCAGCGCGGCTTCGGCATAGGCGGCGGCAACGCGCTCCTTCGCCGGGGTGTTGCGCAGGCGCGTCAGCATACGGTTCAGGGCCCAGGCCAGATTGACCGCCGTGGGGCGGGTTGCGTTCAGCAGCGCTGCGTCCCGTTCCATCGCCTCGCTGGAGGCATCCGCGCGCAACGCCAGGCATAGCCCGTACGCGGCAACGGCGCCGATCAGCGGGGCGCCCCTGGTTTGCATCGACTTGATGGCGTGCGTCGCCTCGTCGCGCGTTGTCAGACGCAGCATGTCCACGGCCCATGGCAGCTTGGTCTGATCCAGGATGTGGACCGACCACCCATCATCCGCCAGCCAAACGCTGCGATAGGCGATACCGTCAATTTTCATCGTGAGGAAACTCGTTGATGCAGCACGCAGACCAGAGTGAACAGCCGGCGCGCGGTGTCGAAGTCGATGTCGATCTTTCCGGCAAGGCGCTGGGTCATTAGCTCCGCGCCTTCGTTGTGCAGGCCGCGCCGGCCCATGTCGATGGCCTGGATACGTTGCTCCCGGCCTTCTTGCACCGCCATTATATGGCTATCGACCAGGAGTTGATAGTCCTTCACCAGTCGCCGGAACGGTCCCAGCGCCAGCCCGATCGCGGTCAGCGGCCCGTCGGCGGCATTGCGGATGTCGAAGATCAGGCGGCCCTCGACGATCGACAGGTGCAACGCGTATGGCCCCGGCTGATCGGTGCCGATCAAAGGCGCGAAATGGTTGGCCGCCGCCAGATCGGCCACCGCCTGTTCCCGATCCGCTTCGATGAACGGGGACAGGTTGTTGGGCGACTCGCCGTCCAGTACGACGCTGTCCAGCCGGGCGGCGTTTGCGCTCATCGTTCGGTGGGGTCGCTTTTCAGCATGTTCAGCGTCAGCATCACGCCGACGGTGCCGCCCTTGATCGGGCGCAGCAGCCCCAGCGACATGAAAAGGGCCAGCGGCAGGAAAATCGCCGACATCGCCCAGGTGGACAGGTCGGTCGAGCGATCGACCACGAACATCAGCGGCACGACCACGTGGCCGGTAATCAGGATCGTCAGATACGGCGGCGCGTCATCGGCCCGAGCGAGACCCAGCGGCGCGCCGCAGTTGCGGCATGCGGTGACGACGCGCAGGAAGCCGTTGAACAGATGGGATTTGCCGCAGGCCGGGCAATGCCCCAGCAGGCCGCGCCCGATGGCGGTTGACATCTTCGGTTGCGGCCAGGGATTGCGGGCGGCAGGCCGATCCGGCCGCCATGGGGTGGTGTTCATGCTGAGATCCTTCCGATCGCCCGGACGCGCCAGTGCGACATCTAAACTGACACGATAAGCCTTGCTGCGCTGCAATACCATATCGGTTTGCTTGATCCTGGCCGCCAGTAGGGAAAGACTGTCTGCATGGCACGTATTCTGGTGATCAATCCGAACTGCTCGCAGGCCTGTTCGGCGGGGATTTCCGCCGCGATAGCGCCGTTTCGCTTCCCCGGCGGCCCAATTCTGGAGGTGGCGACACTAAAGGAGGGGCCGCCAGCAATCTATAACTGGCGGGACTGGCATGCGGTGGTGGAACCGATGTGCCGGCTGGTCGAGCGGGAGGATGCCGACGCGTTCATCGTTGCCTGCGCGTCCGACCCCGGAATCGACGCGGTACGAACCGCCACAGCCCGACCCGTATTCGGCATCTTCCGCTCCGCGGTTGCCGCCGCCGTCGCTCGGGCGGAACGGTTTGGGGTCATCGCGCTGGTGGACTCCTCCAAGGCCAGGCATCGCGCCGCGCTGCGGGCGATGGGGCTGGCGGATCGTCTGGCCGGAGAAGTCGCGATGAACGTGTCGATGGACACCCTGCTGGACCCGGACGCCGCGCGGTCGGCGCTGATTGCCGCCGGGCGGGAACTCGCGGAACTGGGGGCCGAGACCATTATCCTGGGCTGTACCGGCATGGCGCATCACCGGACAGCAGTGGCCGAGGCGGTGGGCTTGCCGGTGATCGAACCAGCGGCCGCCTCCGCCGTGCTTGCGATAGCGGCGGTCTCGGACGCGAACCGCTAACGCCCATGGATCGGACCACCCGAACCATGGAAACCGGAGGCAAAGGTTACGCCAGCCGTTCGGTGTTTGCGGCGACCGCCGTCTGAAGCGGGCTTAGCGCGGCTGCCTGGGCCCGCAGCGCCATCATACCCAGCGCCATGAAGTTGGAATGCGCCCGGCCGAACCACGCTTGGGCGAAGCGGCCCTGTGCCTCCATCAACGTCGCCGGGTTAAGCGATGTGGCCATCTCGAAGGTCGCCCGAGCGGCGGTGATGACTTCATGGGTAGCGAAGCGGGTGATTTGGCTGCGAAGTTGTTCGGATTGCGCGACCAGGACCATGCCCGCGGCGGAGAAGGCCTCCACTTTTTCCGGCACCATGCGTGCAAACTCGGCATGATCGGCCGTCATTGGGTTGACCGCGGCAGCGACACCGAGCGCGACGCGCTTGGCGATGACCTGTCCGGCGGCAACGGCAAGATTGCCGCCGTTGCCGGCGGTCTGCGTGGCCAGCGCGACCATGTCGCTGATGGTGCCTTGGGTCTTCGCGCCGGCGTGGTTTAACGTCATAGGGTTGATCCTGGTTGGGGAAGGGCAGGGTGCCGTTCCGATTGTAAGGTGTATCAGGCTTGGCCGTTCGGTACGCAGCATCGGAATAAGGCGATCCGTCACCTGTGACGACGCCCGCGGAAGCCGATAGTCAAGGAATGTGACGGCGGTGAAGCGGGGATGCCACCCGCGCAAGGTGGATGCGGCTTCGTTTCGGTCGAGTCCCCAGGGCATCGGCGGCAACCGGTAGCGCGGGGTTTGTCGCAGCCCAACCATCGTCAGTCTGGAAAACCAACGAGGCACGACATCGAAAACCAGTTCCGCGCCCGGGAACCGGTCCGCGATGGTTGACAACAATCCGCGCACCTCATCCGGCCGCAGATACATCAGCAGGCCCTGTGCGATGATGAAGACGCCCCGCGCGGTATCCAGATCGTCCATCCACGCGACATCCAGCGCACTGACAGCGACATGACGAAACCGGTCGGTGGGCTTCAGGAATTGCTGCCGGAATTCGATCGCCTCGGGCAGGTCCACGGACAGCCACCGCACAGTGCCGTTATCGACGCGCCTGGATTGAGTCTCCAGACCCTCTCCCAGCGACACCACCAATCCGTCGGGGTGGCGCTTCAGCCATTGCCGCAACACGTCGTCGATCGCGGCGGCACGCACGGCGAGTGAGCCGGCTGGCGAGCCAAAATGTCCCTGGAAGTCGTAGTCGATCGATCGATGGATCCTGATGCTGTCCGGGTCCGCCAGCACGCCATCAGCCCGTCCGGCCTCGGCCGCTCGGTTATACAGCGCCCACAACATCGTTTCGGGCACGTCCGTTAGCCGGGGGGCGGTTAGCGACGCCGGAGAAAGACCGGGTGTGTGTTGGTCGGGAAGCAATCGTGCGACATTCATGGCCAGAATCTCCTGGGTCAATCAACGCCGCCCCGGTCTCATGTTGCAATGCAGCATGGCGGTTGCAAGGGGCCCTTGCGTCCCACACGCGATCGATACGCCTGGCTGCCTGAGAGTGTGGCGCAAAACCGCGACAAGGCCGATACCCAGCGGCGCCGATGCCCTGAACGACCTATCGCTTCGTCCACACCTCCGGCGCCACCGCACCAACCTGGTCGGTGATGCGTCCGTAAGCCTCTGGGCGGCGATGCTTGTCGAAGGCGAAGATCGTCGTGCGACCCAAGGTACACATATCCAGGTCGCAATCCGCGGTGATCAGTTCATCGTCCCAACTGGACGCCATCGCCACGATCTCCCCCTGCGGATTGACGATGATCGAATGGCCGAACAACTCCGCCCCGTCCTCGGTCCCGGCCTTTGCCGTCGCCACCGCGAAACAGGCGTTCTGGTAGCAACCCGCCTGGATCGACAGATGCGAGTGGAACACCCGAAGATGATGCGCCTCGAACCCGGACGCCTCCATGTTCAGGCTGGGGGTGTTGTAGCCCAGCGCGACCAGTTCCACGCTTTGCAGACCCAGCACGCGCCAGGCTTCCGGCCAGCGGCGGTCGTTGCAGATCATCATCCCCAAATTGATGCCCTCCAGACCGCCCATCGGGGCCCGGATGACCGGAAAGCCAAGATTGCCGACTTCGAAATAGCGTTTCTCCAGGTGTTGCACGACGCGTTTGGGGTCGTATTCCGCATGTCCAGGTAGATGCACTTTACGATATTTCAGCAGAATGTCGCCCTCGGGGCTGACCAGTATTGATGTGTTGAAATGGCGTTTGCGGACAGTGCCGGTCTCATCGGCCTCGTGCGCGATCTCGGCATAGCCGAGATGGAAACTGATACCGTAGCGTCGGGCCGCGTCGAACAAAGGCGCGGTTTCGTTAGAGGGCATGGAATTCTCGAACCAGGAATCGGCCTGTTCGATGTCCTGATGATAATGGCGGGGAAAGAAAGTCGTCAGTGCCAGTTCCGGAAACACGACCAGTTCCACGCCGCGCTTGTGTGCCCGTTCCATAAGCCTGACCATGCGTTCGACAGCAACGGAGCGAGGTTCGGACTTCTGGATCGGACCCAACTGGGCGGCGGCAACGGTAATGAGTCTCGGCAACAAAACCTCCTGCGTTCAAGCAGCCAGGATGCCACGACCAGGCAGCTAAGCAATCACCCTTACTTGCCGTTCCGCGACACCGACACTACGAAGCACGGCGATTGGCCTGATTTTTGGGAGGCCGAACACGATGGAGAAAGAAAATGATCAATTATGACGTGAAGGTCAGCCCGTCGAAGGCCGGCCTGAAACGGGAAGACCAACTGGCGTGGAAGATTGCCGGGGTCGCGGCTGACAAAGTGGCCGTGCCGAAGGACGTGACCGCGATGATCATCAACCGGATCATCGACAATGCTTCGGTTGCGATCGCCTCGACCAATCGTCATCCCATCGTTTCGGCCCGTGACATGGCGCTGGCCCGCCCGAACAAGCACGGCGCATCGGTGTTCGGCGTGAAGTCGTCCACCCGCGTCAGCCCGGAATGGGCCGCCTGGGCCAACGGGGTGGCGGTGCGCGAGCTGGACATGCACGACACCTTCCTGGCCGCCGATTACTCCCATCCCGGCGACAACATCCCGCCGATCCTGGCCGTCGCGCAGACGCTGGAAAAATCCGGCCGCGACCTGATCCGTGGCATCGCCACCGGCTATGAAATCCAGATCGACCTGGTGCGCGCCATTTGCCTGCACGAACACAAGATCGACCATATCGCGCATCTTTGCCCCGCACAGGCCGCCGGCATCGGCACGCTGCTGGGCCTGAAGCAGGACGTCATCTATCAGGCCGTCCAACAGGCCGTGCATGTCAGCTTCACCACCCGCCAGTCGCGCAAGGGCGAGATCAGTTCCTGGAAGGCCTACGCCCCGGCACACTCCGGCAAGCTGGCGATCGAGGCGGTTGACCGCGTGATGCGCGGCGAGGGTGCGCCCAGCCCGATTTATGAGGGTGAGGACAGCGTCATCGCCTGGATGCTGAACGGGCCGCAGGCACATTATGTCGTGCCGCTGCCGGCACCCGGCGAAGCCAAGCGCGCGATCATGGACAGCTACACCAAAGAGCACAGCGCCGAATACCAGTCGCAGGCGCTGATCGATCTCGCGTTCCGCATGCGCGAGAAGATCGAGAACTTCGATGCTATCGAACGGATCGTCATCCACACCAGTCATCACACCCATTACGTGATCGGTACCGGTGCCAACGATCCGCAGAAGATGGACCCGAAGGCCAGCCGCGAGACGCTGGACCACTCGATCATGTACATCTTCGCGGTCGCGCTGCAGGACGGCACCTGGCATCACGTCGATAGCTATGCGCCGAAGCGCGCGGGCCGGGAGGACACCGTGAAGCTGTGGCACAAGATCGAAACGACAGAAGACCCGGAATGGACGCGCCGCTATCGCGCGACCGATCCGAACGAACTGTCCTTCGGCGGCCGTGTGGAGATCTTCATGCGCGACGGCAGCAGGCTGGAAGACGAAATGGCCGTCGCCAACGCGCATCCGCTGGGTGCCAGGCCGTTCGGCCGCGACGACTACATCCGCAAGTTCCAGATCATGACTGACGGGATCATCACCACCCGCGAGTCCAACCGCTTCCTGGAAGCGGTGCAGGATCTGCCGAAGCTGGCGGCCGGCGATCTGCATCAACTGAACGTCGTGCTGCCGGCGGGCGCGCTGACGATCGGCAAACCCGGTATTCTTTAAGTCAGAGAGGAACGGACAATGAGCGAGACAACGACTCTTCCCAACAGAGCGAAGAAGGGCGTCGGTCTGTCCGGCGTCACCGCCGGCAACACCGCGCTGTGCACGGTTGGACGGTCGGGTAACGATCTGCACTATCGCGGCTACGATATCCTCGACGTCGCGGACACCTGCGAATTCGAGGAGATCGCCTATCTGCTGGTGCATGGCGCACTGCCCACGCGGGCGGAACTGAAGGGCTACAAGGCGAAGCTGAAAATGCTTCGCGGCCTGCCGATGTCGGTGAAACTGGCGCTGGAAGCACTGCCCGCGGCGTCGCATCCGATGGATGTGATGCGCACGGGCGTGTCGGCGCTTGGCTGCACGCTGCCGGAAAAGGACGACCAGAACCCGCCCGGCGCCCGCGATATCGCCGATCGGCTGATGGCATGCCAGGGCTCGATGCTGCTGTATTGGTATCACTACGCCCATAACGGCAAACGCATCGAGGTGGAGACCGACGACGATTCCATCGGCGGCCACTTCCTGCATCTGCTGCACGGTGAAAAGCCGTCGGAGATGTTCGTGCGCGCCATGCACACATCGCTGATCCTTTATGCGGAGCACGAGTTCAACGCATCAACCTTCACCTGTCGTGTCGTAGCTGGCACCGGGGCCGATATGTATTCGGCTATCGTCGCTGGTATCGGTGCGCTGCGCGGCCCGAAACATGGTGGCGCGAACGAGGTTTCTTTCGAGATCCAAAATCGCTACGCCACGCCTGACGAAGCCGAGGCTGATATCCGCAAGCGGATCGAAGCCAAGCAGGTCGTGATCGGGTTCGGCCACGCGGTCTATACCATCGCCGATCCGCGCAACAAGGTGATCAAGGAAGTCGCTCGGCGGCTCTCGCGGAACGCCGGGTCGATGAAGATGTTCGATATCGCCGACCGGATCGAAGCGACGATGTGGGATGCCAAGAAGATGTTTGCGAACCTCGATTGGTTCTCGGCCATCAGCTACCACATGCTGGGCGTTCCGATGTCGATGTTCACACCGCTTTTCGTCATCGCGCGCACGTCCGGCTGGGCCGCGCATGTGATGGAACAACGGGTGGATAACAAGCTGATCCGTCCCACCGCGAACTACACCGGACCGGAAAACTTGAAGTTCGTTCCGATCGATCAACGCGGGTAGTCAGCGGTCCTGCCTATAGCCGGCGAATCGGCAGTATCAGAAGGCGTGGAGCGTGGGCGAAAACCCATTCTCCACGCCTTCTTTTCGTCGGACCCCAAAAACGTGATTGTGGTCGTCGAGATACCGCTGCCCGATCTGCGTCAGCGATAAAAACCATTGTCTATAACTGAAGATTTTTAGAACGGTGTGACGCGGCCAGCGACGCCGAGGCGGACGTCGGTGGGTTCTTCCACGCGTGTGCTAAATGCTATGCACCAAAACTTTCTTTGCTAAATAGGATCCGAAACGGTTGCTTTTTGTTGACAGCTATAGGGGCTGCGATGAATAGCGAAATCTGTGTTCGCAAATCGATTCACTCTTTGGCCTATGCTTTCGATGCGCGAAGACGCTCAGCAGAAGGACGGTCGATGGACCGTGTGCGTTTGAAACCAGAGAAGAGCCAGGTCAGCGCTGACAAATACGCCCAACGGGTGTGGCTGGCCGGTTTGACGATGAAACAAACGCACAGTCTGGCCAGCGGGGAACGTGAACGGCTGCTTTGTTCGAAGCCTTGGATAACGACGGCACGTACAACAAGGAGTTTTACAGGTGAGCACTGAAGATACGACGACCGTGACCCCCCGCGCGCAAGCCATGGCGGTAAAGGTCGCGACCAAAAAAGCCGTTGCAAAAAAGCCAGCGGCGAAGAAGGCCGCTGCGCCGGCTAAGGCGGCGGTGAAGGCCGCACCGACCAAAGCCGTCCCCGCGAAGGCGGCGCCTAAGAAGGCCGCTGCGGCGAAGGCTGCTCCGAAAAAGGCCGCCGCCACCAAGGCAACCCCGGCAAAGGTCGCGGCCAAGACCACAACTGCGAAGAAGACTGCCGCCCCGACCAAGGCTGCCGCAAAGAATGCGGACACTAAGAAGGCCGCGCCAGTGAAGGCGCCTGCCAAGGCCGCACCGAAGAAGGCTGCGCCCGTGGAAGCCGCCACCAAGACCGCGCCGAAGAAGACCTCCGCCAAGACAGCCGCACCTGCGAAGACCGCGGCCAAGGCGGCGCCGAAAAATAGCGCTGGTAAGAAAGCCGAAACGGTGAAGGCGCCTGCGAAGAAGGCTATGGTTGCAAAGGCTGCACCGAAGAAGGCCGTGGCTGCGAAGGCCGCGCCGAAGAAGGCGGCACCGAAAAAAAGCTCCGCCGCGTCACCGTCGGCCACCGAGACCGCTGCAATCTCCGCGAGTGAATCGGGGGAATAATCGCCGACATTTGGCGAGCCTGAAAAAGGCGCCCTTTGCGGCGCCTTTTTTCTTTTAGCCGAAGGTCGTCAGCAGATCGTCCACCTGGCCAGCGGTCAACAAACGCGGGACCTGTCCGCGTAGCATCAAAAAAAGCTTGGCGGCTTCTTCCAATTCCTCCGCGGCATAGACCGCGTCCGTCAGCGTCTTCCCTGATACAACCGGTCCATGGTTCGCCAAGAGAACAGCGCGGGCGCCTTGCGCCGCGGCGCGAATTGCTGGCTCCATGGACGGATCGCCCGGCCGGTAATACGGCACGACCGGCATCCGGCGCCCAACCCGCATCACGAAATACGGTGTCAGCGGCGGGATCGGATTAGATTGATCAACGTCCGGCAGACACGACACCGCGGTTGCCTGCGTGGAATGCAGATGCACAACCGCGCCGGCATCCTCGCGCGCCTGATAGAACGCGCGATGCATGAACACTTCCTTCGACGGCTTGTCCCCGCCGACATGGTTGAAGTTGGCATCCAGCTTGGACAAGCGGCCAGGATCGAGTCTGCCCAGACTCGAATTGGTCGGCGTCATCAGATAACCGTCCGGCAGTTTGACGCTGATATTGCCGGCACTGCCGACGGAATAGCCGCGCGCGAACAGGCTGGCGCCAAATTCGCTGAGCAGGACACGGGTTTCTTGCTCGTCCATTGTTCAGCCTTCCAGCACGCGGAACGCTTTCAGGAAGAAATCGGTCGCGCCGAAATTGCCCGATTTCAGCGCCAGCATCAGATCAGGACCGCTGCCGGAGGCCAACGTCCACGGCACGCCCGGATCGATCTCCCCGCCGATGCGCAGCGACCGCACGCCCAGGCGCCCGACCACCGAACCGGAGGTTTCCCCGCCGGCGACGACCATCTTCCGCACGCCGCGCGCGACCAATCCCTCGGCGATCCGGGCGACCGCATCCTCGACCAGCGCGCCGGCCTGCTCGCGTCCAAGGCTTGCTTGCAGCGCCGCAACTTTTTCCGGCGGCGCCGACGCGGCGATGACCACCGGCTTGTCGCCGATCTTGTCGGATGCCCATGCCAGCGCCGCTTCGCTCAGCGCCGCCGCGTCAGGTGTCGCCAGCGCATCGATCTCGAACACCGGCAGATGATTCCGAGCAAATCCGAGTTGCGCGAGAGTTGCTCGGGAGCAGGATCCGGCGACGACCGCCGATGCCCCGGCGACGACCGGCAACGCGCCCGGGTCGGCGGCGTCCGACAACAGCCCCTGCCGGCGGAAATTCGCTGGCAAGCCCATCGCCACGCCGGATCCGCCGGTAATCAATGCATGATTCGCCGCGGCCTCGCCGATCGAAATCAGATGCTCATCTGTAATGGCATCCACGATGGCATAGCGGCGGCCGCGTTCCTTCAACTGAGTCATCGCATCGCGGATCGCATGCGCGCCCTGGTTAACCGTGACGAACGGTACCAGCCCGACCGTGCCCTCGGTCTGGCGCGACAGCACGCGCACCAGATTGGCATCGGTCATCGGTGTCAGCGGGTGATTTTCCATCCCGCTTTCGTTCAGCAGGCTGCCGCCGGCGAACAGATAGCCCAGATAGACGGTGCGGGCATTGGTCGGAAAAGCCGGGCAAGCGAGGGCGAATCCGCAATCCAGCGCGTTCACCAGCGCATCCGCCACCGGCCCGATATTGCCCCGGTCGGTGCTGTCGAAGGTCGAGCAGTATTTGAAGAAATACTGCTTCGCACCCGCGACCCGCAGCCATTTCAGCGCGGCGAGGGATTCCTCGACCGCCTGCCCTGGCGGGATGGTGCGCGACTTCAGCGCCACCACGATTGCGTCGGCATCGGGAACCGGCACATCCGGCCCCGGGACGCCGATCAGTTGCACGGTGCGCATTCCGCCGCGCACCAGCATCGAGCACAGATCGGTGGCACCCGTGAAATCGTCGGCTATCGCACCTAGCAGCATGTCCTGGAACTCCTGTTTCTATACGGCCAGCACGCCGGCGAGGCGTTCCGCCTGCGCGTTCCACGATGGCAATGTCTGCCCGGCTTCCCGGGCGATTTGGGACATGGCGCGCCGCAGCGCGCGGTCAAAAATCAACCGGCGCAGCGCCTTGGAATATTGCTCCAGGTCGCCGGGCGCACAGACGATCCCGGCCTCCGGTCCCACCAGAGTTGGCACCGCGCCGACATTGGTAACCGCGACGGCGATACCGCGGCGCATCGCCTCGGCAATGGCAACGCCGTATCCCTCGAAGTAGGAGGTCAGCGCAAACAGATCGGTCTCGGCCCACAGCGCCTCGGTCGCCACTTCGCTAAACCGGACCCGGCGGGCGATGTCGAGTTCATCCGCTAACGCCCGCAACTGCGCGGCATGCACGGGGTCGCGGTCCGATGCGCCGGCGATCGTCAATCGCCAGTCCAGATCGAACAGCCGGCTGAGCGCGCGCATCAGTATATCGTGCCCCTTGCGCGGGATCAGCGCGCCGACGGACAGGATGTGGCAGCCGGGCCCGGCCGATCCGTGGCTTTCCGGCAGCACGTCAATGCCAGGAATAATGACCTCGATGCGGTCGGGAGGCGCCCCGAACTCCTTGACCAGTATTTCAGCCGTCTGGTCGCTGGTGGTTACCAGCCGCGGCATGTCGCGATACATCGCCATCTCGGAGGTTCGCAGGCGGTGGGCGACATCGTCCGGCACGCCGGTTTCCATCGACGCCGGATGATGGATCAGCGCCGTGACCTGATGCAGTGGCAGCCCGTCGAACGCGGGAAGCGCCAGTCCGTCGATCAGTCTGATGCAGTCCGGCGGCAAGGCGGACCATGCGGTGCGGGCGGCATAGATCGCCGCCTGATCGGGATCCGGCAGGCGGCCGCCGATTTCGACGACCTGAACGGTATGGCCCAGCGCGCGCAAGCCGCCGGCCATGCGGCGGTCATAGGTGTGGCCCCCGGTTACAGTCGCGAGTGGGCCGGGAACGATCAGACAAACATGCATGAAGCAGTCTTAGCAGGTTCCGGGGCGCCGTCATCCCGGTGGATGACGCGTGACGACCGATCGGATATGCTTTCGTGGCATTTGTCCTTAACCAGAAAGCATTCCATGCCCTCCACTCTTGCCTCCGTTCTTGACCATGTGGACGCCCATCTGGCGGCGTCGCGGGCGAACCTGTTCGATCTGCTGCGGATCAAATCGGTCAGCGCCCAGCCGGCGCATGCGGCGGATTGCGTGAAAGCGGCGGAGTGGTGGCGCGACCAGTTGACCGGACTGGGGTTCGAAGCGGCGGTGCGGCCGACGGCTGGCCATCCGGTGGTGGTGGGGCATCTTGCCGGGCCGGCGGACTACAAGGGGCCGCACGTCCTGTTCTATGGCCATTACGACGTGCAGCCGGTTGATCCGCTGTCGCTGTGGAACAGCGATCCGTTCGACCCGCAACTCGTCGATGGCCCGCGCGGCAAGCGCTACGTCGCCCGCGGCGCGGTGGACGACAAAGGCCAGACGCTGATGTTCCTGGAGGCGTTGCGGGCCTGGCACACCGCCGGCGGCGGCATTCCCGCCCGCTTGACGGTGCTGATCGAAGGCGAGGAAGAGGTTGGGTCGGTCAGCCTGGATCCCTTCCTGCGCGACAACAAGGCCGAACTTAGCGCGGATGTGGCGCTGATCAGCGATACCGGCATGTGGGACGCCGAAACGCCGGCAATCACCACCCGCCTGCGCGGCATGACCTATGCCGAGGTGACGTTGAAAGCGGCGAACCGCGATCTGCATTCCGGTCTGTACGGGGGGTCGGCGCTAAACCCGATCAATGCGCTGACCAAAATCCTGGGCGACCTGCATGATGAGAACGGTCGCATTCAGTTGCCGGGCTTCTATGAGTCCGTGACCCCGATCTCCAACTCGCAACGGGCGCAGTGGGACGCGCTGGGGTTCGACGAGGCGGCTTTCCTGGCCGGTATCGGCCTGACCACCCCGGTTGGCGAGCGCGGCTATTCCGGGCTGGAACGGCTGTGGGCCCGCCCCACGGCCGACATCAACGGCATCTGGGGCGGCTACACCGGCGCCGGCAGCAAGACGGTGATCGCGTCGGAGGCTTCGGCCAAGGTGTCGTTCCGGCTGGTGCCGGGTCAGGACCCGGGCGTGGTGATGGAGCAGTTCAAGCAATTCGTGACCGACCGCCTGCCCCCCGGCGCCACCGCGAGCTTCGCTGATTTCGCCCGCGCGCCGGGGCTGGAGGTGAACGTCGATAGCGCCCATGTCCGCGCGGCCCTGGACGCTTTGGCGGAGGAATACGGCAAGCCCGCGCTGCTGATGGGCTGCGGCGGGTCGATCCCGGTGGTGACTTCGCTCCGCTCGATTCTGTGGCTGGACTCGATCCTGATGGGATTCGGGCTGGACGACGATCAGGTCCACAGCCCGAACGAGAAGTTCGAGGAGGTGTGCTTCCACCACGGTATCCGGTCGCATGCCCGCCTGCTGGCGAAGTTCGCCGGATCGTAGGGGGCAGGGCGGCTTCTGTGATAGACCTCGATATAGACCATCCGAGATGCTATATCCTGGTGGTTCGAAATCGATAGGGCTGCCATGAGCCAAGTCGCCAAACTGTTCACCAACGGCCACAGCCAGGCCGTCCGCCTTCCCGCCGCCTTTCGCTTCGACGCCAAGGAGGTGTTCATCCGTCAGGACCCGGAAACCGGCGACGTGATTCTTTCGCGGAAGCCGGACAACTGGGACGGCTTTTTCTCGGCGCTCGACGGACTCTCTGTGCCGGCCGATTTCCTTAGTGCGGAGGAGCGTGCCCGGGTCGAAGACGATCGCGATCCGTTCGAAGGCTGGGTCGAGTGACGCTTTACATGCTCGACACCAACATGGTCGGGCACCTGATCAATCGACATTCCGCCGCTGTTCGGCGGGTGCTCGATGTTTCGATGGCCACATTGTGCATCTCGTCGGTTACCAAGGGCGAATTGGTCTATGGGTTGGCGAAACGGCCCGAGGCGACCCGGCTGCACCGCGCGGTCGCTGAATTCCTCCGCCGGGTCGATGTGCTGCCTTGGGACCGCCAGACGGCCGGACGTTACGGCGATTTGCGCGCTGCGATGCAACGCAACGGCAAGACACTGGCCTCGCTCGATCTGCTCATCGCGGCCCATGCGCTGCAGGCGGCGGCCCTGCTGGTCACCAACGACAAAGCGTTCGCTCATGTGCCAGGACTCGGGATCGAAGACTGGACGGTATAAGCCATCCGCGAATCGCGATACCGGCGCCACCTGGACTTTCGCCGGGTCGCAGGGGCTAGAAACCGACCGGCGGCGCGGTCCAATCGATGAGCCCGTGATCGTCAACGATTTCAACTGCTTCTGGACCCGCGGGATCGCAGAACACCACGATATTTGGCCAGTCGCTCCGCGCGCTGGGGACGACGATGCCGTCGCGTCCGATGAAGTGGGCCGCCTCTGCGATCTCTTGGCTGCGAGGGTATTCCTGTTCGCGTTCGGCATAGGACAACTGGCCGAAATTTCCTGTCTGCATGCCAATCGCGGCCAGATCGGCCAAGGCCTCGGCGTGAAGGCAGGATGAGAGCCTGACGTTCAGTTCGAACAGTCGGTACCGCACCCGGGAGGGCATCACGGGTTGGCCGCGCCTCAGGTGGAAAGACATCTCGGCGATGGCCCCATCCGCCCGTGACGACGTATAAAGCATGTCGAAAGTGCGGTCGTCCCAACGGCCACCCACCGCGCTGCACTGACGTGGGTCGCGGCCGTCGCGAACGATCCGCCATGCCTTGCGGTCTAATGGGGCCGGTGTGATGGCCTCCAGCGCATCCAGCAGCCGGTTGTCGCGGGCAGATCGGATCGCGGCCATGGATTAGAGATAAACGTCCGCGTCTAGCCGATCGAGAACACGCAAAACGTCTTCCGATCGGTTCTGGTTGATCAGATCGATGGTGCGCGCGCCAGCGAGTTGCGGGTGACGCGCATAGAGCCAGGTCCGGATTTCGTCGGCTGTGTAGTACTCCCGCAGCCGGCCGACGACGTAGTGAAGGTCCGACAAGACCAGTTGCGTGCTGGGCTGCGGCTTAACCGTGCCCGATTTCCAGCGGGACACGGTTGCTTTCGAGACGTCCGCGATATTGGCGAGGTCGGTGCCGGTAAGGCCGCCCTCACTGTTCAATTCGTCGATAAATCTGGGGACTGCCGCGAGTTGCGTGGCCATGGCCTATCCTCTCGATCCTTGCGGCGGTTATGATGCCCGTTTAGATAGGGATTGCATATCTGTTTCTACACTAGCCTTCTATGAAACAGATATGGCGTCAATCTGTTTGCGGCGCCTTCGGTGCATGGTCAGCACATCGTCGAACCCGTTCGCTCGCACCTGCACAAAACCCTTGCAATTCCGCATCCCAAGGCAGATATACCGGTTGTCTTTCCGTGATTGCGTGATTAACGGGCGGTTTTCTTCGCCCGTGGTTCCGGAAATTTCCATCTGAAAACCGTTCGTCCCCATTTAATCGCGCGGGGCGACGAACTCACAAGCGCTTGTTGTCCACCCGAAAAGTGGCGGGCGCTGGAGCATACCCTCGTCTTGACCCAAACTACTTTTACCGACCTCGGCTTGTCCGAGCCGTTGCTGCGCGCACTAGAGGCGCGGAAGTTCGAAATCCCGACCCCGATCCAGGCTGACACCATCCCGGCCCTGCTGGCCAATAAGGATGTGCTTGGCATTGCCCAGACCGGCAGCGGCAAGACCGCTGCTTTCTCGCTGCCCATCCTGCAGCATCTCGCCGCCCAGCAGGTCCGCCCGGCGCCGTTCGCCGCCCGCGCCCTGATCCTGGCGCCCACGCGGGAGCTCGCGCTGCAAATCGATGAAACCGTCCGCTATCTGTCCGTGAACCTGAAGCTTCGCACCGTGGTGATCATTGGCGGTGCCAGCCGCTTCAAGCAGGTAGAAGCGATGCGTCGCGGCGCCGATATCGTGATCGGCACGCCGGGCCGCGTGTGCGACCTCATGCAGACCCGCGAACTTCAGATCGGCGGCGTCAACCGGTTCGTGCTGGATGAAGCCGACCGCATGCTCGACCTGGGCTTCATCAAGGACATCCGCCGCATCGTGGCCGCCTTGCCGCCGCAGCGTCAGTCCTGCCTGTTCTCCGCCACCATGCCGGTGGAGGTCGCCAGCCTGGCGAACAGCCTGCTGCGTGATCCGATCCGGGTGGAAATCGCCCGCACAGAGGAAGACGCCCCGAAGATCGAGCAGTTCGTCCATCACCTGCCGCAAAGCGGCAAGCAGTCGCTGCTGCTGTCGATGCTGCAGGATGAGGCGCTGTCCCGCGTCATCGTGTTCACCCGCACCAAGCACGGCGCCAACAAAGTGGCCGGGGTGCTGGAAAATGCCGGCATTCAGGTGAACGCGATCCATGGCAACAAAAGCCAGCCGCAACGTGAAAAGGCCCTGCGCGAATTCCGCTCCGGCCGGGCGCGTGTGCTGGTGGCGACCGATATCGCCGCGCGCGGCATCGACGTGACGGGGATTTCCCACGTCATCAACTTCGACCTGCCGGTGGAAGCCGAAAGCTATGTCCACCGCATCGGCCGCACCGCGCGTGCCGGCGCCGCGGGCATCGCGATCAGCTTTTGCGACTCGTCGGAGCGTGGGGTGCTGCGCCAGATCGAGCGGTCGATGAACTACACCATCACCGTGGTGGGCGAGGCGCCCGGCCCGATGACGCAGCAGCCCAAGCGCAACGCCGCGCCGCAGCAGCAGCGCCGCCGTTACAGCGATCGCAATCAGCGCGGCGGCATGCGCTCCGCTGCCTGATCCAACGATATGGCGGGCGCAGGCCCGCCATCAGGATATGGTTCCCGGATGACGACTCTCTACATCGACGGGGACGCCTGCCCGGTGCGCGACGAGGTTTACCGCGTCGCGGACCGGCTGGTGTTGCCGGTTTTCGTCGTGGCCAACGGGTCGCGCCCGATCCGCCCGCCCGGGCGGCCGAACGTGACCATGATCACGGTGGAGGCGGGCGCTGACGTCGCCGACGACTGGATCGCCGAACGCGTCACCAAGGCCGATGTCTG
>DAIEHR010000339.1 GCA_027353465.1 Acetobacteraceae bacterium | reverse complement strand
CCCGGCTGGTACAGATCGACGCCCACGCCGCCGGTCACGATGCACCCCAGCGTGCGGCCCCAGCCAACGACACCGGCGACGCGCTCCTCGTTGATGCAGTTCTGCATCGACACCACGCAGCCCGAGGCCGACAGATACTGCCGGATCATCGTCGTCGCCCAGATCGTATCGTACGACTTGACCGCAACGAATGCGATATCGATCGGCTTCTGCTTCGCCAGGTTCTGCACTTCGGTCAGATGGATGGCGTTGACTTTGACGGACAGGCGCTCCTGCGGCGTCATGCCAAAAATCTCCATCCCGTGCGCCTTCATGTACTCCACATGTTCGGGCCAGGCATCGATCAGGGTTACGTCATGTCCGGCCGCGGCCATATGAGCACCCACATATCCGCCGACCGCTCCGGCGCCAATGACCGCGATACGCTTACCCATGTGTCGTTTCCCTCAGTGCGTTTGTTCGTGCTTACAACGGAACTCCGGGGCAATAAAGCCAGGCGGATCGCGACTTAAGCCCGCATTTCCTTTCCCGTCTCCCGCATCAGTATCGCCGCATGCGCACCCGTCACCGCCGCATGATACGCCAAAGCGCTCGGTGACATATCCGCATCCGGCCGCTCCTCCGGTTCGAAATGGCCATATGTATCGACACCGCGCACCAGTGTGGCGTGATCATGCGAGCCCGCCACCTGCCGCACCGTCGTGGGGATGTAACGGATCGCGAACCCGATCCGGCGTAGATCCGACGGGTTGGGGTCGGACCCATGGATCAGCCGCACATGGTGCAGAGACATCTCCCCGGCCCGCAGAGGCATCATCACCGCCTGCCGCTCATCGACATCGACCATCACCTCTTGCCCGCGGCTCAACAGATTGTCCGGGCTGAACGTATCGCGATGCGCGACCTGTTCCAGCATATGCGAGCCTGGAATGACCCGCATCGCCCCATTCGCCGCGTTGCTGTCCGACAGCGCCACCCAGGCGGTCATCACGTCGGCGGGGTCCAGACCCCAATAGGTGGAATCCTGATGCCAGGACACAAACGCCCGATTGCGGGGCTCCTTGATGAAGAACGAGCTACCCCAGCACAGAATGTTCGGCCCCAGCACGTCCTCCACGGCATCCAGAATACGGGGGTGGCGGATCAGGTCGTTTAGCCAGGTGAACAACAGATGCGATTTGTGCCGCAGCTTGCCGGCGAGTAGCCCGGCATCCGCCTCGAAGCTCTCCAGCTTCGCCCGCAGCGCATCGGCCTCGGCTGTGGGCATCACGCGAACCGGGGAATAATAGCCCTGGTCGCGGTATTGGCGGACCGCCGTCTCCGTCAGCATTTTCATGGCTTCCTCCGTTAGCCGGAGCATGGGAAACCCAGCCGATGAAAGTCAACCCGGCGGACCATGATGCGGCCATCGTCATCTTCGGCGCGGCGGTACGTCCGGACGGCCAACCCAGCCAGACATTGCGACACCGGGTGGACGCGGCGGCGCGATTTGGCCGGCGATTCGCAAGGCCCCTGTTCATTCCGACCGGTGCGAAAGGCCGTTACGGCGATGCCGAGGCAACAGTCATGGCCCGTCTGCTGCATGAAGCCGGATACAGCATTGATACCATCCTGCAGGAAACGAGCGGCACCGACACGCTGAGTTCCGTGCGCGCCGTTGTCAGGCTGCTGGGGCGGATGCCGGTTTACGCCTGCACCAGCGCCTATCACCTGCCACGATGCCTGGTTCTGCTGCGGCTAGCAGGGGTAACAGCACTCGCATGCCCGCCACCCCCGGTTCCGGCGGCGACCAGCCCATGGCGGCGTTGGTATTGGCGGCTGCGGGAAACGCCCGCCCTGCCCTATGACGCGCTGCTGATGATTTGGCTGCGCATCACGGGACAGGTCTGACGCATAAGCCCTGGCCCGCATAAGACGGGCCAGGGCAACAGTGGCTCTAGCGTTCGTTCTCGTCGTGGTCGGTCTCGACCTCGATATCGCCGCCGATGACGTCCGCATCGTCTTCCAGATCGTCGGCAGCTTCCAGGACGTCTTCGTCCTCGGCCTCCTCCACGCCTTCGACTTCCACATCCACGTCCTCGGGCGCCGGTGTCGGCTTCTTCGGACGTTTGTCTTCAGCGACGTTTCCGCCGGTGCGACGCGGACGCGGTTGCTCGATCGGCTGTTCGGTGCCGCATTTGGGGCAGACGGCTGGTGATTTCGTCAGGTCATAGAATCGCGTGCCGCACGCGACGCAAACCCGCTTGGTGCCGAGTTCAGGCTTAGCCATGAGTGAATAGGGCCCTTCGTGACAATCTTATGGGCAGCAAATAAGAGCGGGCGCCCATGCCATTACGGCGCGGCCCTGTCAAATGGCTTATCGCTTTCCTGACCATATCCGCATTAAGGGAAAGCCGCTAACAAACCTCCCACGACGCCACTGACCGGACACTTTCCATGCACGATGCCGCCCTGCGCCCGATGATTTCCCGCCGACCCGCCGCGCCACTGGCCGGCACGATTGCCGCACCGGGGGACAAATCAATCAGCCATCGCGCTTTGATGTTCGGCGCGCTGGCGATCGGCGAAACCCGCATCTCCGGCCTGCTGACCGGCGAGGACGTGCTGCGCACCGCCGCCGCCATGCGTGCCCTGGGCGCCGAGGTGACTCACGACGCGGATGGCATCTGGCGCGTGGCCGGCCGCGGCATCGGCGGCCTGACGGAACCGGCCGATGTCCTTGATATGGGTAACTCCGGTACCGCCGCCCGCTTGTTGTGCGGCATCCTGGCCAGCCATCCGGTGTTTTCGGTCATGACCGGCGATGCCAGCCTGCGCGGTCGCCCAATGCGCCGCGTGATCGACCCGCTGTCCGCTACCGGCGCCACGTTCTGGGCGCGCGAAGGCGGCCGCCTACCGCTGGCGATCCAGGGCGCCAAGGACGCGATGGCGCTGGACTACCGGGTTCCGGTGCCGTCGGCCCAAGTGAAGTCCGCCGTCCTGCTGGCGGGCCTGAATGCCCCCGGCATCACCCGCGTCGAGGAACCGGAGGCCACCCGCGACCATACCGAAAACATGCTGCGCCACTTTGGCGCGACGGTCAGCGTCCAGTTCAACGGCCCCGGCCGTGTCATCGAGTTGCAGGGCCAACCCGAACTGCGCGCGGCCGACGTGATGGTGCCCGGCGATCCGTCCTCGGCGGCGTTCCCGCTGGTCGCGGCCTTGCTGGTCCCCGGCAGCGCGGTCACCATCCCAGCCGTCGGGCTGAATCCGCTTCGCACCGGCCTTTTCCTCTGCCTGGAGGAAATGGGTGCTTTGGTCACCATCAGAAACCGCCGGACCGAGGGCGGCGAACCGGTCGGCGACCTGGACATCACCGGTGGGGCGTTATCCGCGATCGATGTCCCCGGCGACCGCGCGCCCAGCATGATCGACGAATATCCAGTCCTGGCCGTCGCGGCGGCCTGCGCCACCGGCACCACGCGCATGCGCGGCCTGAAGGAGCTGCGGGTCAAGGAAAGCGATCGTCTGGCGGCCACCGCCGCCCTGCTCTCGGTCAACGGCGTGAAGGTCGAGATCGAGGGGGATGATATGATCATCCACGGAACCGGCAAACCGCCGGTCGGCGGCGGCACCGTCGCCACCCACATGGACCACCGCATCGCGATGTCCGCCGTGGTGCTGGGGATCGTGGCCGCCGCCCCGGTCACCGTCGATGACGCCGGCTTTATCGACACCAGTTTCCCCGACTTTATCGGTCTGATGAATGGCATCGGCGCTGCCATCGGGCCGGCGGCATGACCACGAAACCGATCATCGCCATCGACGGACCCGCCGCCGCCGGCAAGGGCACACTCGCGCGCCGCCTCGCCTCCAGGCTTGGGCTGCCTTATCTGGATACCGGATTGTTATACCGAGCCGTCGGCCGGCGTGTGCTGGACGCTGGCGGCGATCCGTCCAACGCAGACCATGCCGAGGCGGCGGCTCGGTCGTTAGTTCCCGCTGATTTGGACCGCACCGATCTGCGCGGCCCACAGGCGGACGCCGCCGCAACCGCGGTCGCCGCGATCCCCGGGGTGCGCGCGGCCCTGCTTGATTTTCAGCGTGATTTCGCGGTGCGCGACGGCGCCGTTCTGGACGGCCGCGATATCGGAACAGTGATATTTCCCGATGCTCAGGCCAAGCTTTTCGTTACCGCCAGCCTGGCGGAACGGGCGCGCCGGCGCTGGCTTGAACTGCGGGGCAAGGGCCTGGAAGCGGAAATCAAGACAGTCGAGGAGGACATGCGCCAGCGCGACGCGAAAGACGCCGCCCGCGCCGCCGCGCCATTGAAAGCGGCCCTGGATGCCTTTCTGCTCGACACCAGCGCGATGGACGCGGACGCGGCATTTCTGGCCGCACTGGCGTTCATCCGCACCCGGATCAATATGGATTGATACGGAAATCACAGCCTGATTCGCCCCCTCCCATCCATGGGGATAGCCTCGGGTCATGCAACGCAATACAACCGTCGCGATAGTCCCGAGGGGAATTGATGACGGACTCTCAGCCCAATCCGCCGACAGCGCCGGTGCCTGCCGGCGCACTCGATCACGTCGTCGTGCGGCTGCGGTTGATTGGGCAGATGGAAGCCTGGACCATCCGAAGCGAAAACGTGCTGCCGCCCGGGCGAAAAACCCGTGCCCTGCTGGCCAGCATCGCCATGGCCGCGCCGCGCCCGATGCTGCGCGGCCGACTCGCCGAACAACTCTGGAGCCGGCGCCCCGAGGAACAGGCGCGCGCGTCGCTACGGCAGGAAATCCATCGGTTGCTGGAGGCGCTGTCCCCCAGCGAAACCGGCATTCTGTTGGTTACCCGCGATCACCTGACGCTGCGGCCGGGTGCCGTCTGGATCGATGTCGATGAGGTCATGCGGGCGACAGCGTCGCATCCGGACTCGCTGGCCCTGCTGGACGGCGATTTGCTGGAGGACCTGGACGGGATCGACCCAAATTTCGACTCCTGGCTGACGACGGAACGCGAACGCCTGCGCGACCGGGCCCGCGGTATCGCCGAAGCGATCCTGAAGGAAGAGTTGGAACCCGACGCCGCCATCGCAGCCGCGCAACGTCTTCTGGCAATCGACCGGTCCCACGAGGGCGCCTGGCGGGCGCTGATGAAGGCGCATGCGGTTCGCGGTGAGCGTGGGCTTGCGGTGCAGGCGTATGACCGTTGCCGAACGGTGCTTGCGGATATGCTTGACGCGGCGCCATCCCTTGAAACGCAGAAACTTCTGAAGGAGATCAGGGGACCGTCGCACAGCCGCCTTCCGCCGCGGCCACCGCAACCGGTCCCATCGCCCGCGCTGGGACCATCTTGGGACGTTGTTGCCGCTGCGTCCACTGGACTGGCCGCCGCCCAACCAGCCACCACGGCGGTTGACGGTGCCGCGCAAACCGCGCCCGCGCGGCAGCCGGTTGCGGTTCGCGGCGGCGCCCATATCGGGGTGATGCCGTTCCGCCTGATCGGCGTATCGAACGAGGACGCCCATCTCGCCCCCGGCTTAGCCGACGAAATCACCAACGCCCTGGCCCGCTTCCGCTGGATGTTCATCGTCTCGTCCAATTCGCTCGGAAGGTTCGCGGCAGAGCATCGGGACGAGGCAGCCATCCGGCAAGAATTCGGCCTGGATTTCCTGCTGGACGGTTCAGTGCAACGCGCCGGCGGCAAAATCCGCATCAGCCTGCGCCTTCTGGACCTGCGCGCCAACAACCAGATCGTGTGGGCGCGCCGCTTCGACCGTGAGACCAGTGATCTTCTGTCGCTGCAGGATGAGGTCGCGGCCGAGGTTGTGGCCCAGATCGACCCGGAGATCCTGCTGATCGAGGCAAAGCGTAGCAGTAGCCGTGCCATGGCTGACGCAACGGCGTATGATCTGATGTTGCGTGCGCTTCCGCTGATCGGACGCATGGAGCATGAGCCTTACATGCAGGCGGGCGAATGCCTGGCCAACGCGATTGCCCTGGATCCGGATTACGCGGCCGCCTATGCCTGGTACGCCTATTGGCACATTTTCCTGGTCGGGCAAGGCTGGGCGAACCATCCCCAGGCCATGATGGAACGCGCCGGGGAACTCGCCGAACGCGCTATCATCCTCGACCCGTTCGATGCCCGCGGCCTGACGATCGGCGGCCATGTGCGCGCCTTCCTGCATCACCAGTTGCGAGAGGCCATCGTTCTGCACGAACGGGCATTGTCGCTGAATCCGAACCTGGCCATGGCCTGGGCGCTTTCGGCCATGGCGCACGCCTATGCCGGCGACCCGAACGAGGCCGAACATCGCCTGAAACGCTACAAGCTGCTCTCGCCGCTTGATCCTCACGCCTTTGTCTTCGACGGATTTTTCGGCGTGATTCACCTGATGAGACGCGAATACGAAAGCGCCGCGGAGGTTGGACGCAGTATCAGCCAACTTAATCCGGCATTTTCCGCCACCTATCGGCCGTACCTCGCAGCACTGGGGTATCTGGGCCGCGACCAGGAAGCCGCCACCATCCGCCGGCGACTGCTGGCACTGGAGCCGGACTTCACCATCGAACGCTTTTTGCGAACGAGCCCCCTGGAAAGTGAAACCGACCGTATGCATTACGCCGAGGGGCTTCGTCTTGCTGGCATTCGAGAAAGCGCACCTGGGGCAGTCAATGTGCCGACCGCGCCGCGGCCAAGCCTGGGCTAGCCGACGACGGACGCGCTTTGGGTTCCCCGCTCAGCGGCTTGCGGACACCGCGGCGGGCGATTGGACGGCGGACACGATCAGCCGGGCAAGGGATTGGGTGACACAAAGATAGCCCAGGTCATTCTGATGGAGGCCGTCGGAGGCGATGAACTGACCGGGTTTGGCGCCTTCATCGGACCAGAAGTCCATCAAGTGGCTTCGGGAGAACAGGTTGGCCCCGGTTTCCTTGGCAACGTGCGCAAGTGACTCCTCCAGGACAATGTGTTCGACGGCCGCCAGGACCCGTGGCGAACGCTGGTTGTCCATCAGCACGACGTCAATGTTGGCCCTTCGAAGCCGATTTACCCCGTCAACGACCATCCGATGAAAGGTGTCGGGGTCAGCATGGCGCATCGCCCCGTTGGCGCCGACCTGCCAGATGACAAGCTGCGGACGCGATGCGATCACATCCGCATCGAGCCGCGCGAGTTCCTCGGGCGCATCCTGACCGCCGATCCCGCGATTGATGACGGCAATATGGGCGTTCGGCAGCGCGGCATTCAATTCGTGCTGAAGAATGGCGGGATAGGTGTGGGCGCTGTCGGACGCCATCGCACCCGCGGTCGATGAGGAGCCGAGGGCAACGATCACCCCCTCGGCCTGCCTGCCTAGCGCAGCCTGGAGGTGCGGCAGGCGTAACCCGGCCATGGCTGGATCAGGCGGACAGGCGGAGTTTGCGTAACAAGCCGCCGGAGCGATCCACGCCACGGCGGCACACACCCCAAGTCGTACGCGGCCCGGACGGCGGCTTTTTCTCATCCGGATCTGATGCTGGAAAGCGCGGCGGCTGTCCAGCGCCCCATCGATTTGCAGCCACCGTTCAATTTCAGGCGGCGGTGCCGCCAATCGTCAGACCAGACAGTTTCAATGTTGGCTGGCCAACACCCACCGGTACCCCCTGGCCGCTTTTGCCACATGTCCCAATTCCCGGATCCAGCGCCATATCGTTGCCAATCATCTCCACCTTCGTCAGCGAGTCAGGACCGTTGCCGATCAACGTCGCCCCTTTCACCGGGAACGTAACCTTTCCGTCCTCGATCATGTACGCCTCGCTGGCCGAAAAAACGAACTTGCCGGAGGTGATATCGACCTGCCCGCCACCAAAATTCACGGCGTACAGGCCCCGCTTAACCGATGCGATCATCTCCTCTGGCGTGTTGGAGCCACCGAGCATGACAGTGTTGGTCATCCGTGGCATCGGGGCGTGGGCATAAGATTGGCGGCGGCCATTCCCGGTTGCCCGCATCCCCATCAACCGTGCATTCAACCGATCCTGCAGGAACCCGACCAGAATGCCGTCCTCGATCAGGACCGTCCGGCTGGTTGGCGTACCCTCATCATCCACCGTCAGACTGCCGCGCCGATCCGGCATGGTGCCGTCATCAACAACCGTCACGCCAGGGGAGGCGATCCGCTTCCCCATCAGACCAGCGAACGCCGAGGTCTTCTTGCGGTTGAAGTCGCCTTCCAGGCCATGCCCGATTGCCTCGTGCAGAAGAATGCCCGGCCAGCCGGCACCCAGGACCACCGGCATTTCCCCGGCCGGGGCGGGACGGCTGTCCAGATTGACCAGCGCCTGGCGAAACGCCTCATCAACCGCGCCGCGCCACGTGCTTTCTTGGGTGACAAAGTCATAGGCGAAGCGGCCGCCAGTGCCATGGCTGCCGGTTTCGCGGCGGCCACCCTGTTCGACCACCAGGGAAACGTTCAACCGAACCAGCGGGCGCAGATCGGCCACACGGGTGCCATCGGGCCGCAATATCTGCACGGCCTGCCATTCCCCACTGATCGACGCCATCACCTGCTTAACCCGCGAATCCTTGCCGCGGGCATAGGCGTCGATTTCCCCGAGCAGCGACGTCCGGGCGGAAAATTCCATCAGGCGCAATGGATTGGCATCGGAATAAAGCCTGGCGTTGGTCGCGCGCGGCGGCTCCGCCGCCACACCCGCATGCCCAGCCGAGATGGCCGATACGGTCGCCGCTGCCCGGCGCAACGCCTCTTCCGAAATTTCGCCTGAATGGGCGTAGCCGGTCGCCTCGCCGGCAACGGCGCGCAAGCCAAACCCCATGCCGGAGTCAAAATTCGCGCCCCTGATATTGCCGTCATCCAAGCTGATGGATTCGCTCTCGCGGTATTCCATGAACAGCTCGCCGTCATCGCTGTCCCGCAGCGCCTGACCGACAATATGTTCGGCGGCGGCCTGATCCAGCGCGGCATCCGCCCGTTCGAAAAACAGCTTGTCGGTTGCGGCAATGGCGCTCATGCGGGGATCCTCGGTTGATTGCGGCTAGATACATGGTACGTCTCTGGCGGTTTGACCACCAGCACATTCCCGATCGGCACACCCCGGTCCTGGTATCGGCCTAGGATGCACCCACGGTAACGATCCGCGCCTTGGGCAACGTGATGCGCGCGGTAGTTCCTGCCCCAGGTTCGCTGGTCAACGACAACTGGCCGCCATGGGCAGACAAAATCGCCCGCGCGATGAACAGACCAAGCCCGGCACCGGGATATCGCCGGGACAACGACGCGTCGAGCTGCATAAACGGCTCGAACACACGCTCCTGATCAGCGGCCGGGATGCCGATCCCGGTATCGGCAACCGCCACGAAAATCTCGGCCTCTGGCGTCAGTCCGGCTTCGATCGCAACGGCGCCCCCCGCCGGGGTAAATTTCACCGCGTTCGACACCAACTGAAAAAGCGCCTGCGCGATCTGCTTTTCATCGCAGCGCAAGTGGGGCAACGCACCGTGTAACTGGACGGTTATCGCCACCGCGGCTTCCTGTGCGGCGGCATCCACCTGCCGAACGACAGCCTGAATCAACCGGAAGATTTCGACCACGTCACCGCCCGGCTCAAACTGACCATTTTCGATGCGGGCGACATCCAGAATAATATTGATCAGCGAGAGGAGTTGCTTACCCGCGTTGTTGATCTGGCCGCTGTATTCGGCGATCAACCCAGCGGGCAGGTCACCATTTTCCTGGGCCATCGCATCGGAAAAGCCAATGATCGCGTTCAACGGCGTCCGTAATTCATGGCTCATGGTCGCAAGGAACCGGGATTTTGCCAGATTGGCCGCCTCCGCCAGGTCTTTCGCGCGCCGCAGTTCCTGTTCGGCGCGTCGCATTTGCGTGACGTCGCTGAGTGTGCTGATCCAACCGCCATTCGGCGCCGGATTCGATTGAGCGAACAGGATCCGTCCCGACGGCGTCACGACTTCCCGTCCGATCGGGATGCTGCGATCCAGCACAAACAACGCCCGCATCATGCGGGCGTCAGGTCCGGCCGCCCCGAAGTGACCAGCCGCCGCCAGCGCCGCGATCACTTCCGCCTCGCTCTGACCGGCGACCAGCGCGCCAGGCGGCAGGTTCAGTAAATCACCGGCAACCCGGTTGCTGGCCACAAGGCGCCGATCTGCGTCCCAAAGCATAATGCCGTGCCGGATGTTATCCAGCATCGTGATCATGTCATCGGCCTGGCGGCGCAATTCAGCTTCGGCCTGCACCAGCGCGGAAATGTCGGTGACGACACTGATATGGCCGCCGTCCGGCATCGGCGCGGTGCGTACATCGATCGCGGCGCCGTCCGGCCGAACCCGCCTGTGCTGCTGTGCCCGGGTAATATTATAGGCCATTTGCGAGGCAATGATGACTTCCGGGTCGCCACCGTCATATTCGCCGTGCTTCGCTCGGCGGCGAATCGCATCGGAAAGCGAGTCACCCACTTTTAGCGGCTCACCCGCCATGATCTGGTTGTAGTTGTCATTCAGCATGGCAACCCGATGGTCCGCGCCATAGACGCAGATCCCATGCGGCACATTCACCAGCACCATCTGTAACAGCAACGCCCGGCGCCGGGACTCGTCCTCGGCCTGGGCCTGCGGGGTGATATCGTTAACCGCGATCGTGCAGCCGCCATCGGGTAATGAATCGACCATGATGTCGATCGACCGCCCATCGGCCCGCAGGCGCCGGGCGGCCCACGATTGCCCGGCCGCCGCGCGGCGCAGCGCACTGACGAAAGCCAATCCATCAGGGCCGGCGAATTCATCGCGCGTTTCCATCAGCGCAAGCATCGCCTCAAGGCTGGTTCCAACCGGCAGGCGATCCGGAGGAAGTGCAAACAACGCCGTGAAGCTCGGGTTGACCAGCAGCAGCCGGTGTTGGGCATCGAAGACCGCCAGTCCGATCCGCAATGTAATCAACGCCGTAGCGGTGCGTGACAACGCGGTTTCCGCGTCGGCGCGGGCGGCCAGAAGCGCCGTGGTCTCGACCGCGCTCACAACGTAACCGCCGCCCGGGAGCGGGGTGTTGAATAGATCGTGGCTCTTGCCAGCAAACGTCCGCCGTCGCAGCCGGCCGGGCAGGCTGCGATCAGGGGCCATGACCGCCTTGACCTGGGCGTCGGGGTCCCCTGGACCATAAACCCCACGCAATGCCGATGCCCTGACTGCTTCCTCCACCGGCGTACCCGGGGGTATCCCGTCCGAAGGCAGGGCAAGGGAGTCCCGGAAGGCTCGATTCATCAGCACGATGCGGCCTTCGGCATCGACGACCCCTAGACCGACTGGGATCGCATCAAAAACGGCCTCAAAAGGGACCGTTCGAGGCACACTCATCCGACGGAAATCTCAACCGATGGTGGTTCGGCGGCATGCGGACGTGCTTCGGCGGACAGATAATGCACCAGAACCAACAGGACGGTGAGCAAGATGACCGCGCCACCCTGATGCAGCGTGGCGATGGGGACCGGAACCACCATCAGCAGGGTGGTTACCCCAAGGGCATATTGCACCAACACGGCAGCAGCCAGACAGATCGCCAAGCCACGAGGCAAACCAGATCGCCAACTGGCCACCGAGAGGCCGGAGACGATGATCAATGTGAGCGTGGCCAGCAAACGGTGGTCGAACTGCACCGTGGCGACGTTCTCGGTGAAGTTGCGAACCAGCGGGTGCAGCATTGTATAGCCATTCGGCACCCAATCGCCGTCCATCAACGGGAAGGTGTTATAGGTGAGGCCTGCATGCAGTCCGGCGGTGAAGCCTCCGGCCACGATTGTCAAGCAAACCGCCCCCAGCGCGATGAATGCCAACGGGCGCAGATAGCGCGGTAGCAAAGGCCGCATGCGCACGGGATGGAGCGCGGATAGCCCGGTCCACACGATCGCGGCGTATAGTGTCAGCGCTAAAACCAGGTGGATCACCAGCCGATAGGGCGAAACGGCCGTGGAGTCGGGCATGAAGCCGGATGCCACCATGAACCAGCCGACCGCGCCTTGAAGCCCCCCAAGCAGGAACAGCAAGCCCAGGCGGGGGAGCAGTTGACGCTGGATACGACCAGTGAGTCCAAGCCACAGCATCGGCAGCAGGAAGACCACCCCGATCAACCGGCCCCAGAGCCGATGGGTCCATTCCAACCAGAAAATATGCTTGAACCCGTCGATACCGAAACCTTGATGCATCAGGGTATATTGCGGAATCTGCTGGTAAAGCCGGAACAGCCGCTGCCATTCGGCATCCGTGGTCGGGGGCAGCGCGCCCAGCAACGGCGCCCATTCCATGATCGACAGACCCGACCCGGTCAGGCGGGTGGCGCCCCCAAGCACGATCATCACCATGATCATGGCGGCGATGGTGAACAACCAGATCGCGACCAAGCGCCGACCTTGCCGAGTGGCGGCGCGGTCCGTCCGGGAAGCCTGGGGAAACTCATGCACGTCGAAGGGCATCAGGCGATTATAGACCACCCGCGACGGAAAAGAAGCTTTTCGCAACGGGCTCTGCCCGGTAATTCATCCCGCTGCGGCGCCGTTGATCAACCGAGCGGCCTCTGCACCCCGAACCTTGGCGATGTCGTCCTGATACTTCAGCAGAACGCCCAATGTTTCGTCCACATCCCCCGCTGTCAGCTCGGTTTTGTTGAGATAGGTTAGCGCTTGTGCCCAGTCGATCGTCTCGGCCACGCCGGGAAGCTTGAACAGCTCCTCGCCGCGCAGCCGCTGCACGAAATCAACCACCTGTTGCGCCAGATGGTTCGGGACTTCCGGGGCTTTCGTCGCCAGAATCGCGCGTTCACGGGTCGCGTCGGGGTAATCAACCCAGTGATACAGGCAACGCCGCCGGATCGCGTCATGCACCTCTCGCGTGCGGTTAGAGGTCAATACCACGACGGGGCGCGTAACGGCCCGAACGGTGCCGAATTCGGGCACCGTTATCTGGAAGTCCGCCAGCAGCTCCAGCAGGAATGCCTCGAACGGTTCGTCCGCCCGGTCCAACTCGTCGATCAGCAGCACGGCGGGCGGCAGATCAGGATCGATCGCGGACAGCAGCGGCCGAGCCTGGAGGAATGCGCGCGTGTAGATGTCGCGGGACAGTTCGTCCCGGTCGGACTGGCCGGCGGCCTCTGCCAGCCGAATGGCCATCAACTGGCGGGCGTGATCCCATTCATAGGCGGCCGCCGACAGGTCCATCCCGTCATAGCACTGCAACCGCACCAGCCTGCGGTTCAGGCCGGTTGCCAGCACCTTGGCAATCTCGGTCTTGCCAGTGCCGGGTTCGCCTTCCAGAAAAAGCGGGCGCTGCATCGTCAATGCCAGATGCACCGTGGTCGCGAGTTCCAGATCGGCGATGTAGCCGTTGGCGGCGAGCAACTTCGCGGTATCAGCGACCGTCCGGGGAAGCGCCGTCACTAGAGCATGCTTCCAAGCATCAGCAGCACCATCACGGCGAACACGCCGCCACCTACCCAGGCTGCCAGCGGCAGTCCAAACGGTTCGCGTGGGATCAGCGCCCAGATGGAGATGGCGGAGGCCGGCGTGGCGGCCATCGCGACAGCGACCGGTTCGGCCATTGTCTCGCTGGCAGCGGCCTCGGCGGTTGCGGGCACCATCGCCTGAACCTGCTTGCTGAAGCGGTCGAAGAAGGCGTCGGCCATCTGCTTGGCGGTGGCGTCGATCAAGCGCCCACCCAGCTGGGCCAGCTTGCCGCCGACCTGGGCGTTCACCTGATAACTAAGAAGCGTTCCTTCGCCGTCGTCGGCCAGCGTTACGTTCGCGCCGCCCTTGGCGAAGCCGGCGACGCCGCCTTGCCCCTCGCCGCTGATGCGGTAACCGTTCGGTGGGTCGATGTCGGTAAGTTGCACCTTGCCGGTGAACCGGGCGGAGATCGGTCCCACCTTGATGGCCGCGGTCGCCTTCATTTGATCGTCATCAAGTTTTTCCAGACTTTCGCAACCTGGAATACTGGATTTCAGCACGTCCGTATCGTTGAGCGCTTCCCATACGGTTTGGCGCGGAGCCGGAATTCGTCGCTCGCCCGTCATGTCCATGAGAATACTACCCCTTGTTAAGCGGCGCGGACGTTACCGGCAGGGTCCCGCCCATGCAACAGACCCCACCGCATGGCGGGTGGCCACCCGATTAAATGCCGTGGTACGGTCCCGATGGTCAACGCGGGCCGCCAGGCTTCGTTCCCGCAAGCGCGAACCGGGCGGGGACCGGCAACCCTCACCATGGGACCGCGCCACGGAAATCTCGCCACGGGGGCCTCTGACACGATATAGCGCCTGGAACCGGCGGTCGCTGCCCTCATTGCGGGCTTGTCGCCATGTAACGAACCGAGATTTAGCGTAACTGACCGGGGCATTGGCTTGTTAGCACCGCGTCCGGTGCCTTATGCGAAGCGCGGCGGCCGCGCGGCGCCGGAACCGACGAAGGACGTGATCGCCCATGGACGAACGTGTTGAACGGTCGGACACACAGTTGAAGCAAGCACCCGTTTTGCGGGAAACCCGGCCGGCGCCCCGTTCGCGCGGCGGCTACTGGCTGCTGACCCTTCTTATCGCGGCCGGCCTCGCCGGCGGCGGCTGGTATTTGTGGAATCAGCACCGGACGGCACAGGCCCCGAAGGTCGCCTCGGCCGGCCGCGGGGCCGCACCCCCCCAGCCAGTGGGTTTTGCCATAGCGGACAAAGGCGACATTCGGATCGTGTTGAATGAGCTCGGCACGGTCACCTCGCTTGACACCGTGACGGTGCAGACGCAGATCGCCGGCCAGTTGCAGGAGATCGGCTACAAAGAGGGGCAGGTGGTCAAAAAGGGCGACTTCCTCGCCCAGATCGACCCCCGTCCGTATATCGCGGCGCTGGAACAGGCGCAGGGCACCCTGGCAAAGGACCAGGGCTTGCTGGCGCAGGCGCAAACCAATCTGAAGCGCTACCAGACACTGGGCCGGCAAGACTCAATCGCCCAGCAGCAACTGGATGACCAGCGCTTCCTGGTGCAGCAATACATCGGCACGGTGCAAACCGATCAGGGTGTGGTGGACAACGCCAAACTCAACCTTGAATATTGCCGCATCGTCTCGCCGCTGGACGGTCAGGTTGGGTTGCGGCTGGTCGATTTGGGCAACTACGTCACACCCAACACCACGACCACCACCGGCCTTGTGGTGATCGCGCAAATCCAGCCGATCTCGGTCGTATTCGCGGTGCCCGAGGACAGCCTGCCGGACGTCATCCAGCGCGTGCGGTCCGGCGCCTCGCTGGAAGTGGAGGCTTACGACCGAGCCAATGTCAGGTTACTGGCAACCGGCACGTTGTCGGCGCTTGACAGCCAGATCAGCACCACCACGGGCACACTGAACCTGCGGGCGATTTTCGCGAACCCGGATGAGATGCTGTATCCGAACCAGTTCGTGAATGCCCGCTTGCTTGTAAATACAATGAAGGACGCGGTTCGGGTGCCAGTGCCAGCGATTCAGCGCGGGGAGCCGGGGACGTTCGTTTATCTGATCAACCCCGACAACACGGTTTCGGTCAGGGTGGTGAAGGCCGGGCCGATCGACGGCGGTTTCCAGGCCGTGTTGTCCGGACTGAACCCGGGCGACAAGGTGGTAACGGACGGGACGGACCGGCTTAAAGATGGGGCTGCTGTTACCTTGCCAGCCGCGAAGAGTGCGCGCGAAAATCGCAACCCGCCCGGGGCGCACTGATGGATTTCGCCTGCTGCTATGATCTTCATTCCCCCGTGATCGCCAAGCAGGTCCCGGTGCGGTGTCGTGGCGCTCGGCCGCGCCGATCCGGCAGCGGCGCATGAATCCCTCCCGCCTGTTCATCCTTCGTCCGGTTGCCACCACGCTGTTGATGGCGGCAATCCTCATGATCGGCTTCGTCGCCTATAGATTCCTGCCGATTTCGGCCCTCCCGAACGTCGATTATCCAACGATCCAAGTACAGACCTTCTACCCCGGGGCGAGTCCGGAGGTCATGACCTCGTCCGTCACCTCGCCGTTGGAGGTTCAGTTCGGGCAGATGCCCAGCCTGAACCAGATGTTTTCAACCAGTTCGGCCGGCGCCTCACAGATCACCTTACAGTTCGGCCTGGATGTCAGCCTGGATGTGGCGGAGCAAGAGGTGCAGGCTTCCATCAATGCCGCTGGCAACCTGTTGCCGGCCGATCTTCCGGCCCCGCCGATCTACGCCAAGGTGAACCCGGCCGACGCGCCGATCATAACCTTGGCGCTGACCTCGAAGACATTGCCCTTGACCCAGGTCCAGGATCTGGCGAGCACCCGGCTGGCGCAGAAAATCTCGCAGCAGCCAGGGGTTGGGCTGGTCAGCATCAGCGGCGGGCAGCGCCCGGCCGTGCGGGTGCAGGTCAACCCATTGGCGCTGGGCGCCTATGGCCTGAACATCGACGACCTTCGCACCACCTTGGGTAATGCAAACGTCAACACGCCGAAAGGCAGTTTCGACGGCCCGGCGCAATCGTCCACCATCAACGCCAACGACCAGATCAGCGATCCCGACCAATACCTGAGCCTGGTGATCGCTTATCGTAACGGCGCGCCCGTTCGGCTGCGTGACGTCGCAAAGGTCGTCAACGGCGCCGAAAACACGAAACTCGCGGCCTGGGCCAACAAGACGCCGGCCGTCATCTTGAATGTCCAGCGCCAGCCGGGCGCCAATGTCATCAAGGTGGTCGATACGATCAAGGCGCTGTTGCCGCAGTTGCAGGCGTCGCTTCCCGCCGCCATCGACGTCGCGGTGCTGACAGACCGGACGGCGACGATCCGAGCATCGGTTTCGGATGTGGAGTTTGAGCTGGGGCTGTCGGTGGCGCTGGTCGTCGCGGTGATTTTCCTGTTCCTGCGCAACCTGCCAGCGACGATCATTCCGTCGATGTCGGTGCCGCTGTCCTTGGTCGGCACGCTGGCGGCAATGTATCTGCTGGGATTCAGCCTGGATAACCTGTCGCTGATGGCGCTGACGATCTCCACTGGCTTCGTTGTGGACGATGCGATCGTGATGATCGAAAACATCGCCCGCTATGTCGAGGAAGGGGAAACGCCGCTGGCCGCCGCGCTGAAGGGCAGCCAGCAGATCGGCTTCACCATCATCTCCCTGACCGTGTCGCTGATCGCGGTGCTGATCCCGTTGCTGTTCATGGGCGATGTGGTCGGCCGGCTGTTCCATGAATTCGCCATCACCCTGGCGGTCACTATCGTGATCTCCGCCGTGGTGTCGCTCACGCTGGTGCCGATGATGTGCGCGAAGCTGCTGCGCCACCGGCCTGACGCGGAACGCAACAGGTTCGACCTGAAAGCCGAACGCGGCTTCAACTGGATCGTCGGGCGCTACGATCGAGCCCTGAACGTGGTGCTGGATCATCAGCCATTGACCCTGTTGGTGGCGGTAATGACCATTGCGCTGACCGCGGTGCTCTACACGGTGGTTCCGAAGGGGTTCTTCCCGATTCAGGACACCAGCGTACTGCAAGGCATATCGGTCGCGGCGCAAAGCGCGTCGTACCAGGCGATGGCTGAACACCAGCAGGCACTGGCGGACGCCATCCTGAAGGATCCGGACGTCGTCAGCCTGAGTTCGTTCATCGGCGTAGATGGCAGCAACACCACACTGAACAGCGGCCGGTTCCTGATAAACCTGAAGCCAAAAGACGACCGCACCCTGAATGCAACCGGCATTTCCCGCCGCCTGCGGCACGAAACCGCGGGTGTGGCGGGTATTTCGTTGTATCTGCAGCCGGTGCAGGATCTGACGATCGACGCCTCGGTCAGTCGGACACAGTATCAGTTCGTGCTGGAAAACCCGAACCTGTCCGCGTTCAACCAGTGGGTTCCGAAGCTGATCGCGAGGCTGAACGAATCGCCCGACCTGGAAAACGTCGCCAGCGACCTTCAGCAGCAGGGCCGCACGATCAACCTGGTGATCGACCGGGAGACGGCGGCGCGCTTCGGCATTACGCCGGCAACGGTCGATAACGCGCTGTACGATCTGTTCGGGCAGCGGATCATCTCCACGATCTATACCCAGTCGAACCAGTATCGCGTGATTATGGAGGCGGACCCGTCGCTGCAAACCTCGCTGGATGGCCTGGCGGCGATCCGGCTCCCGTCGGCGGCCTCCGCCACCGGCCAGGTGCAACTGACCTCGTTCGTCAAGATCGAGGAGAAGCCCGGCCCGCTGCAGATCAGCCATCTTGGGCAATTTCCCGCGACCACGATTTCATTCGATACCGCCAAGGGGTCTTCGCTGGGCGCCGCCGTCGCGGCGGTTCGTCAGGCGGAACTGGATATCGGCCTGCCGATCAGCTTCGTGACCGCGTTCCAGGGCGCGGCCTCGGCGCTGGAGGCGTCCTTATCAAACGAATTGCTGCTGGTCGCGGCGGCGATCGTGACAATGTACATCGTTTTGGGTGTGTTGTATGAGAGTTTCATCCACCCCATCACCATCCTGTCCACCCTGCCCTCGGCCGGCGCGGGCGCGCTGGTGGCACTGCTGATCGCCGGCGACACCATCGATGTCATCTCGGTCATCGGCATCATCCTGCTGATCGGCATCGTGAAGAAGAACGCGATCATGATGATCGACTTCGCGCTGGAGGCGGAACGAGCCGAGGGCAAGCCGCCGCGCGAGGCGATCCATCAGGCCTGCCTGCTGCGATTCCGCCCGATCCTGATGACGACGATGGCCGCTCTGCTAGGCGCATTGCCGCTGATGTTGGGCAACGGCACCGGGTCGGAGCTGCGCCGGCCGCTGGGTGTGGCGATCGTGGGCGGGCTGATCGTTAGCCAGGTGCTGACGCTATTCACCACCCCGGTCATCTACCTGATGTTCGACCGGCTGGCATTACGCCTGCGCGGCCCCTCGGGCGGCAGCAAACCAGAAGCGAGCCCGGCGGAATGAACCTGTCCGCCTCGTTCATTGCTCGCCCCGTCGCGACCACGCTGCTGACCATCGGGATTGCTCTGACGGGGATTTTCGCGTTCTTCAAACTGCCGGTCTCCCCGCTGCCGCAGGTCGATTTTCCGGTGATTGCGGTTCAGGCGCAGTTGCCGGGCGCCAGTCCGGATACCGTGGCCAGCAGCGTGGCCGCGCCGTTGGAACGGCACCTGGGACAAATCGCCGATGTGACGGAGATGACGTCCAGCAGTTCGATCGGCACCGTTAGAATCGTGCTGCAGTTCGGCCTGAACCGCGACATCAATGGTGCCGCCCGCGATGTGCAGGCCGCGATCAACGCAGCCAGGGCGGACCTGCCGACCAGCCTGCGCAGCAACCCGACCTTCTGGAAGGTCAATCCGGCCGATGCGCCCGTATTGATCCTGGCCCTGACCTCGCAGACCCTGACCCGCGGGCAGATGTATGACGCAGCTACGAATGTGTTGTCACAGAAACTGTCCCAGATCGATGGCATCGGTCAGGTCATCATCGGTGGGGCGGCCCTGCCCGCCGTGCGGGTTGAACTCAACCCCACCGCGCTGTTCCAGTATGGCATCGGCCTAGAGGATGTGCGTGCGGCACTGGCCTCGGCCAATGCGAACAGCCCGAAGGGCGCGATCGATACCCCAATCGTTCATTACCAGCTTTATACCAATGATCAGGCCACCCGCGCGGCCGACTACATGCCGCTGATCGTCGCGTATCGGAATGGCGCGGCGGTGCGTCTGTCGGACGTCGCCGATGTGCAAGACTCCGTGGAGAACATACGCAACCTGGGCCTGTCGCAGGGACAACCGGCGGTGCTGGTCATCCTGTTCCGGGCACCCGGGGCGAACATCATAGACACAGTGGACAGCGTGAAGGCGGCGATCCCGCAACTGATGGCGGCGATGCCGCGCGACATGGACCTGCTGGTCGCCAACGATCGCACCACCACCATCCGCTCCAGCCTGCACGACACCGAGATGACATTGCTTCTCGCCATCGTCCTGGTAACCGGCGTCGTTTTCCTGTTCCTGCGCAGCGCCCGGGCGACCTTGATTCCGGCAATCGCCGTGCCGGTCTCCATCGCCGGCACCTTCGGCGTCATGTACCTTCTGGGCTACAGCCTGGACAATTTGTCGCTGATGGCGCTGACCGTCGCCACCGGATTCGTCGTCGATGACGCCATCGTCGTGCTGGAGAACATCTCCCGCCATATCGAAGATGGGATGCCCCGCATGCAGGCAGCGATTCGGGGCGCCAAGGAAGTTGGTTTCACCGTCATTTCCATGAGCCTGTCGCTGATCGCCGTGTTCCTGCCAATCCTGTTGATGGGTGGCATCGTCGGGCGCCTGTTCCGGGAATTCGCGGTCACCCTGTCGATCGCGATCCTGGTATCGCTGGCGATTTCGCTGACCACGACGCCAATGATGTGCGCGCTGATGCTGAAACCACCCGACCGGACCAAGCTGGAGAAGCGCAGCCTGTTCGATCGGGTTCAGACGCTGTACGGCCGGACGCTGGCATGGTCGCTGCGGCATTCGTTGCTGGTGATCCTGGTGCTGTTCATCACCATTGGGTTGAACGTCGCGCTTTATATCGTCGTGCCGAAGGGCTTCATGCCGCAGCAGGACACCGGCCGGATGATGGGCTTCATCCAGGCCGATCAAAGCATCTCGTTCCAGGCGATGCAGCAAAAGCTGCGTCAGTTGGCGGATATCGTGCAACACGACCCGGCGGTGCAGACCTCGGTGGGATTTACCGGTTCGGGCGGCGGCGGCAACGGCCAAACCAACAGCGGACGAGTCTTCGTGTCACTGAAACCACGGAGCCAGCGCGACGGCATCGACACCGTCATGGCGCGCCTGCGCCGGTCGCTTTCCGTCGTGTCGGGGGCACGGCTGTTCCTGATTCCAATCCAGGATATTCGCGCCGGCGGCCGGCTTAGCAACGCGGCCTATCAGTTCACGCTGCAGGCCGACAGTACCACGGACCTTTATGAATGGGCACCGAGGCTGACCACGGCACTGGAACACTCGCCCGTGTTGAAGGATGTCAGTTCCGACCAGCAGCAAAGTGGCCTGGAAACCGATCTGGTTATCGACCGCGAAACCACCGGGCGCCTGGGCCTGCTGGTCAGCCAGATCGACAACACGCTGTACGATGCGTTCGGGCAGCGCCAGGTGTCAACGATCTACAGCGCACAGAACCAGTATCATGTGATCATGGAAGTGGCTCCGCGCTACTGGCAAAGCCCCGAGACGCTGCGCGATATCTATGTCAGCACCGCTGGCGCCAATGCGTCGGGCACGCAAATCACCAACGCGGTGATCGGCACCGTCTCGACGAAGTCCACGGCCGGCATCAACACCGCCGCGGCGATCGCCGCCAGTTCCGCCCGCAATGCGGCAACCAACGCGCTGACCGCGGTCGGCAAGGGCATCGCCTCGTCCGGCGCCGCGGTCAGCACCAGCAAGGAAACAATGATTCCGCTGGCGGCGTTCGTCCATTTCGCGCCCGGCAAAACGGCGTTGTCGGTCAACCACCAGGGACCGTTCGTCGCCAGCACGATTTCATTCAATGTCGCCGAGGGCAAATCCCTCAGCGACGCCACCGCCGCCGTTAGCAAGGCCATGCGTGACATTGGCATGCCGGCCTCGATCCATGGTTCGTTCGCCGGAACGGCGGCGGTGTTCCAGCAATCGCTCAGCAGCGAGCCGTTGCTGATCCTGGCGGCGCTGGTGGCAATCTACATCGTGCTGGGCATCCTGTACGAAAGCTATATTCACCCGATCACGATCATCTCCACCCTGCCGTCCGCCGGGGTGGGCGCGGTGCTGGCGCTGATGCTCTTCCACACCGAATTCAGCATCATCGCGCTGATCGGGGTGATCCTGCTGGTCGGCATCGTCAAGAAGAACGCCATCCTGATGATCGACTTCGCGCTGGATGCCGAACGAAATCTTGGGATCTCCCCGCGCGAGGCGATCTTCGAGGCCTGTCTGATGCGGTTCCGCCCGATCATGATGACCACAGCCGCGGCGATGCTGGGCGCGCTGCCGCTGGCTCTTAGTTTCGGCGACGGCGGGGAGTTGCGCCGGCCGCTGGGCATTTCCATCGTTGGCGGACTGATGGTGAGCCAGGTGCTGACACTTTACACCACGCCGGTTGTATATCTGTACTTGGATCGCTTCCGGCTATTCGTGAAACGACACTGGTCTCGGGCACTCCCCGGCACCGCGACGCCAGAGGCCGCCGAGTAATGCGCTACCTGTTTCTTTGTCTTGCTTTGGCTGGCTGCATGGTTGGTCCGGATTACCGCAAACCCGACGCCCCGGCCTCTCCGGCGTTCAAGGAACTGGCCGGCTGGAAGATCGGCCAACCGGCCGATTCCGCCGCCAAGGGCCCATGGTGGTCCGTCTATCGCGACCCGGAACTGGATCGGCTGGAAAGCATGGTCGCGGTGTCGAACCAGACGGTCAAGCAATTCGAGGCGCAATACCGCGCCGCCGCGGCTCAGGTCGCTGTTGCCAAGTCCGGGCTATTTCCCGCCATTGGGCTCAGCGCCGGCGGCAGCCGCAATGGCGGCGGATCCGGCTCCAGCTCGTCATTCTCCCACAGCGCCACCCAGTACAACATCACCGGCTCCGTGGCTTGGGATCTGGACGTCTGGGGCCGCATCCGCCGGCTGGTGGAGAGCAGCACCGCGGCGGCCCAGGTCAGCGCGGCGGACCTGGCGAACGCCCAACTGTCAGCGCAGGCCGCGCTGGCCGTGGATTACTTCGATCTGCGCGCCGAGGACGCGCTGGGACAGTTGCTGGACCAAACAGCCATCGCCTACCAGCGCACCCTGCAAATCACCGAGAATCAGTACCACGCCGGCACATTGTCCAGCATCGACTACGTCACCGCCCTGGCACAGCTGCAATCTGTCCAGGCGACCGCGGTCGCGGTCGGCGTACAGCGGCAGCAGTATGAACACGCCATCGCGCTGCTGACCGGTCATGCCCCGTCTGAACTGACGATCGCGCCGGGACCCCTGGCGACTGAAGTGCCGATCCTGCCGCCCGGCCTGCCATCCACCCTGTTGGAACGGCGACCCGATATAGCGGCGGCGGAACGCACGATGCAGCAGGAGAACGCCTTGGTTGGCGTTCAAATCGCCGCCTACTATCCCGATATTTCATTGTCCGCGCTTGGCGAATACGCCGGCTATCCGCTGAGCCAGATTATCAGCGCCAGCAACCAGATTTGGTCGTTGGGCGGGGCTGGAAACGAGATTCTGTTCAATGGCGGCCTGCGTGCCGCCGATGTCGCCGCCGCGCGCGCGTATTATGACGCCTCGGTCGCGGCCTATCGCCAAACCGTTCTGACCGCGTTCCAGCAGGTGGAAGACGCCTTGTCCAGCCTGCGGATTTTGGAACAGCAGGCCCGGGCCGAGGCGATAGCGGTCAATTCCACCCAACGCGCGGTGGCAGCGACCCTGAACGCGTATCGGGCGGGAACAGTGGTTTATACAAGCGTGATCACGGAACAAACCCAATTGCTGTCCAACCAGCAGGCTGCCCTGGCCGTGCAGCAAAGCCGGCTAGTTGCCAGCGTGGCACTGATCGTCGCCCTGGGGGGCGGCTGGACTACCGGCGATCTGCCTCAGACGATCGACACCATCAGCCCGCTGACGCCGTAAAAGGGATACTCATGGCGACCCGCAACCGTCTCCGCACACCGAAGCCGCTGCAAATCGGACGCGCGGAGTTCGGCATGTGGAACCTCGGTGCGTCACGCTTCGACTTGCGGGACCCCTATCATATTGCCGTCAGCCTGTCCTGGCCGGCCTTTCTCGGCTTGATGATCCTCGCCTGGCTGACGATCAACCTGCTGTTCGCCACGCTGTACGTCATCAGCCCCGGCGACGTGACCAACGCCCGGCCGGGGTCGTTCGCCGACGTGTTCTTCTTCAGCATCGAAACGCTGGCCACCGTCGGCTATGGCGTCATGGCGCCTTCCAGCGCCTATGGCCACATCGTCTCGGCGGTTGAAATCGTGACCGGCACCGCATTCACCGCGATCGTGACGGGTGTGCTGTTTGTTCGTTTTTCCCGCCCCAAGGCGAAAATCGCCTTTGCCGAGGATGCGGTGATCGCCATGCGTAATGGCAAGCCAACGCTGATGGTACGCCTGGCCAGCGGACGTATGTCGATCATGACAAGCGCGAATGCGCGGCTGTTCGTTCTGCTGGCTGAGAATACCGACGAAGGCGATTCATTCCGGCGAATTCATGACCTGCATTTGGTACAGCCCCACCTGCCGCTGTTCGCCATGCCCTGGACACTGATGCACACCATCGACGAAACCAGCCCGCTGTTCGGCAAGGACGGCCCCACCCTGATTGCCGGGGGCGCCAGGCTGTTCCTGACGCTGGAAGCCCGGGATCAGGCATTGAATGCCGTGGTCCAGGACATGAAGAACTATACAGCCGACCATATCCTGTTCGGCATGCGCTATGCCGACGCCGTCACACTGGATGCGGCCGGTCACGCGATCGCCGATCTGTCCCGCATGAACATATTGGTGCCCGACACAACCTCTTCTTGATGCTGCACTGTGTCATAAAGTTCGCGCCAAACAACTGCCGGGATCATATTTGATCAACATCATAATCTCTAGTCATCCCGAATACTTCTCTCCGCTCGGCCGGTGCGTGCCCATGACCAACTGAACCCGGTTCTGTTGGGCGCGGGTATCGGCTACCGCTTCTAAG
>DAIEHR010000325.1 GCA_027353465.1 Acetobacteraceae bacterium | reverse complement strand
CCGCCGGTCGTCGCGCGCCAATGGCTTGTGGTCCGGTCCGAGGTTGGACACGTCCGCCATCTGATAATCCAACCGGCGTTCCGCCGCCTTGGTGACGTTGCCACCAGCCGTGTTTTCCAACTCGCCGAAGTTCCGGCTGAACGCCTTTTGTTGGTCATCGGTGAACGGCTGGTCGTGGTAAACCAGTACCGCGTAACGATCCATGCCGGCTTCCAGCGTTGCTGCCTGGGCTGGGGTCAAAGGCTGGGTGATATCGATGCCAGAGACCTCGCCCACGAAGCCCGGTGTTAGTTCTTTGATCGAGATGGACATTGGGTTTCCTCCGTTATAACCGGATGGTTGAGGACAATCATTCGGCCGCCAGCGCCGTCAGCTGCTCCGCCGTTAGGCCAACGCCCCGGATCGTCGTGCGCCGCAGGTCGCGCACGTCCGTCAGGTCGCGATAGCGGCGGCCCCGGTGCATGGTCGTGCGGTTATCCCACATGACCAGATCGTTCACCCGCCACCGATGGGCGTGAGTGAAGTGCGGCTGCGTGGCGTGTTCGGTCAGATCGCGGATGAAGGCACGCGCCTCGGGCATCGGCCAGCCGACGATGGTGCCGATATGGGCCGACAGATACAGCGACTTGCGACCGGTCACCGGATGGGTGCGCACCAGGCTGTGGCGAACCGGGCGGATCTTGTCCTCGTTGCCCGGGCCATAATCCTCGAAACCGAGTTCAGCTCGGGAGTACGCGATGGAATGTTCCGTCACCAGACCGTCGATGAGCGCTTTGGTCTTGTCATCGAGCGCATCGTAAGCGGCCCGCATATCGGCGAATTCGGTATCGCCGCCCTGGCTGGGGACAACCCGGGCGGACAGCAAGGAGTAGATGGCGCCGGTCGCCCGAAAAGACGCATCGGCGTGCCAGAGCCGGTTGCCGAGGGCGTACATCCGGCGGCTATCGTCGCGAGGACGCAGCTTACCCGCGGCATCAAGGTTGGAGATGTCGCCCATCTCCACCGGACCCAGGCGCCGGTCGCCGGGTTTGGACATCTGTGCGATCAGCGTGGCCTCCAACTCCCCGAAGTTGCGGCTGAAGTCGCATTGCTGCTGGTCGGTCAGCTTCTGGTCGTGGAAGATCAACACCGCGTATTGGTCCATGCCCGCCTCAACGGCCGCGACCTGGTCGTCGGACAGGGGAACGCCGATATCGATGCCGGAAACCTCGCCGACGAACCCGGGTTGCAGGGGCGCGATGTTCATGGTCAGGCTGCCTGTTGTTGAGGGGCTGTAAGGGCGTCGCCACGGATCGTGGATCGCCGCATATCGCGGATTTCGCGCAGATCGTCGTAGCGGCGGGCGCGGTGCATCGTGGTGCGGTTGTCCCAGATCACCAGATCCCAAGGCCGCCATACATGGGCATGCACAAATTGCGGCTGGGTCGCGTGCTCCATCAGGTCCCTTATGAAGGCGCGGGCCTCGGGCATCGGCCACCCGGCGATGGTGCCAATATGGGCTGACAGATACAGCGATTTCCGGCCAGTGACCGGATGGGTGCGGACCAGGCTTTGGCGAACCGGACGCAGCTTGTCCTGGTTCTGCTGGCCGTAATCCTCCTTTGGGAAGCCGATGATTTCCCGCGAGTATGCGTTGGAGTGTTCGGTGACCAACGTCTCGATCTCGGCCTTGGTCCGGTCGTCCAGCGCGTCATAGGCGGCGCGCATATCGGCGAATTCGGTGTTGCCCCCGGTGCCCGGCACCACCCTCGCGGACAGCAGCGAGTATTTGGCGGGGATTGCCCGAAACGATGCATCCGAGTGCCACAGCCGGTTTCCCAGCGCGTTCAGGCGCACCCGGTCATCGGCGGCGCGCAGCTTGCTGTCGCGGTCCAGGTTGGAAATGTCTGCCATTTCCAGCTTCAGGCGGCGGTCCTCCGGCTTGCTCATTTCGCCCCCGGAGGAGATTTCCAGCTCCCCGAAGTTGCGGCTGAAAGCAAGCTGGGCGTCGTCGTCGAATTGCTGGCCGTGGAAGATCAGGACGGCGAAGCGGTCCATGCCCGCTTCGATCGCGGCGACCTGTTGGGCGGTCAGTGTCTCGGTCAGGTCAATTCCAGTGACGTCCCCGACGAAATCCCCGGATGGGTTTCGCGTCAGCTGTGTGATGTCCACCGGGGTTCCTCCTGTCTTTCCTACCCGGCAGTATAATCCCCTTAAGCTGGGTTTTGCCAATCCTTGGCCGGAGGGACGCAGCTATTTCCGTAACGAATTCGGAACGGGTAGCCCGGGAGGACAGACGGGACGTATCCCGGACCCGGCATTACCCCGGATCCGGCACTGACTTTCGGCAATCTGGCGGCCCGCCATGCGGCGGGCGCGGCAGACTCAGAACGCTGAAATGCCGGTTTGGGCGCGGCCGAGGATCAGGGCATGCACATCGTGCGTGCCCTCATACGTGTTGACTGTTTCCAGGTTCATGACGTGGCGGATGACGTGGTACTCGTCCACGATGCCGTTGCCGCCGTGCATGTCGCGGGCGACGCGGGCGATATCCAACGCCTTGCCGCAGTTGTTGCGCTTCAGCAGGCTGATCATCTCGGGCGAGGCGTTATGCTCATCGATCAGGCGGCCCAGGCGCAGCACGGCGTGCAGACCCAGGGTGATTTCCGTTTGCATGTCGGCCAGCTTCTTCTGGATCAACTGCGTTGCCGCCAGCGGGCGGCCGAACATCATGCGTTGCAGCGTGTAGTCGCGGGCGGCGTGCCAGCAGAATTCGGCCGCGCCCAACGCGCCCCAGGCAATCCCGTAGCGGGCGTTGTTCAGGCAGGAGAATGGGCCGCGCAGGCCCTTGACGTCCGGCAACTGGTTCTCGTCCGGGACGAACACATCCTGCATCATGATCATGCCGGTGACCGAGGCGCGCAGCGAGAACTTGCCCTCGATCTTCGGCTGGGTCAGGCCGACCATGCCGCGTTCCAGGATGTAGCCACGGATGTCGCCGGCATCGTCCTTCGCCCACACCACCAGAACATCGGCGATCGGCGCGTTTGTGATCCAGGTCTTCGAGCCGTTCAGCAGGAAGCCGCCATCGACCTTCTTTGCCCGGGTCCGCATCGACGCGGGGTCGGAGCCGGCGTCCGGTTCGGTCAGGCCGAAGCAGCCGACAAACTCACCGCTGCGCAGCTTGGGCAGATATTTCTGGCGCTGATCCTCGGACCCGAAGGCGTAGATCGGATACATCACCAGCGAGGACTGCACCGAAAACGCCGAACGGTAACCGGAGTCGACGCGTTCCACCTCGCGGGAGATCAGGCCGTAACTGACGTAGTTGACGCCGGCGCAGCCGTAGCCATCCAGCGTGGCGCCGAGGAAGCCCATTTCCCCGAACTCGTTCATGATTTCGCGGTCGAACTTTTCCTGCCGGTTCGCCATCAGAACGCGGGGAAACAGTTTCTCCTGGCAGAATGCGTGCGCGGCGTCGCGGATCGCGCGTTCGTCCTCGGACAGCGCGGTGTCCAGACGCAGGGCGTCATCCCATGCGAAGGGCTTGAAGTGGTTGGCGGGGCGGGTAGGGGAGTCGTTCATACGTCGTTCTCTCGGTTCTCGGTAGTTTGGGTCGGCCGAGCGCGAAGAAACATGAAGGCGGGGACTTCGTCGCCGAAGCCGATGACGGCTGGGCCGAGGTCGTCGTCGCGACGGAAGCGTTCACGGCGGAAATCGTCACGCCTGGGTTCGTCGCGACGGGTTTCGTCACGGCGGGGTTCATCGCGGCGATGGTCGTCCCGGCGGGGTTCGTCACGCCGCGAGTCCGAACGCCGGGATTCCGAACGACGGCTGTCGTCGCGGCGTGGATCCTCGCGGCGGGCGGGGGGTAGTTCCTCCGCCACCACCGGCAGTTCCGGCTGCGGCGTGCGTTCCGAACGCGCGCGAGGTGTACGGGTGCGTTCGGCGCGGGGTGTGTCGGTCTTTTCCTTCGCCTCGCGCGGCTTGCGTTCGGCGGGCTTCTTGGGTTCGGCGGATGCGGCGGTGCGGCCGCGCCGTTTGCGGGCGCCTTTTTCCGCCCAATCCACCGGGTCCAGGCCCTCGACGATGACCGGCGGGATCGGATGGTTGATCAGTTTCTCGATCTGCTCGACCGCGGCCCGGTCTTCCGGCGAGGCGATGGTAAACGCCTTGCCTTCCAGCCCCGCTCGGCCGGTGCGGCCGATGCGATGGACGTAGTCCTCGGCATGGATCGGCACGTCGAAGTTGAACACATGCGACAGGCCGCCGATGTCGATGCCGCGCGCGGCCACGTCGCTGCACACCAGCAGGCGCAGTTCGCCGGCCTTGAATTTCTCCAGCGTGGCGAAGCGGACGGTCTGTGCCAGGTCCCCGTGCAGCGCGCCAGCGTCGAAATTATGCTTGGTCAGCGACTTGTACAGGATATCGACGTCGCGCTTGCGGTTGCAGAAGATCAGGGCGTTCTGCACGTTCTGGCTGCGAATCAGGCGGCGCAAAGCCTCCCGCTTGTCGTGTTCCGCAACCAGCGCCAAGCCTTCGGTGATGGTCGTGGCGACCGAGGCCGCTCGGGACACCGCGATTTCCTTGGGGTTGGTCAGGAAGGCGTTGACCAGCCGGCGGATTTCCGGACCCATGGTGGCGGAGAAGAACAGCGTCTGGCGGGTGGCGGGCAGCATCGACACGATGCGTTCGACATCGGGGATGAAACCCATGTCCAGCATGCGGTCGGCTTCGTCGATCACCAGCAGCTTGGTGTCGGTCAGCAGGATGGTGCCGCGATCGAACATATCCAGCAGGCGGCCGGGGGTAGCGATCAGCACGTCCACACCACGGTTCAGAATGTCCTTCTGATCGGACATGCTCTCGCCGCCGATAATCAGAGCGTGGGTGAGTTTCAGGTATTTGCCGTATTGGATGAAGTTCTCGGCGACCTGCAAGGCCAGTTCGCGGGTCGGCTCCAGGATCAGGCTGCGCGGCATGCGCGCGCGTGCGCGGGAGCCCGACAGGATGTCCATCATCGGCAGGGTGAAGCTGGCGGTCTTGCCGGTGCCGGTCTGGGCGGTGCCCATGACGTCACGGCCCATCAAAACGTACGGGATCGCCTGTTCCTGGATCGGCGTGGGGTGGCGGTATCCCATGTCATCGATCGCGCGCAGCACTTCTTCCGACAGGCCGAGATCAGCGAATACCGGACGGGCGGCTTCCGGCGGCGGGCCCTCGGCGATGGCTATCGAGGCGGGGTGGCGGTGTTCCGCGGCGTGTTGGTCCGAGGCTTGCGGATGGGCGACCGGATCGAACGAGAATTCCGGTTCGGACGCTACCGGTTCAGGGCCGGCCGGTTCTACCGCGGCCGGTTCTATTGCGGCCGGTTCAGCGGCAGCTTCGTCAGCGGCGGCCGGCTTGGCTGTGGCCGGTTCATCGGCCGGCGGTTCAGCGGCGACCGCTTCAGCGGGTGCGGGTTCGGCCGAATTTGACTGGATGACTTCTACGGCAGCCGTCTCATGGGGGATTACCTCGGCCGGCTGCTTTGTCTCAGCGGCGGCGGTTTCAGCGACGGGCGCATCCGCGACAGGCGGCTCCGCGTCGGTGTGGTCCCGTGGGGCGGTCGTTGTTTCGGTCAAATCCGGTCCAGTCGATTGCAGAGGTGCGGTTCATGGGGTGTCCGGCCAGCGTAAAACCACGGAAGGCGGTGAACGCGGCAGACGTTAGAAGGCGAATTCGGCATGCGAGGTGCCCTGCATCCTCTCGCGCGCCGGGCGGGGTATCGGGACTAAGACGGCAAAAGTCAAGGACGGCCGATGCATCGATCGGGCCAATCGGGCGAAGATTTTGGGCGATCGATCAGTAACCGGGGCTTTCGGCGAGAGGGTCTAAGTCGCTGGGTTTCGATCGCAGACGTCTAAAAGGCGTCTCAATAGGTGTGTGGTTAGATTTTATGCCAGTTTTTGAGATGTGCTGGCTGGTTTCGAGCACGCTGCGGCGATGACGAAGCACACCCGAGACTGATGTGGCCCATTATATTGGGTTGCCAATGGTGGCCAGCGGCAAATGAATTCGGACGACACGGCGGCAGCAAGGACATATTGGATCTTTAGTGTATCGTAGGAATATAGTCAATGTCGTTGAGGGGATCCCGGCCCGCCTGGCTAACCCCGATCGCCGCCAGCCAAAGCAGGGCAAACGGGCCGGCGACACAGCCTGGCTATCACGCCCCCGCCGCGTGCCAAGCGGCGGGGGCGGGATGCCGATCCAGACTACTCCGCCGCCGCGGCGCCACCGAGTCCTGGTGAGGCCATATATTCGGCCGCTTTCGCCGCGTCGAAGCCCAGCACGTCGCGCAGGATTTCAGCGGTATGTTCACCCAACAGCGGGGAACGGACCACCTCCGACGGGCTATCCGACAGCTTGATCGGATTGCCCACAGAAAGGTATTTCCCGCGGGTTGGGTGATCCACCTCCACGACCGTGCCGGTGGCGCGCAGGGATTGCTCCTCGGCGATTTCCTTCATCGACAGGATCGGGCCGCAGGGGATGTCGTATTTGTTCAGGATGTCCATCGCCTCGAACTTGGTCTTGGTCATGGTCCAGGCTTCGATGGTGTCGAAGATCGACTTCAGCTTGGGTAGGCGGGCAGGCGGCTTGGCGTATTCCGGATCGGTCTTCCAGTCCGGCTTGCCGATGACGTCGCAGATCGCCCCCCAAACCGGCGCCTGGGCGATGAAGTAGATATAGGCGTTGGGGTCCGTCTCCCAGCCCTTGCACTTCAGGATCCAGCCCGGCTGTCCGCCGCCGGATGCGTTGCCCGAGCGGGGAACGGCCTCGCCGAAATGACCGTCGGGATATTGCGGGTATTCGGTCAGCGGGCCGTGCGCCAGGCGCTGTTGGTCGCGCAGCTTTACCCGGCACAGGTTCAGCACGCCGTCCTGCATCGCCACATCCACTTTCTGGCCGCGGCCGGTGGTGTTGCGCTGGAACAGCGCGGCGACGATGCCCAATGCCAGATGCAGGCCGGTGCCGGAGTCACCAATCTGCGCGCCGGTGACCAGCGGCGGGCCGTCGTCGAAGCCGGTGGTGGAAGCCGCACCGCCGGCGCATTGCGCGACATTCTCATAGACCTTGCAATCCTCGTAAGGGCCGGGGCCGAACCCTTTGATCGAGGCCAGGATCATGCGGGGGTTAAGCTGCTGCACCCGCTCCCACGTAAAGCCCATGCGGTCCAGCGCGCCGGGGGCGAAGTTCTCCACCATCACGTCGCAGGTCTTCACCAGCTCTTCCAGCACCGCCTTGCCATGCTTGTCGCGGCCATCGATGGTGATCGACCGCTTGTTGTGGTTCAGCATGGTGAAATACAGGCTGTCCACGCCCTTGATGTCCTGCAACTGGCCACGGGTGATGTCGCCGGTACCGGGACGTTCCACCTTGATCACGTCCGCGCCGAACCATGCCAGCAACTGCGTGCAGGTCGGGCCGGACTGGACATGGGTAAAGTCCAGGATTTTGATGCCTTCGAGTGCTTTCATTGTCTGTGCCTCACTTTTTCGCCAGGGCGCTTTTAGGATTGAGATTGCCGATATTGCCGCTTTCGCTGCCGGCCGCCGGGTCGATCGCCGCGTTGATCAGGGTGGGTTTGCCGGACGCCATGGCCGCATCGACCGCGCGCTTCAGGTCATCGGGCGTGGTGGCATGCACGCCGACACCGCCGAATGCTTCCATCATCTTGTCGTAGCGGGCGCCCTTGACGAAGGCCGTGGTGGCCGGGTCGGTGCCGCCGCTTAGGTTGACGCCGTCGCCGCGATAAATGCCATCGTTGTTAAACACCACGACGCAGACTGGCAGATTGTAGCGGCAGATCGTTTCGACCTCCATACCGGAGAAGCCAAACGCGCTGTCGCCGACAATGGCCAGTACCGGCTTGCCGGTTTCGATGGCGGCGGCGGCGGCGAAGCCCATGCCGATGCCCATCACGCCCCAGGTGCCGACATCCAGGCGCTTGCGGGGCTGATACATGTCGATCACGCCACGGGCCTGATCCAGCGTGTTCGCACCCTCGTTCACCAGGATCGCGTCCGGCCGTTCCTTGATCACGTCGCGCAGCACGCGCAGCGCGGAGTGGTAGTCCATCGGGATCGAGTTCTTGCCCAACCGGGTCGCCATGCGGGCGATGTTGGTTTCTTTCTTGGCGTTGATCGCAGCCGTCCACTCGGCGGGCGGCTGCTGCCAGTCGTCGCCCATGCCGCGCAGCAGGGCGCTGACGCAGGACCCGATATCGCCCACCAGCGGGGCGGCGATTTCCACGTTGCTGTCCATCTCGCGCGGTTCGATGTCGATCTGGATGAATTTTTTCGATCCCGGCGGACCCCATTGCTTGCCCTTGCCGTGGCTCAGCAGCCAGTTCAACCGAGCACCGATCATCAGGACGGTGTCGCTGTCCTGGAGGACGGTGGAGCGTGCGGCGGCGGCGCATTGCGGATGCGTGTCG
>DAIEHR010000324.1 GCA_027353465.1 Acetobacteraceae bacterium | reverse complement strand
GTTGAAGAATTCCACGCCGCAAATCCCGAAATCGATGACAGGGTCTTTGAATGTCGCATCGTCGCTGGCGATGATCAGGTCGCATACCCACGCCAGCATCAGTCCGCCAGCGATACATTTCCCCTGTACCTGAGCGATCGTCGGTTTCGGCAGGTTGCGCCACCGCTCGCACATCTCCAGGTAGATTTCCATTTCGCGGCCGTAGCGTGCCTCCGCCCCCTTGGCGTCGAACCCGGCCCAGGTGCCGACCGTCTGGAAATCCCGCCAACTTTGTGTCCCGTCGCCGCTCAGATCGTGCCCGGCCGAGAAATTCCGCCCGTCGCCCGCCAGAATAATCACCTTGATCGTGTCGTCATGCGCTGCCCGGTCGAACGCCGCGTTCAGCTCATAGGTCATCCGCAGGCCCTGCGCGTTGTGCGCCTCGGGACGCGCCATCACGATCCGAGCGACATGCGGCGCAGGGGTTTCATAGCGCACTTGCGCCGAGATCTTCGCTGTTTCGGTCATTGTTTTTCCTCCGTTTCATGGGTTCGGATTATCTCCGACGCCGGACGATAACATGCGTCGCCCAAGGGGCCATGGCGAACGCAAGGCCGGCGAGGCCCGTCATGGCGGGTCTAGCGATCTGTTTGGCACGCGGTGCCTTCGCGGTCCGGTGCAGCCACCGAATTGCAGGCGATTGGCTTACCCTTCGGTGACCTTAGGGTAGCAGCCTCGCGAAGGATGGCGTCGGCGTTCGGTGCGCCTCGTTAGACGTCGAAGCCCCTGTCGGCCGGGATGATTTGCTTGGAAGAGCGCGAAGGGCCGCAGAGAGCCGCGAAGGGTGCCGGATCCCAGCTTCGCGGCTCTTAGCGGCCCTTCGCGCCCTTCCAAGCAAAATGAAGACAGAATGACCGGCCGCGCTGATGGTCCCGTCCCACGATCCAATCAAGGCGCCGGCGGATTTGGTGAAAACGCCGATGGATGAACTAAAGACCGCCCATGCACTGAACGAGGCACACCATGCCCGGTGCACCGATTACGTCGAACCCTCGGGTCTGAGACCGGGTTTGCTGCTTCGCGAAAGCATCGAATGGCCGGAAATCCAACGCTTGGGCAATACAGTGTAAAGTGTTCCATCTGCATGTTTCGCCGCGCCGCCTAAGCCGGCAGCCGCATCAGGGCCTCGCCGACCCGGATCGTCTGGCCCTCGCACACGCCATCGCACAAGACAAACCCATCAGGCGCGAACACCACGATGGTCGAGCCATGCTCAAACCACCCCATCTCCTCGCCCTTCGCCACCGTTGCATCGACCGGGAACGTCCGCGCGATCCCGTCATGATCGCGCAACGGCCGATCCAGAAACCGCAGCCGGATTCCCGCCACCAAAATCGCCGCCACCGGCACCAGAGTGACCCGATGACCGCTTCCCCCCAGCACCGTGCGAATCACCGCGCGCTCATTCCGGCAGAACAGCCGTTCAACCCGCTTCAGCGCGATCGGATTGACGTTCCAGGTGTCGCCGCAGATATGCGTCACGGATTCAACCCGGCAGTCGTATGGCGCGTGAAACCGGTGATACATGCTGGATGTCAGCCGCAGCGTCACGAATGTTCCGTTGGCGAGTTCCCGAACATGCGCCTCGTCCAGGATCAGGTCCGACAGCGCATAGGGAAATCCCTTGACCTGAAACACCTGGCCATTCCGCACCGTGCCCGCCGCACCGACGATCGCATCGCAAGGGCTGGCCAGCACCGCCGGGTCCATGTCGGTCGGCCGCGCGCCGTCCTTCAGCCGCCGTGTAAAACAGGCATGCATGCTTGGGAAATCCGTCGTCCTGGCCTCTGACAGGTCCAGGTCGGAGAAGAACCGCCACGCCCCGATCGACAGGTCCCGAACCAACGGCTGCTCGATCTTGCTGAACCAGCCGACGAAAGTCGTCAGCAGCCGGCGCGGTATCCGGTTGGTCAGCAGAAAGTTCAGGTCCTCCTGATGTACAATCTTCATTATGCCGGATCGAAGGGTCATGAGATCAAGATCGCTCCACTGAAAGCAGCTTCATGCCCGCTCCGTTCTTCATCGCAGCACTTGGTGGCGCCGCTGTATTGGGCGCCGCCTTTCCCAAGGCCAGGAAACGCCTGGACCTGTCCCGGGCGAAGCACCGGTCGATCGCCGGCCATGCCCGCATGTCGCGCCGCATCGCCGCGCTGATTCCGTTCTATGAGTATGAAGAAGCGGGCTTTTTCCGCTCCGACGACGCCCCCGCGGATATCGCAGCGACCCGGCGCGAGGGCTTTGCGCGCCTGTCCCGGCTGTACCAGCAGCGTTTCGCCAAGACCAGCGGCTTCACCAAGGACGCGGCGGAGGGAATCTCCGACCTGCAATTCATCAGTGCCTATCGCGTGCCGTTTCAGTACAGCCGCTTCGTCCGTCAGCATCTGTCGGCCGGGTCCTTCCTGGCGTCATCGTCGGGCGTCACGGTGACCGACCTCGATGGGAACGTGTTCTACGATCTGACCGGCGGGTACGGCGTGAACCTTTTCGGATATGATTTCTATAAGGACTGCATCGCCAAGGGCGCCGAACGGGTCCGCGATCTGGGGCCGGTGCTGGGCAGCTACCACCCCACCGTCGCCTATAACGTCCAGCGCCTGCGCGCGATTTCCGGATTGGACGAAGTCTCGTTCCACATGTCCGGCACCGAGGCGGTGATGCAGGCTGTCCGCCTCGCCCGCTATCACACCGGGCGTTCGCATCTGGTGCGCTTTTGCGGTGCCTATCATGGCTGGTGGGGCGACGTTCAGCCGGGTGTCGGCAACCCAACCCAAGCCGACAACACCTATACACTAGCGGAAATGTCGGAACGCACGCTGCACGTCCTACGCACCCGAAGCGACATCGCCTGCGTTCTGGTCAACCCGTTGCAGGCGCTGCATCCGAATGCCTCCGCCCCGGCGGATTCCGCCCTGGTCGATTCCTCGCGCAAGGCGGGGTTCGACCGCGTGGCCTACACGGATTGGCTGCGCAAGCTGCGTGCCGCCTGCGACCAGAAGGGCATCGTGCTGATTTTCGATGAGATCTTCGTCGGCTTCCGGTTGGCGCTTGGCGGTGCCAAGGACTATTTCGGCGTTCAGCCCGACATGATCACCTATGGCAAGACCCTGGGCGGCGGCCTGCCGATCGGCGTGCTTTGTGGCCGCGCGAGCCTGATGAAACGCTATCGCGACGAACGCCCGGTGGATGTGTGTTTCGCCCGTGGTACGTTCAATTCCCACCCCTATGTCATGGGCGCGATGACCGAATTCCTGCACCGGCTGGAATCGCCGGAAATCCAGGCGTTGTATGAAGGATTGGACGACCGCTGGAACGGCCGCACCGCCGCGCTGAACCGCCTGCTGGCCGCCGAAGGCTTCCCGGTCCAAATCGACAATCTGTCGTCGATCTGGACGATCAGCTATACGCGGCCATCGCGATACAACTGGATGTTGCAGTATTATCTGCGCGCCGAGGGGCTTGCACTAAGCTGGGTCGGCACCGGGCGGCTGATCTTCAGCCTGAACTACACTGATGACGACTTTGCGGCGGTGTCCGATCGGTTCGCCGCCGCGTGCCGAGCGATGCAACGGGACGGCTGGTGGTGGGCGGATGAACGCACCGAAAACAAGACGATCAAGCGCCGCATCCTGTGGGAAATGCTGAAGCGGCGGATAAAGCGTTAGCAGGAAAAGATAATTTCGCCAACACTTTACCGAATCGGTCAGCGATGCCCCGCACAGTGCGGCGTCGCTGGCTAACGAGTCGCTGGACGAATGGTGCCGGCCTCTCATCGTCATGGCGCGCCCGTGCCCACCATGACGGTCTCTGCTGGTCCTAAGTCAATCGCAGCGGTTATTCCTGCGCGTCCCCTAACCGTTAATGCGGCAGGTGTGCGGCCTCTTCGCCCATTTCTTCCGGCAGCGCATCGCGCAAATGCCCCTTCAGAAGCTGGATCGGCGCCTTGTAGTACAGCTTAATATCGTGGAACGGATCGGTCAGAATTTTCGTCGCCCAGACCAACCCGGTCTGCACATCCTTGATGACGAACAACTGCAACGTCCGGAACAGCAGCCCGCCGACCCCGACCGTCAGCCACAAATACCCAATCTGCCGCACGAATTCCATCGCTGAGGCGGCCGGCCGGAACACTCCGAACAGTGCTGGCTGCCACAGCAGGATCAGCGGCGACAGCGCCCAGATCGCCATCAGCACCACCTTGCGGCGTAAATTGTAGCCGACCTTGATTTCTTCCTTGTAGTCGTGCGTTGCCTTATTGACGTAGTCGTAATCCTTCGGCTCAAAGAAGAAATGCCCTGCCTGGCGGCTGGTCATCGACACCAGCCAGCCGATCAGCGACGCGATCGCCGGATCCTTGAACGACATGGCATAGGCGCCGACGAAGCTGCTCGCGCTCAGCAGATGCAGCGACTGGTTCACCCGGCTGTGGTGATAATAACGATGGTCGTCCCATCGCTGCACCTTCAGTAGTTCTAAAAAGCCGCTCATCGTGTTCCTTGTGGGGTTGCGTGTCGATCCGAACCAGACGTTAATTCTTGGCATAACGAACCAGCCAGAAATGCCCTAAGGGCGGCAAGGCGCGCTTTTCCAGCAGTCGCACCGGGGCGCCCTGTGCCCATTGCTCATAGCGCGCCCAGGGAAATTCGGTGCGCCAGCCCAGCCGGCTGGTAAGGGGCATCAGCCATTTCTCGATCATGCCGCGCAGCCCGGTTTCCGCCCCGATCCGCGTGGTCAGGATGATTTCCCCGCCCGGCCGCACAACGCGCGCGAACTCGTCCAGCGCCTTTTCCGGATGCGGCACCGACGTCACCACATACTGCGCCACCACCACGTCGAATGACGCATCCGGATAGGCAAGCTGTTCGGCATCGCCCACCGCAATGGCTTCGACATTGCTCAGCCCCAGCCGCTTGACGCGATTCCGAGCCTTTTCGAGCATGGGGGCGGAGATATCGACGCCGACGACGCGGTTGCGCTTGCTGTAATGCTCCAACCCCAGCCCGGTTCCGACCCCGACCTCGATGACTCGGCCACCGATGCGTTCGGCGGCTTCCACCGCCACGCGCCGGCCGCGGCTGAACACCGGCCCGAACACCAGATCGTAGATTGGCGCCCAGCGACCATACGCTTCCGCGACCTGGTCCGTTTCCATGTCTCTTGCTATCGCAACCAAAACTTTCGCCTCCGAACGGTCGTGTTTTTTACGACGGCCGCTCGGATCGAACCAGTTAAGCAAGTATGACAACGGCCGCCTGGAAGGGCGGCCGGTGCCGAAACAAAGATGACGTATTGAGGAAGTTACGAAAAATCAGCCATTCTTACCGCCATATCGCCGTACGCGCAGGTCTGCCTGTTCTTTGTGCCCCGAAAAGTTCTCAATCGCGCATAGCCGCGAACAGTATTCGCCAATCATCGCGGAGGCCTCGGGACTGACCTGCTGATATGTTACCGTCTTGAGAAATTTGCCTACCCACAGCCCGCCAGTGTAACGCGCGGCCTTCTTGGTCGGCAGCGTGTGGTTCGTTCCGATCACCTTGTCCCCATAGGCGACGTTGGTTTCCTTTCCCAGGAACAGCGCGCCGTAGTTGGTCATCCGCTCCAGGAACCAGCGCGGCTCCCGCGTCAGCACCTGCACATGTTCGGACGCGATCCGGTCGGCTTCCACCACCATTTCCTCGTCCGTATCGCACAGGATCACCTGTCCATGGTCGCGCCACGCGACCGACGCGATGTCGGCCGTCGGCAGCACCGTCAACTGCCGGTCGATTTCCGCCTGGATGCCCTCGGCGATCTTCCGCGATGTCGTCAGCAGCACCGAAGGGGAGGTTGGGCCATGTTCGGCCTGTCCCAGCAGATCGGTGGCGCACATTTCCACGTCGGCGGTGTCATCGGCGATGATCAGCGTCTCGGTCGGGCCGGCCAGCAGATCGATCCCGACGCGGCCGAACAACTGCCGCTTGGCCTCGGCGACGAACGCATTGCCCGGACCCACCAGCATATCGACCGGCGCGATCGTCTCCGTGCCCAGCCCCATCGCCGCGATCGCCTGGATGCCGCCCAGCAGATAGATTTCATCCGCGCCCGCCAGCGCCATGGCGGCAACCGTGGCGGCCGGGGGCACCCCGTTCAGCGGCGGCGTGCAGGCAATCACCCGCTTCACGCCGGCGACCTTGGCCGTCAGCACTGACATATGCGCCGAGGCCACCATCGGATACCGGCCGCCCGGCACGTAGCAGCCGACGCTGTTGACCGGGATGTTCTTATGCCCCAGCCGGATGCCCGGCAGCGTCTCGACCTCGATATCCTTCAGCGCGTCCTTCTGCGCCAGGGCGAAGCGGCGGATTTGCGCCTGGGCGAACTTGATGTCCTCGATCACCTGCGCGGGCAGGCTGTCCATCAGCGCCTGGATCTCATCCGCGGTCAGCCGGAACGATGCGGGTTCCCATTTGTCGAACTTGGCCGACAGTTCCCGCACCGCCGCGTCGCCCCTGGCGCCGATGTCGTCCAGAATGGCCTCGACCGTCTGGCGGACCTTGCGGTCGGCTTCTGTCTTCTCGGCCTCGGTGGCGCCGTGCTTCAAAACCTGAATCATGTGTGTGCCCTCTCGCGAACGCACGCGCGATAGGCGGCCCCACGGATTTTCGCAAGTTCCGAGGTATGCGCCCTCGGTTCCCCGTCCATCAGGATTTGCGGTCACCGCGCGACCCTTCCATCCTCAATACACCGCGCTGATCCCCGACGGGGTGCGGGATCGATCCTTCGCGGCGCCTGGAGAACAAAATTCGTGAATTAGATGGCATTAATCACCAACCGCACAGCGGATGGCTTGCGCGCGCATGGAAAACATCTGTAGTCTTCAACAGAAAGTCAGATAGTCATACTGGAATATGTGGATGGTCAACTCATGTCGAATGTCTGGGGACTTGTCCGAAACAGCAACATATAGTTGCAAAAAAGTTTCATTCTATTCTCTGTGCCAAGCCTCAACTGGCTCAGTGCATGCTCCGTTCTGCCGCATTGCCGGCCATGCCAGCCGCTGGAGCTCATCGACATGATGCATGACACGCTTTCTGACAAACTGTCCGGTAACGTACTCGTCGAGCGGCGCAGGCCCGGCAGGATCAATCATACGAACCCGTTCCTTATCGCCCTTTTGCGATCGGCCGGTCGCGAGAACGGCCCGCACGCGGCCGGTTCGGATAGCAATCCGGAGGCCTTTATAGGCGATCCCGTGCTGGAAGATGCGATGTGCGCGTCGGTCAGCGTGCTGGACGGCGCCTGCCAGATCGCACCCCACAAGCCGTCCGAAACCGAACAAGCCGGCCTGCCTGTGGCCGGTCGCCCGGAATTGGAATTTCTGCCGGACCGAGGCTGCTACGTGGCGGGTACGAACATCGCCGCTGCCACGGGCATGGCTGCTGTTGAGGCGCTGACAATCGGTGACGTGATCCTGACCGCTTCGGGCCGGCGGCAGATCGTGGAGATTCGGTCTTTTGTGGTCGAACCGCTGTCGCCGCGCGATGCCTCGACCGGGGGACCGGTCTATATTCGACGCCATGCGCTGGCCGATGGCGTGCCCGGTCAGGATTTGTGGCTGGCCCCCAACCACTGTATCAGTGTTGACGACCAACTGGTCCCGGCGTCCCTTCTGGTCAATGGCCTGACGGTGTTGCAAGACCCGTTAAGGGACCGCGAACGATACTATCTGGTCCGCTATGCGGAGCCGGTTCTCCGTCAAGCCACGGTAAACACGGCCGACCTCGCCGGTTTGCAGCGCAGGTTGGCGCAGCGCGCGGCGCGCCTGGGACATCGACCGCCGTCGCTGATTGGGCCGGACACCGCCGATCTTTACCTCACCGTCGATGGGAAGATCCTGTTGCCTGTGGAAATCGATGGGATGCGGCGCTCGTTTGTCGTTCCACGCCATCGCTCGATTCAGCTTGCCTCCCGCTTCGATATCAATGTGACGAAGATTGAGATCGTGTCGAACGAGGAATACCGAGTCGTTCCCGCCGATCATCCGGTGCTGCTGTCCGGATGGGGCCCGGCGGAGAATGACGGAAACAGTATCTGGCGGCGTCTCATGGGATCCGCCGACCTGCCCACGATTCCGAACGCGGCCTATGCCAAAATCGTTGTGTCGTTGCAGGGATAACGATACAGGACGACCAAGCGTAGCGCGGATCAGGACGATGGCGGTTACGTCAGGTCGTTTCCGCGAGGAGCGCCGCTCTCGGCACCGGAGCTGGGCGCAGCGCCAACGCCGCCCCCAGCAACATCAACGCCATCCCTGCCGCGTCGCCCCAATCCAGCTTCTCACCGAAGAATGAACTGCCGATCGAAACCGCGATCACCGGTGAGATGAAGGCATACGTCCCCGGCTTGCTCGCCCCCCAGTCGCGGACCAGCAGGAAATACATCGTC
>DAIEHR010000323.1 GCA_027353465.1 Acetobacteraceae bacterium | reverse complement strand
CCCACGAGTTGGATGCGTTCGTTGTCGCCGTGCGGTTCTCCCGCGATGGACGGCATGCCGGGTTTGCGCTTGGCGACGGGACGGTGCGGCTGGCGACGGTCGGAAGCGCGGCTGAGTGGATTTCCGCCGCCGCCCACGACGGTTCGGTGTTGGGTTTCGCGGCCGATCCCACCGGCGACGGCTTCATCTCGGCTGGCGACGACGGCAAGCTGAACCGGGTCGGCGCCGATGGATCGGTGTCCGGTGTCGGTAACTTCGGCTCCAAATGGGTGGAGCACGTCGCCACTTACGCACTGGACAAGGGCAAGGGCTTGATCGCCGCCAGCGCCGGCAAGGTGGTGCGACTATACGATCAAGCCGGGCAGATCCTGAAGGAACTCGTCCACCCTTCCACCGTCACCGGGCTGGCATTCGACGGCAAGGGCAAGCGGATCGGGGCATCGCACTATAATGGCGCCTCGTTGTGGTTCGTGGCGGCAAAGACCGACACGCCGCGTAAGCTGGAGTGGAAAGGCAGCCACACCGGTATCGTAATCCACCCCGAGGGCGAGGCGGTGGTCACGGCCATGCAGGAGAACGCGCTGCACGGCTGGAAGCTGCCGTATGGCGAGCATATGCGCATGAGCGGTTATCCCGCCAAGACCGTCAGCCTGTCGTTCACCCGCAACGGCAAATGGATGGCCAGCAGCGGCGCCGACGCCATGGTGCTGTGGCCGTTCTTTGGCGGCGGCCCGATGGGCAAGGCACCGCTGGAACTCGCCGGGGGTGACGGGATCATCTGCAACCAGGTCGCCAGCAATCCGCGCGATGAGATCGTTGCCGGCGGATTCGCTGACGGACTGGTGGTGGTGGCCGATATCGGCTCCTCCCGCATTCTGCCTGTGGTGCCGCCGGACCATGGCCCGATCAGCGCGCTGGCCTGGAGCACCGACGGCACGCAGTTGGCGATCGGGACCGAGACCGGGTACGCCGCGATCGTCGATTTCGCCAAGCGCTAGGATGGCGGGCGGATTTTCAGTGCGGCCGGCGGCGGCGGACGAGATCGCGGCCGTCGCTGACCTGTTCCGGGAATATGCCGCGTCACTGGGCGTGGACCTGTCGTATCAGGGCTTCGATGCCGAACTGGCCGGGCTTCCCGGTGCTTATGCGCCTCCCGATGGGGCATTGCTGGTCGCGGCCGCACCGGACCAGGAGTTGCTGGGCTGCGTCGCCGTGCGCCCGCTGCGGACGTCCGGGGAATGCGAAATGAAGCGCCTTTATGTCCGCCCGGCCGCCAGGGGGACGGGCGCCGGGGCGGCCTTGGCAATGGCGGCAATCGACACCGCCACCGGCGCGGGTTATCGAGCCATGCGGCTGGACACGCTGGGCTCGATGGTTTCCGCCCAGGCGTTGTATCGCCGGCTGGGGTTCGAACTGACCGCACCCTATTATGAGACTCCCGTCGCGCGGACCATCTTCATGCGAAAGATCCTGCGCATCGCCTGACCAAACGCTATCGCGGCGGGGTTTTTGGTGCCTGACGCCAAGCTGGCTAGTTTCTGGATCGAGTCGCTAACGCCCTTGGGCATTTCGGCAGCGGCGTCGCCGAACTGACAAGCCGTCACGGTTAGAGGGCGCCTGGACATCTGACGGGCCGCGACACGCCCCGGTAGCGACAGCCTTGGACTACTTCATCTTCATCCCATAGTTCCCTTGCAGCGAACAGAACCGTCAGGATGGACGGCATTTACGGCTATTCGGTTAATGCTGACAAAATTAACCCGCCGCCGCCCGCGCCGTTGCCAAGTAGCGCGGGCCGGTTAAGGTTAGCCACTACTAAGAATTGGGAAATGTCCTGTGCCGCACCTGTTCCGCCGAACCATTCTGGCTGCGTGCCTGCTGCTGTCCGCTGCCACCGCCAAGGCCGCCACCACCTGGGAGTCCTATGTTTACAACCCGCTGGCCAAGCAGCCGTCGGTTGATGCGATGGTCAGAATGATCGCTGAAATCAAGGACAAGACCAATGGAGAGTTGGTGATCAACCTGCACCTTGGGGGCAGTCTGCCAATCAAGGCGGACGGCATCACGGCTGCTGTGACGGATAACGTGATCCAGATCGCCGACGACGGCTTCGCCACCGGGACGATCCCGATCACGGGTGTGCTGCGCCTGCCGATGTTGCTGCAGACGCAAGCCGACCTGGACAAGGCGATGGCCATCGTCGCGCCGTATCTACAGGCCGCCTACGGCAAGCGCGGGATCACGGTGCTCGGTCAATATTCTTACCCGCTCCAGGTGCTCTGGGGCCGCAAGAAGATCACCAGCCTGGAAGACATCAAAGGCCTGAAACTGCGCGTCACCAGTGTCGAGCAGGGCGAATTCATCCGTCGGTTCGGCGGCGTGCCGTTGACGATGGGCTCCCCCGACGTTGCCGCCGCCTTGGATCGCGGCGTGGTCGATGGCGGGCTGACCGCCAGCTCCGGCGGCGGATTGGCATGGCACGATCTGCTGAAATACCGCTTTGCCTTCCCCACATCGTACGTGAACTCCACCTTCGTGGTGAACCAGGAAGCACTGGCGGCGCTGCCCCCGGCCACGCGGAAGATCGTGCAAGAGGCGGGTGCACGATGGTCGCAATGGGCGACCGGCGAAATGAACCGGCTGGAAGACGAAATCACCGCCCAGTTCGGCAAGGAGGGCATGATCCTGACCGATGCCACCCCGGCCGAAATCGCCGAGGCCACGGCGAAGATGCAGCCCTATTGGGACCAGTGGGGTAAGGCGCATGGCCCCGATGCGGCTGCGGCACTGGCGAAAATTCGCGCCGCCGTCGGCCGATGAAGGACGCCGAGTTCGCGTCGGAAGCCGCCGAGGACCGTTTCCATCCAGCACCGACGCTGCTGGAAAACCTGTGCATGTGGATCTGCGAGATCGCGATCATCACCATGGGAGCGATCGTGATCCTGGAGATCGTCACACGAAACCTGTTCGGTTTTTCGTTTGAGATGTCGGAGGAGATCGGCGGCTACATCATCGTGGGCATTTCGTTTCTCTCCCTGCCCGTCTGTCAGGTTTACCGGTCCTACCACCACGTCCAGTTCGTACAGAACCGGCTGTCACCGCGGATGCAGGCCGCGTCGCATCTGCTGTTCGACGTGCTGTCGCTGGTTTTCTGCGGCGTGCTGCTGTGGCAACTGACCCGCTTCGTCGCCTCCACCTACCGGTCGGAGGACATCGCCCCGACGCTACTGGCCACGCCGTTGTGGATCCCGCAGGCGGTCATGCCGATCGGCATGCTGGCGGCCACGGTGTCGCTGCTGCGCTCCGCCGTGGGCAACTGGCGGCGCTTCCGGGCGGGTGGGGTCTGAAATCATGATGCTCGCGCTGCAACTGATCGGGTCCTTCGGGATCTTCCTGCTGCTGCTGGCCGCCGGCATGGCGGTGCCGTTCGCCATCGCCGTGCCCGGGGTGATCTATCTGCTGATGCAGAACGGGCTCACCGCGCTGAAGGGCATCGGGCTGATCACCTGGGGCAGAATGAACAGCTTCACCCTGACCGCCATTCCGCTGTTCGTGCTGATGGCCGAACTGATGCAGCGCAGCGGGCTGTCGTTCCGGATCTATCGCGGCCTTGCCAAGGTCGTTTCCCGCCTGCCCGGCGGGTTGCTGCAGACTAACATCGTTGGCTGTGCGCTGTTTGCTTCCATCAGTGGATCGTCTGTGGCAACGGCTGCCTCGATCGGAGGAGTTGCCCTGCCGCAACTGGTGCAGCGTAACTACGATCGCCGGCTTTCGGCCGGTTCGTTGGCGGCGGGCGGCACGCTGGGTATCCTGCTGCCGCCGTCGATTGCGATGATCATCTATGGCTCGTTCACCGAAACGTCCGTAGCCAAATTGTTCATGGCGGGAGTCATTCCCGGCGTGATTCTGACGCTGATGTTCATGACCTATATCGCGATCCGGTCATTCTGGAGCGGCGCTGTGCCGCGGGAGAACGCCACCGCCCACGGCCAGACCTGGATATCGGCGCTGGCCGACATCGTGCCGTTCGCACTGTTGATCGGCGCGATCATGGACAGCATCTACGCCGGCTGGGCAACACCGACCGAGGCCGCGGCGGGAGGGTGCCTGTTCTCGTTGATCCTGTGCCTGATCTGGGGCGACCTCACCTGGGAGCATTTTACCGGGGCATTGCATCGCACGGTGCAGGTGTGCGGCAATCTTCTGTTCATCATCTACGCCGCTTATGTCTATGCCTATGCCATCGGCGTCGCCGGGGTGGGCGAAAGCGTCACCTCCTGGCTGGTGGGTCTGCATCTTTCGCATTTCGAATTCTTTGCCGCGCTGTTCGTGCTGTACACGGTCCTGGGGTGCCTGGTGGAAAGCATCGGCATGATCGTGATCACCGTGCCGCTGCTGTATCCCGTGCTTGGCAGTTACGGAATCGACCCGATCTGGTTCGGCGTAATCCTGGTGATGTATGTCGAACTCGGCCAGATATCGCCGCCCATCGGCATCAATCTGTTCGTTATCCAAAGTATCTGGGACGGTGAGCTTAGCGACGTGGTCATGGGGACGATTCCATTCCACATCATTATGTTCGTGCTGCTGGGCCTGCTGACGGTGTTCCCCGCACTCGCGCTGTGGTTGCCGAATCAGATGAACTGATCGTCCTGGACCGGCCGTCACAACCATGCTTTTATCCAGGTTCCGTCAGGAGCCAGCCGCGATTAGTTACAAATCCGCACTTTCCGCTGAAGACGAAGCGGACCTCGACGCGACGATCCAGACAATCGCCGGCAGCCACGGTTATGTTTCCAACCTGATGCAGACATTGGCGCTGGCCCCGAAAGGGCTGGCCGCGTTTGCCGAACTGAGCACCTACACGCGATACGGGTCGGAACTGACTCCGTTGCAACGCGAACTCGCCATCGTCATCGCCGTCCGCGACGTCCACTATGGCTGGGTCCACCACGAACCGCTCGCCCGGTCGGTGGGCATAACAAACGAGCAGTTGCTGCTGATCCGCGAGGGCCGGGTGCCCAAGGATCTGCCGCCCGCGGAACACGCCCTGGCCGACTATGTGTTTGAAATCACCGCCGGCCGAAGGGTGCCTCCACGCGTGGCAGAGGGAGTCCATGCCAACTTCACTCCGCGCCAGATCGTCGATATCGCCCTGCTGACATCATTCGCCATGGCCGTCGCGGCCCTGGCTATGGGTCTGGAAGTCGCCCTGGAACCAGCGGAAACCCTGCGGTTTGAGCAGGAATGGCAGCAAGCCCACGCGGCCGGATAGCTACCGGTCGTCCACCGGCATATTCGCCGCCACGGACGGACGGGCGTTGAATGTCTGGTGCCACGCGGCCAGTTTCGGGTGCCCATCCCGCCAGGCCAGCGCGGCAAAGCGGAAATCCAGGTAGCCCAACGCCACGCCGATGGCGATATGACCCACCGAGAACGCATCGCGGCCCAAATCCTCGGCCTCGCCTTCCAGCGCCGCGACACACGCCACCAGTTTGGCGCGCCACAGCGCCTTGTGCGGCTCGCTCTGGCGTTCCGGCGGGCGGAAACCCTCGGACAATAGGGGCAATGCGTTATCCAGCATCCCCTGCCCCAATGCATGCCGGCGCAACGCGGTCAGCCGTTGGGGCCAGGCCGCGGGAAACAGCTTCGGCCCCTGATGCAGCGTGTCCAGATATTCCAGAATCACCGCCGAATCATACACCGCGGTCCCGTCGGGCAGTTCCAGCGTCGGGATTTTGCCGACCGGATTGATCTTCATCAGTTCCAGATGCGGCGTGGTGCCGCCGGCGACGGTGCGCACGGTTTCGATGCGGTC
>DAIEHR010000294.1 GCA_027353465.1 Acetobacteraceae bacterium | reverse complement strand
TGTCGTCTTGCCGTCATTCCACAGCGGGACACTCTGGAGAGTGTTGCTGGGCCTGATCGTCTGCGGCTGTGCCATGCTGATCGGAATCGAGGGATGGCAGTCGTGGCAGGTGTATCAGACCAACATCATTCAAACTGACATTGTCTCCTCAAGTACCGCCCGATCGATGGCGGAGCAGGCCGAAACAACCCTCCAGACAGCGGACACCATCGTCTCAAGCTTAGTGGACCAGGTAGAGGCCGAAGGCACCGGACCAGAGGCCTTGGTCCGCCTCTCCCGCCTGATGTCGTCGCTCGCCGTGGCACTTCCGGCAATTCACGAAATGGGAATCGTGGACAGCCAGGGTAACGCGATCGCCAAATCGCTCACCCGGGACACCCATGGGCTGAACTACGCCGAACGAGCATATTTCCAATACCACGCCACACATTCAGATCGCGGGCCGTTCATCGGCGCACGGATCAAGAGCAAGATTGACGGCAGCTACAGCATCACGGTCACCCGGCGGATCAATAATCCGGACGGCAGCTTTGGCGGCCTCGCGGTCACCAGTGTCTCGCTCAGGTTCTTCCGGGAATTGTTCGACCGACTGCAGGCAAAATCCGGGGGAGTCATCTCGTTGCTCGCCGATGACGATACTGTCCTCGCGCGCAGCCCCTCTGTGCCGAACGGGGCCAATAAAAGCCGTCCGTTAAGCGCGATCCGCGAGCAAATTCGCGTTCATCCCGATGCCGGCAGCGTAACCTATGTTTCTACGATCGACGGCGTGCCGCGCCGAGGCTCCTACCAGCATCTCGGCCATTTTCCGCTGACGACCCTGGTTGCACAGTCCGAAAGCGACGTGCAATCCACGTGGCGAGCCGAATTGCGTTCGCGCGCGATCATTAGCGTATTCGTTATCGTCGTCGTGGCAATCCTGGGGAGCCGTACAGTAACAGAAAGTCGAGTCCTCGACATACAGGCTCGGCAAGACGTACTAACCGGTCTGGGAAATCGCCGTTCTTTCGACGAAACAATTGAACGGGAAGTCTGTCGGGCAGCCCGGTCGGGCCAACCCCTCTCTCTCGTCATGATCGATATCGATCACTTCAAGAGCTACAATGATTGCTATGGCCACCCCGCCGGGGACGAGTGCCTGCGTGCGGTCGCTTGCACCATCGAAAGTTGCCTTAATCGGGCAGGGGATTTCGCTGCCCGATATGGCGGTGAGGAAATCGCTGTGCTGCTGCCCGGCTCCGACTTGTCAAGTGCATGGGCACTTTCGGAAACGATGCGCCTGGCGGTAGGTAGTCTGGCAATCCCGCAGGCACCCCAGGTGGGTGGTTTCGTCACATTCAGCGCCGGTGTAGCGACAAGTATGCCGGCGCGATCCGGCAGCGAGGCGGGGATTCTAGTCAGGCTGGCCGACAGGGCGTTGTACGAGGCAAAGGCGGCCGGAAGGAACACGACTAAATCATACACTCCCCATTTGTCTGGGCCAAATGTATGAGCTCACAACGACGGATAAAGCGACCGGATCAACTCGACACGATGCCGCCGCCGAGCGCTCGCGCGCCGGAAGCGAAGACACTCCTGGCGCTGCAATGTGACGTGTTGGAGGCCGTGGCAACGGGTCGGCCCCTCGTCCAAATCTTGGATCTGCTGTGTCGTCGCGTCGAGCAGCTTGTTCCTTCGGTAGTCTGTTCTGTGCTCACCGTTGACGATGAGGCCCGCTTGCGGCCGCTTTCAGCACCCAGCCTTCCCGAAGCATACTGCCGAGCGCTGGACGGAACAAAAATCGGCATTGAAGTTGGATCCTGCGGGACCGCCGCATTTCTGGGGAGCCCCGTGGAGGTCCGTGATATTGCGACGGATCCTCGCTGGACGCCATACAAGAAGATGCCGCTGGAAGCGGGCCTTCGCGCGTGTTGGTCAAGCCCGATCAAGGGCCGCGATAGTCGCGTGGTTGGCACTTTCGCCTTTTACTTTTCCACCTGTCGCGGCCCAAACGCTTTCGAACGGACGATTGTGGATACCAGCGTCCACCTATGCGCCCTTGCGATCGAACACGATATGGTCTGGAGCCGATTACAGCGAACCAACCAGTGCTTCGATTTGGCTCTGAGCAACATGTCCCAGGGACTCTGTATTTTCGATAGCGCACAGCAGCTTGTTGCCGCCAATAGCCGCTATAGCGAGATCTATGGATTGTCGCCCGACATGGTCCGTCCGGGAATGTCCATCGCCGAGATCGTGAAACTGCGTATCGCTGCCGGATCGGGTCCGAATACCTCTACCGAGGCCTATCTTGACTTGCGCAACGCGTTGCACGCGTCGAGTGCTCTGATAGACAGGATCATCGAACTGACAAATGGGCGCGCGATTTCTGTCCACTACCGTCCATTGCCTGACTCGGGCTGGGTTTCGACGCATGAGGATGTCACCGAACGAAGGCGTACAGACGCCCATGCCGTTTACATGGCTCAGCACGATGAGCTGACTGGCCTGCCCAACCGGGTTTTGTTTTCGGAGTGTACGGAACAAGCGCTTGGCCTACCGGGTAAGAAGCATGATTGTGCCGTCCTCTGCCTGGACCTTGATAAGTTCAAAGCTGTCAATGACACATTTGGACACCCCGTCGGTGACGCCTTGCTACGCGGTGTGGCGGAGCGACTGAGGGCATTGGTGCAGGAAGGCGACACCGTCACCCGACTTGGCGGCGATGAATTTGCCATCCTGTTGCTGGGATTGCATCGGCGAGAATGCGCCTGGGAATTTGCGAAACGGATCATCGAGGGTCTAGCCGACCCCTTTGAGCTTGATGGCCACAGGGTCGTTATCGGCGTCAGCATAGGCATCGCTCTTGCCCAACCGGATGCAACCTCCGCGGTCTTGTTGCTGAAGCGGGCGGATACCGCCCTGTATCGTGCCAAGCTTGATGAGCCAGGCAGTTACCGGTACTTCGAGCCAGAGATGGATGCCCGACTGCAAACGCGCATAGCGCTGGAGCGGGATCTGCGCGAAGGCGCTCGCGACGAAAGATTTGAACTGGTTTACCAGCCGCAATTCAGCCTGGAACGTGATAAACTGTGCGGTTTTGAAACCCTCCTGCGATGGCGCCATCCAACCCGAGGGATCGTCGGTCCGGCCGAGTTCATTCCGGTAGCCGAGGAGACCGGCCTTATCATCCCAATCGGCGACTGGGTGCTCCAGCACGCCTGCATGGAAGCAATGAACTGGCCGGACAGCCTGAGCGTGGCGGTGAATCTTTCGGCCGTCCAAATAAAAAAACATACACTTGTTCAGACTGTCAGGCGCGCTCTCGCCGCATCTGGCCTGCCGGCAGCCCGATTGGAGCTGGAGATCACTGAATCCGTGCTGCTGAAGAACAATCAGGCGACGCTGCTGGTGCTGCACGAATTACGCGACCTTGGCGTGGGAATTTCGATGGATGATTTCGGCACGGGCTATTCCTCGTTAAGCTACTTGCGCAGCTTCCCGTTCAATAAAATCAAGATTGATCAGTCCTTCGTTCGGGCCCCCTCGCAGAATGCGCAATCGGAGGCAATCATCCACGCAATCGTCGCACTGGCCAAAAGCCTCGGCATGAAGACCCTCGCGGAGGGCGTAGAGACCGAACTTCAGTTGGGTATGCTGCGAAGCGCCGGTTGCGACGAGGTACAGGGCTATCTTTTCAGCAAGCCGATCTCCCCCGAGGCGGCAGCGTTGATGGCGCACGGTATTTCTGATCCCGTCCGCGCCTGAGGGACTGTTGGAGCCGGAGACTGAACCTCGGGTTGGAACAAATCGCTACCGACGCGGATGTGTTGCAGCCGGTCGATCAGTGAAGGAATGTCACCAGCGGGCCTTGGACGGCTGAAGAAGTAGCCTTGGGCCTCCATGCACCCTTCGCTGAAAAGCCAGTCTAGCTGGGTGCGGGTTTCCACGCCTTCGGCAATGGTTCTTATGTTCAGGCTCTGTCCCAAACCGATGACCGCGCGGATAATCGACATCGACTCTTTGTTTGTCATCACGTCTCGAACGAATGATTGATCAATCTTGATTTTGCTGAAGGGAAAACTGCGTAGGTAACTCAGCGACGAATAGCCAGTCCCGAAATCATCCAACGCGATGCCGATTCCCATCGTCCGTAGTTGGCGAAGCGCCGCGAGCGTGTCAGCGGCATCGCGAAGTAACACTGACTCGGTGATCTCCAGCTCAAGTCGATCCGGTCGCAAACCCGAGGCCGCCAGGGCCGCTTCAACAGTTGCGACAAGGTTGCCCTTCCTGAATTGAACTGGCGACAGGTTGACCGCGACAGTGATGTCGGGTGGCCAGTTCTCGGCCTCGAAACAGGCCGCTTGCAGCGCCCACGCGCCGATCGAAACGATCAAGCCGGTTTCCTCGGCAACAGGGATAAAGTCCAAAGGCGAAACCATCCCTCGAACCGGGTGCTGCCAACGAAGCAGGGCTTCGTAGCCGATGACCTTTTTCTCCGTCAGGCTGACAAGCGGTTGGTAATGAAGCGTGAATTCGTTGCGAGCGACGGCACCCTGAAGATCCTTCTCCAGCGCCCGACGCAAATGGATGCGGGCGTCCATCTGTGGCTCGAAAAAGCGGGCCGTGCCGCGCCCCTCGGCTTTCGCTAGAAAAAGCGCGATATCGGCATTGCGCACCAACGTCTCATAGGCGATCCCATCGCTCGGTACCACGCTTACCCCGATGCTGACGCCGGCCATGATTTGGCGGTCGCCAACATCGAACGGTTCGCCAAACGCAGCAAGGATTCGGCTGGCCAGAAGTTCGGCGTCGTCGGGCTGGCGGACTGCAAGTTGGATGATGGCGAATTCGTCCCCGCCAAGGCGCGCCACCGTGTCGCTCTCCCGCACGCAAGCGCGTAGTCTGTTGGCGACGGCCACAAGCAATTCATCGCCCGTGAGGTGGCCGAACGTGTCGTTGACCTGTTTGAAATTATCCAGGTCGAGACAAAGGAGTGCCGATTGAGTTCCCCGGCCTGCCAGGGCGACCGCCTGTTCCATGTGCTCTCGGAACATGATCCGGTTGGGCAGTTTGGTCAGGGCGTCATGGCGCGCCATAAACACAATGCTGGCCTCGGCCCGGTGCCGCACAGTCACATCCTCATGGGTTGCCACCCAGCAGCCATCGGGCAAGGTTTGATGATTTATGGCAATGAACCGGCCATTTTGTAATTCTACGACCCCGTTAACAGGGGTGGCCATAGTGGCGATGGCATTCCGCCACTTCTGAAAATCCGACGGCGACATGACGGGTGCGGTTCCCGCCTTGATACGGCACTCCACAATCTCCGCCCAGGGGCAGCCAACGCGGGTTGTCTCTGGCGGTAAGTTGTAGATTTCCGCATAGCGCCGGTTCCATAACAGCAATCTTTCCTCGCCATCGAAGAAACCGACACCCTGCGTGATATTGTTCAGCAGCGCGTCGAACTGCTGGCGGCCCCTTTCGAGTTCGTTGTTCGCCTGTACCAACCGTGCCTCGGCCTCGACCGCGGCGGTGATATCCCGCCCCGTGCCGCGATAGCCGATGAATCCGCCATTGCCGTCAAACACCGGATCCCCGTTTGTGCTGATGAAATGACGTTGGCCGTCCGATCCAATCCGTTCCCAGCGAAAATCGCGGAATGGCTTGTGTGATAGAAGGTCAGCGTCATGCGCCACCCAGCGAATGACCTTCATTGCGGGATCACCGAGATCCCTGCGGGTCTTACCAGTGTCGATAGTGCCAATCATAAAGGGAATGTTGGATTCGGCCTTGAAGCGAAAATCAGCATCCTGTTCCCAGAACCAATCCGCCGACATTGCCGCATAAGCGCGCAGTTGCTCGGTTCGCTCCCGCACGCGGCGCTCAAGGCTGTTGTTTTGATTCTCAAGCTCCAGTTGTGCATTCAGCAGGGCGTTATTTGTACGCTTCAGGTCATGCGGTGAGGGCACGGTGAGCAATTTGGGCACCAATGGCCATACGCCAACGGCCGTTGCGATCGACAGGACCGCCGTCACCAGCTTGGCTGCAATCTGCGTATTATAGGCTGGTATCCACAGCGTAACGATATCCATGACATGGGTCGAACCGCAGGCAACGATGAATGCTGCGAATAACAACGCCATCCAGCGATACGCCAGGTCCTGACGACGGCGGATGAACCACAGGGCCGCGAGCGGGATCGAAAAATACGCTACCGCGATGACTGCATCCGCACCGGCGTCGAGCCATAGCAACGCTGGTTCCCATGTCAGGCAGAACCCGTGTGGCGTAAGAACGGACGTGTCCAATAGCCAATTGATTTGATTCATGATCCCGAGCTTGCGATTGCGCGTGGGCTGGCGCGGAGACCGAAACTGGGGGACGGCGGCGGATTTCTCACGACCTGCCTGTGAGCAGACATTTGGCGATACAATTTCCGATGTCCGGCGCCACCGCTAACCTCGTGCCTGAAGGGTAAATGTGCGGCAAACAAGCCGCGGCGCCTCGCGATTGAAGCAAAAAACAATTGCTCGACCTATCGATGATAATGCGTTGGCCCCGTCACAGGGCCACGCATCGTTGCGGCTTTCCAGCAAAGGCCGCCATCAACCGGTGCCAATCCTCCTCTGCCCGCACACGCCAGGCGAAGCGCCAAATTGAATGCATCAGCAATGCGCCATGGTGATTTTGCCCGGCAGGTGAGGTCGGAAGGACCGATTCCTATAGTTATAATGATAAGAAAATAAACGTCTCACTAAATCAGCGATGCCGCGGCGTCGGCAATTGATGTCCGCGATCCGCTACAGGCGGCCAATGGCTTCAGTGGGGCTGGCTTTCGGCACTTGATACTGAAGGCGGACCGGACTTACATCTGGATGAGACGGATTCGGACCTCGCCCGTGCCCTCCTTTTGCTATGCTCGCGCTTCAACCATGGTCCAGCATCGACTCCTGCCGCGCGCGGTGCAGCAGGCTGAGGGTCGCGACGCGATCCGCGCCAGTGCCTACCGCCTGCCGGGCAAAGCGGCATCATAGGGCGCGAGATGCCGATCCGTCGTGAATTCCGAAAGATGTATCCAACGAACTGGGCCACCCTGAGCCACCGGGTCCGTTTCGAGCTCGGCGGCGGCCGCTGCCATAGATGTGCTCGCCCGCATCTGGCCAAGGTTCGTTGCCTGCCGGATGGACGCTGGTTCGATGAGGCCGCGCATATCTGGCGGGACCGACGCGGCCGACCCGCACGCTGGCCCGACCTGATTGACACCGCACATGTCCGTGTGACCCGCGTCGTACTCGCTGCGGCGCATTTGGACAACGACCCCACCAACAACCGGCTCACCAATCTGAAGGGGCTGTGCCAGCGCTGTCACATGTTGCACGATCGGCCGTTCCATCTGGCTCAGCGGTGGCTGACCTATCGTCGGCGCTACGCGCTGGGCGATCTTTTTTTCGGCCGATATGGCCTTCATCCCCCGTCCGCCGTGCTGTTTGAAACGCGCCCCGCCGAGGCGAACACCAACCACTCCGGTTGGTTACCGCCTCAGCGTGCCACCGGTCGAGCCGTCATGGCACCGCCAGATTTGTTCAGGCAGCCGCGCTGACCGAAAACTATGGTGTCTCCGTCCTCGCGGCGCGCTGGTCGGGGTGTCTGTGTTTGGGCCGCGGCAGGGGCTGAGTCCGAAACCGCGTTGGCGGTCGCTTGGGGGCCAGCGCTATGCCGCTGCCGAACCCGGTGGTTCACACATTGAAAACGGGTCTGCCTCATGTCTATGAACATCGACTAAACTGGCTCGGCCGGCGTTCATGGAGGATTGGTGCGTGCGCGTATGTTTTGCTGTTTTGATGATGTCGCTGCTGCTGGGGGTCGCTGCGTGCAGCACAATCTCCGGCATGGGTCAGGATATCTCTGACACCGCGCGGTGGACCAGGCGGCAACTGTAAAACGCCAATCGGTTGCGGGGCGTCGCTGCGTTGCCGCGTTATGGCTTGCAAAGCCAGCCCCGCTCGCCTAAATGGACAATTCCCCGTCATTTCATACCGGAGGATGAGCGCATGGCGCGCGTCACCGTCGAAGACTGCGTTCAAAGAGTCCCCAACCGCTTCGAGCTTGTTTTGCTCGCGGCACAGCGTGCCCGCAACATCAGCCGCGGTGAGGAACTCACCGTGGACCGCGATAACGACAAGAACCCGGTCGTCGCCCTGCGGGAGATCGCCGATGAGACGATCGAACTGCCGCGCATCGAACAGGACCTGATCAAGTCGCTGTCCCGCTCGCCAGAGCCGGAACCCGCCGACGAAGAGGTTCTGGACCTTATCCCGACGGATCAGAACATATTCGGCCTGCAAGACGTGGCGGCGGAAGAAGAGGCTGCTGGCCTGCCCAGCGAAAGCGCGGAAGAAATGTCGCCCGAAGATCTGGAAGCGGCAATCGAGGCCGAACTCGGCGGACGGGCTCGGTAGCGCCCCGGGGGAGCCATTATGAATAATGGGGGTTTCGGCGGTGACATGAACCAGTCGACGCCGGCCCCCGCTGCGGCCCTGGGGCCGTTGAGCGAACTCGCGGTACTGCCGACGATGCCTGGCCCGGACGTGATCCGCCAGTGCGAACTGACCCGGAAAATCCTGGATTACGACCCGAAGGCCGATACCGGCCTGATCGATGCGGCCTATGACCTGGCCGAAAAAGCGCACAGCACGCAGCGCCGTGAAAATGGCGATCCCTATTTCACCCACCCGGTCGCCGTTGCCGATATCCTTGCCGGCTACCATCTCGATGTCGCCTCGATCGCCACCGCTCTGCTGCACGATGTCGTCGAGGACACGTCCTATAAGCTGTCCGAAATAGAAAGCCGCTTCGGCAAGGAAATCGCCGGCCTGGTCGATGGCGTTACCAAGCTGACACGGCTGGAACTGCAATCCGACCGCACCAAGCAGGCCGAAAATTTCCGCAAGCTGGTCCTTGCCATGAGCCGCGATATCCGCGTGCTTCTGGTGAAGTTGGCCGACCGGTTGCACAACATGCGGACGTTGCATTTCGTCCGCACGCCGGAAAAGCGCAAGCGGGTCGCCCGGGAAACGATGGAAATCTACGCGCCGCTTGCTGAGCGCATCGGCATGGACGCAGTGAAAACCGAGTTGCAGACGCTGTCGTTCAAACAGCTCGAGCCGGAAGCCTTCGCAACTATCCAGGCGCGGCTGAACTTCCTGCGCGGGCAGGGCGCCGATGTGATCGACGACGTCCGCCGCGAGCTGATCCAGGTGTGCCGTGAAGCCGGCGTTGAACCGATCGAAATCATGGGGCGGGAGAAGTCCCCGTATTCGATCTGGGAGAAGATGCACCGCCGGAACATCGCGTTCGAGCAGTTATCCGACATCATGGCGTTCCGCATCGTCGTGGAAACCAAGGCGGACTGTTATGCCGCGCTGGGCGCGGTCCATTCGGCGTATCCAGTGATCGCCGGACGATTCAAGGACTACATCTCTACTCCCAAATCAAACGGTTATAAGTCGCTGCATACGGGCGTGACGCTGCGCCAACCGCGCAACCAGAAGATCGAAGTTCAGATCCGAACCGCCGAGATGAACGATGTCGCGGAAAACGGCGTCGCCTCCCATTGGGTGTACAAGGCGCCGGAGAAGAAGCTGGACGGCACCGACGTTCAGCGCTTCCGCTGGGTGCAGGACCTGCTGGAAATCCTGGAGGATTCGGCTGAGCCGGGCGAGTTCCTGGAAAACACCAAGCTGGAACTCTACGCCGACCAAGTGTTTTGCTTCACCCCGAAGGGGCAGCTGATCCAATTGCCGCGCGGGGCGACGCCGGTGGATTTTGCTTACGCCGTGCACAGCCAGGTCGGTGATACATGTGTCGGCGCCAAGGTGAACGGGCGGCTTATGCCGCTGCGCCATCACCTGGAAAACGGCGATCAGGTCGAGATTATGACGGCGCGCGGCGGCACGCCGTCGCCGCAATGGGACCGGTTCGTCGTCACCGGCAAGGCGCGCGCGCGCATTCGCCGCTTTATCCATCAGGAACAGCGCCAGCAAAGCCGCGATGCCGGCAAGGTCGAACTGACCAAGGCATTCCGTCAGGCCGGTGTCGATGGATCGGAAAAGGCCCTGGAACCGGCGCTGAAGGCGCTTAAACTTGCCACCGCCGACGATCTGTATATCGCGGTCGGCAATGGCAATCAGGTTGCCAGGGAAGTTGTCCACGCGGCGTACCCCGAACTGCGGCAGGCGCCCCGCGGGCCGCGGATGATGCCGCCAATGCTGCCGCGCGGCCGCGCGTCATCCAGGCACGATCACGATATGCCGGTCACCGGACTGGTTCCTGGCATGGCCTTTACCTTCGCGGGCTGCTGCCATCCGGTGCCGGGCGATGAAATCGTTGGAATCGTTACCACCGGGAAGGGGGTGACGATCCATGGCCGCGATTGCCAGACGCTGACCGCATTCGCCGCGACCCCAGAACGGTTTATCGACGTTGATTGGAACTATGAATCGGTCAGCAAGGGTGGGGAGGCGAAAGGCGCGGGCCATACCGCCCGAATCAGCGTGATCGCCGCCAATGAGCAGACAGCCCTGGCCGATATCTCCAACGCGGTTGCCAAGCAGGATGGCGCGATCGTCAACCTGAAGATCGTCAACCGCCAGCAGGATTTCATGGAGGTCCTGGTCGATGTCGATATTCGCGATGTGGCCCATTTGTCGAAGGTGATCGTCGGGCTGCGGGCCCTTAAATCGATCAAGGGCGTGGAGCGGGCGACCGGAGGATGATCCAAGCCGTGACAGCAACGCCAAAGGCGCGCCAATGATCCTGGGCATTGGTTCCGACATCTGTGACATCCGTCGCATCGAAAAAGCAATCGAGCGCCACGGCGCGCGCTTTCTGGAGCGGGTTTTCACCGACACCGAACGCGCCAAGGCGATGCGGCGTACGGAGTCGATCCAGGCCTCGACCTTCGCCAAGCGGTTCGCCGCCAAGGAGGCGGCCGCCAAGGCGCTCGGTACCGGTTTCCGCAAAGGTGTGTTTTTCTCCAACCTCGGCGTGGTCAACCTGCCCGGCGGCCAGCCCACCATCGTGATGTCCGGCGGGTCGGCTGACCGGCTGAAGGCGATCACGCCGCCCGGCATGACGACGCAGGTCCACCTGACGATGACGGATGAGTATCCTTATGCCTATGCCCAGGTGATAATCTCCGCTATTCCAGCGCCTTGAACCGGCTTGCTTGACAGGCATCTTCCCCATCGGCTTCATCGGCCTATCTTCCGCGGCTTTGTGCCGCCGTAACACGATCTGAAAGTCCCTATGGCGACCACCAAGGCCAACCCGCGGCGTCAATCCAATGCCTGGGTCGAGAATATCAAGACCATCGTCTATGCCGGTTTGATTGCGGTCGGCGTGCGTACCGTGGCGTTTGAGCCGTTCAATATTCCCTCCGGCAGCATGATCCCCACTTTGTTGGTCGGCGATTACCTGTTCGTGGCGAAATACAGCTATGGCTATTCCACCTATTCGCTGCCGTTCTCGCCGGACCTGTTTTCGGGGCGGATTTTCGGCTCGCTGCCGAAGCGGGGGGATGTCGTGGTATTCAAATATCCCCGCGACACATCGATCGACTACATCAAACGGATCATCGGCCTGCCGGGTGACCGTATCCAGGTGCGCCAGGGTCAGTTGTATATCAACGGGGAACTGGCGCCGCGGGAGGCACAGGGCGACTACCTGGCCGACGACAACGGCATCAAGATGATGCGCAAGCTGTACGTGGAAACGCTGCCCAACGGCGTGAAGCATCAGATTTTGAAAGAGCGGGACGACGGCTGGGTGAATAACACCCAGGAATATCTGGTCCCGGCCGGTCATGTCTTCGCCATGGGCGACAACCGCGACAACAGCGCGGACAGCCGGTTCATGGACGGCGTCGGCTTCGTGCCGATCGAAAATCTCGTGGGCCGGGCGGAAATCCTGTTTTTCTCCATCGACGCGCAATACCCGTGGTGGGAAATCTGGGAGTGGCCGTTTGAAATCCGCTGGAACCGCCTGCTGAAACCGGTTCACTGATGCTTCAAAGGGCATGAGCGAAGCATTCGAGACGATTCTGGGCCACGCGTTCCAGCGGCCTGAGTTGCTGAAAGAGGCGCTGACACACCGTTCCGCGGCACAAAAGAGCGGCGGACGGGGCAGGGCGCGTGCGTCGAATGAGCGTCTGGAGTTCATCGGCGACCGTGTGCTTGGACTGACCATGGCCGAATGGCTGGCGGAACGCTTCCCGCACGAACAGGAAGGTGAACTGGGCCGCAGGCTTGCTTACCTGGTGTCACAGCCCGTGCTGGCTGGTGTCGCCGATACGATCGGATTGGCCGCGGCGTTGTCGGTTTCCCCCGGTGAAGCCCGGGCTGGCGTCGCAAAGCGAGCCACCGTGCTGGCTGACGCGCTGGAGGCCGCCCTCGGTGCCCTCTACATGGACGGCGGGCTTGGCGTGGCCCGGGATTTTGTGCGGCGTGCCTGGAACGATGCGATGACCGTTCAGGCGGAACCTCCGAAGGATGCGAAGACGGCTTTGCAGGAATGGGCTCAGAAACGAGGGCTTCAGTTGCCCGCCTATGAGATTACCGGCCGGTCCGGTCCGCCGCACGCGCCGGAATTTACCGTGACCGCGACTGTGGGATCCTCGGTTGCCAACGGCACCGCCGGTAACCGCCGAGCGGCGGAGCAGGCGGCGGCGGAAACTCTTTTGAACATGTTGTCGGAATGAGCACGCCTCCCCCGATGCGATGCGGCTTCGTCGCCATCGTCGGCGCCCCGAATGCCGGCAAATCGACGCTGATGAACCGGCTGACCGGGGCGAAGCTGTCCATCGTCTCCCCCAAGGCGCAAACGACTCGGTTTCGCGTGCTGGGCATTCTGATGCGGGCCGAGTCGCAGGTGTTGCTGGTCGATACGCCGGGGATTTTCCGCCCCAAGCGGAAGCTGGACCGGGCGATGGTGGCGGCGGCGTGGTCGGGCGCGGCCGACGCTGATCTGGCGATCCTGCTGGTCGATGCGAAGTCCGGCATACGGGAGGATGTGCGCTCCATCGCCACGCAGCTTGGCGCCTCTGGCCGGCGCTGCTGGCTCGTGCTGAACAAGACCGAGCTGGTGGACCCGGCTTCGTTGCTGCCGCTGATCGCCTCGCTCAGCGCGCTGGCGAAATTCCAGGAAACCTTCATGGTCAGCGCCCAGACCGACCACGCCGCCGCCACCATCGCCCGGTCCAGCTTCCGCTTGGGGCGGAAAATCCCCGGCGTATCGACCAGCAACACCTGCGACTCGGCCCGCATCAGAATGC
>DAIEHR010000201.1 GCA_027353465.1 Acetobacteraceae bacterium | reverse complement strand
GTTGTGCATCCACCCGGTCTGCCAGAGCTGGCGCATCCCGGCATCGACGATCGGAACCCCGGTCCGGCCCTGCTGCCACGCAGCAAGCGCCGGCTTGTCCTCGCGCCAGGGCATGTTGGCGAACTCGGGTTTCAGCGGTGTCTCCGGCAAGCCTGGGTGATGCCACAGCAGGTTGGCGCAGAACTCCCGCCACAGCAGCTCCCGGATGAAGGTATCGCGGCCCTTTGTGTTGGGCCGCTGGTGGGCAAGGTGCCAGAGCTGCACGGCGGAGATTTCACCGAAATGCAGATGCGGCGACAGCATGGAGGTTCCGTCGCCGCCCGGCTGGTCGCGTCTGGCGGCATAGGACTCCACCGCATGGGTCAGGAACGTCTCCGCCCGTTCCATTGCACCGGCTTCGCCCGGGGTCCAGGTAGCCCGCAGCCCGCCGGCCCAGTCGGGTTTTGTTGGCAGCAGGCCCCAGTCGTCCAGGCGATCGCCCGGCACGCTGTTCGCCGGCCGGATTGCTTCCGGCGCCGGAGCCGGCGGTTGCGGGCCGCCCAGCGCACGGCAGGCGTTGGCGAAGGGGGTATAAACGCCATAGGGGCCGCCGGTCTTGGTGCGGATCGAATCGGGATGAAACAGTGTGCGGGTCCGCATGCGGTGGAATTCCGCGCCCCCGGACTCCGATACCGTCCGGTCCAGGCGGCGCGCCCAAGGGTCGGCGGAACCGCCGGTAAAGATGTCGGTCGCACCGGTCGATCCGGCCAGTTCCGCCAGAATCACCGCGCTGTCGCCGCGTCGCAGGGTCAGCGCGCAGCCGTATCGGGCCAGATCGGTCCGCAGTGCCGCCAGGCTGTAGTGCAGCCACCAGCGCGCGGCGCCGCCCATGGCCCAGCGGCCGGGGGAAGTGTCGTCCAGGATGAAGACGGGCAACACCGGTTGGCCGGTTTCCACGGCGGCGAGCAGCGCGGCTTGGTCGGTCAGGCGAAGGTCGTCGCGGAACCACAGGATGACGGGTTGGTTGGCTTTCATACCGGCTATTTAAGGACGGTTCATGATGCGTCCATAGCCGTCTTGCCTTGATGGCGAGCCTCTGGCTTAACCCGGCGATCAGGAGACACGTCCAATGCCAGTCAACCCCGCCGACAGCCCCATTCTGGGCACCCTCTACGGCACTGACGCCATGCGCGCGGTGTTCGACGAGCAGACCTATTTCCAGCGGATGCTGGATGTGGAGGCCGCCTTGGCCCGCGTGCAGGGGCGCATGGGGATCATCCCGGCCGATGCGGCGGAAACGATCATCGCGGCGGCCAGGTTCGAGAATTTGCGGGTCGAGGACCTGGCGGCTTCGGCGCGCAATGTCGGCTATCCGGTGGTCGGGCTGGTTGGCGGCCTGTCCAAGGCATCCGGTTCGGCGGGCGGCTGGACCCATTGGGGCGCGACCACCCAGGACATCATGGACAGCGCCACGGTATTGCAGGTCCGCGACGGGCTGGACCTGATCGAAGCCGAGCTGCGGGCGATCCTGACGGCGCTGGCCGGACAGGCGGTGAAACACCGGAACACCGTGATGGCCGGACGCACCCATTTGCAGCAGGCGCTGCCGGTGACGTTCGGGCTGAAATGCGCGATCTGGGCGATGCCGTTCCTGTCCCATCTGGAGCGTTTGCAGCAGATCCGTGCCCGCGTGCTGGTGATCGAGTTCTCGGGCGCTGCCGGCACACTGGCGTCGCTGGGCGACCAGGGGATCGCGCTCATGGAGGCCCTGGCGGCGGAGCTTGGGCTGCGCGCACCGCTGGCGCCGTGGCATGTCTGCCGCGATGCGCTGGCCGAGGCGGTCAGCTTTCTGGGGTTGGTATGCGGCACGCTGGCGAAGATCGCCACCGACGTGATCCTGATGGCGCAGACCGAGGTTGGGGAACTGGCCGAACCCTACGTCGCCGGACGCGGTGCGTCCTCGACCATGCCGCAGAAGCGCAATCCGATCGCGTCGGAATACATCCTGGCGGCGTCTCGCATGGTACATGGGCTGGTGCCGGTGATGCAGGGGGCGATGGCGCAGGATCATGAGCGCGCAACCGGCCCGTGGCAGGCCGAGGCCCTGGCGTTGCCGCAGGCGTTTGTGCTGACGCATGGCGCGTTGCTGCATACGCGGTCGATCGCCGAGGGAATGGTGGTGGATGTGGAGCGGATGCGAGCGAACCTGAACATCACGCACGGGCTGATCGTGTCGGAAGCGGTAATGATGGGCCTGGCGCCGGTTATTGGCCGTGGGGAGGCGCATCATGTCGTCAAGCACGCCTGCGATGTGGCGCTGACCGAGAAGGTCTCGCTGGCGGATGCGTTGGAACGCGATCCGGCGGTCTCGGCCAGGCTGGACCGAGCAGCGATTGAGCGGCTAATCGACCCGTCGAATTACCTGGGCAGCACGCAGGGGTTCATCGACCGCGTGGTCGCGGCGGCGAAGGGCTCGGTTCGGTAACGCGCCGCTGGCGCTTGCTCGTTAACGGCGTACCGGAGCGTAGGCAGCGCCCCGGACGCGTGTCACTGCCGAGACGCACGGTCAAGCAACGCCTGCGCCTGCCGCACGGTTGCCGCGTAATCGCCAGACGTTTGGAACCGCGCCCCGAAGCAGCGGATGAAATGGTCGTTCGCGGCCTCATCAAGCCTGAGATAACGGCCGAACATGGCGCGGTCCCGGGCGCCCGCCTTCCTGTAGGAATCCAGGACATCCTGGGCCGCCTTGTTCTCCTGGTCCCATGCCGTCTGACACGCCGGGATCTGCGCAAGCCTCACCTCCCGGACAAGCAGGATCGCCCGGCCATTCGAAACGAAGGAGACCACGAGCCGATCAGGGGGGATGGGGGCCGGCCCGTCCTGGGCGAATTCCAGCAGCAGGGCGGCGGCCCCGTGAACCGTCGGCTTTGCCGCAATCGGCAAGGCGCCGAAAATGGTGGCATGGGCGTCGGAGCTAATTGCCTGAGTATAGAAATCATCCGTCCTGAATGCCGCGGCGGCGTCCTTCGGCAACGGGTCATCCCGCCTCGCATCGGCATTCAGCCACGCTCGGAGAAGCGGCACGGTGGTCACATAGATCGTCGTTCCATCCGCATCGCGTGCCGTGAGGCCATCCAGTCGGCCAAGGTCCACGCTGGGGGGCAGCGTGTTCACGTTGCTGTCGCCCGGCTCCGGAAAGCCTGGAATGCCAATCGGCCCGACGATCATGCGCACGCGGCGTTGCAGATCGTCAACGGCGGCCTGCTCCCGGGCGTCGTCGCTGGTGGCAGCCAGCGCCGCAATCGCGCGGTCCCGGGTAGCCAGATATTCGTCGGTGGGCGTGGCCGCCACGGCGGACAGCTCTGTGTGAAACAGCAGACCAAACGCAAACGATCCATTGGCAATCGTTCGGAGCAAACGTCGCATCAGGCCACTTATCCCGGTTGGCGTTTTCAGGCGGAAGGGTCGGTGCCACGACAGCCATCATGGCATCCGGCGTTGCCCTCACCGCGTTGGATCATATCGATAGTCGAAAGTATAAACGATGCCCGCCATAAGTCCGGAAAGCAATGACCCAAACAGTGCCCAAATGGAGAATAAGCATCACCGTCATGGTCCGACATAAGCCACGACCTTCTCTTCCAGCAGCGTAGCGGCCATTTTGGCTAAATCCGCGAGCAGCGCCCGTTGCACCGGGCTTGTCTCGCCGCGTGCCGACGTGTCGGCAACGCATACGGCGCCCAGCTTATGCCCGGTTGCTTCGCTGACGATCGGCGCGCCAGCATAGTACCGCACGCCAATAGCGCTCGTCACCTGGACGTTCTGCTCGAACCGGCTGTCGCGCGTTGTGTCCGGCACCACGAACGGCTCATCCCCTAGAATCGTATGGGCGCAGAACGAAATGTCGCGCCCTGTACTTTCCACACCCGCCAGTCCGAAATTCCCGGCAAAACGCTGTTCATTCCGTCCAACCAATGTCACCAGGCCGATTGGCGACGATGTCAGCGTCGCGGCCAGCCGCGCGATGCGGTCGAGGTCGGCGGTTCGTCTTGTGGCGCCGGCTCGCTCATACACCGCCAGGGCCGCCAGACGATCCGCCTCATTGGCGGGCAACGGTGCGCCCCCAGCGCATCCAACGCTGATCGGTGACACGACTTTGTTTCGACCGGTTCGCTTGGCCTCATACATCAGCGCATCCGCTTCGGCGACGAGGTCGAGCCACGCAGCCGGCGACCCGCCAGGTTGAGGATAGGCCGTCGCGACACCCAGGCTGACCGTGACTATCCCACCACATGAGGCATTGCCCGCATGGGTTAGCCCGAGGGCCGCGACAGCTGCCCGCACGGCATGGGCAACCGTCTCCGCACCCGCGGCTTCGGTAAGCGGCAAAATCACCGCGAACTCCTCTCCGCCATACCGTGCCGCCAGGTCACCCGGTCGTTTCACCACGCGGTTGAATGCCCCGGCCACCATGCGCAGACAATGATCACCGGCGGGATGACCATACTGGTCGTTGAAGCTTTTGAAGCGATCGATGTCCACCATGATCAATGATAATGCCGTTTGCTCGCGTATCGCTCGGCGCCACTCACGCTCTAATGTTTCGTCGAACTGACGCCGATTCGCGAGCAGGGTCAGGGAATCCACATACGCGATCTGTTCAAGCTTCAAGTTCGCTTGTTGCTGTTCGGTAACGTCGAGGAAAACCCCGAAGACCGCCGTTGGAGTACCGTCGGCCTTGAACAGTGTCAGGCCGCGGCTTTTCACGTAACGGAGCTCGCCATCCGCCCGAACTAATCGGAGTGAAAATTCAAATGGCGTTCCGTCCCGCGCGGCCACGGCAAGTGTGCTGGCGACAGCGCCACGGTCGTCTGGATGATAGAAGCCAATCGCCGTTTTCACGTCTGGGGTATAGCAATCGGGCGTCACCCCGTGGATATGATAGACCGCGGTGGACCAGGTAAGTGCGCCATCGGACAAATTCACCCGCCAATGGCCGAGATGGCCAAGCTGTTCGGCCAGTTCGAGCCGGCTGCATTTCTCGCGTTCCATAGCCAGCAAGGTCGCCACCTCTGCCTGGTATTCATTCTGACATCGAGATGTGCCCGCCGTCATGCTAAGATCCCGCAATCCAATTAAACCGCAGTCTCTTTATAGTGTTTTTTAAGGTATCCCTCGCATTTGGGCGGCGCCTTGAGGCAATCCGGCCTGGATTCTGGTTCATCGCAAGGAAGCAGCAACGGTCGCTACAGGGGGGACGCCCCACCGATGCTGGTTAGCGTCCGCGCCCTAAATGGTCGCCCTGGCATCCGGCCTCGGAAGCGCCGCCATCAGGGTGCGCGCCTTGCCGGCAACCGCCGCCGCCGTGTCGCCCGGCTTATAGATCGCCGATCCGATACCGAATCCGGCGGCCCCGGCGGCGCGCCACGCCGCCATGTTAGAGGCATCGATGCCGCCGACCGGCAGGACCCGCGTGTCCGGCGGCAGTACTGATCGTATGGCCCGCAGCATCGCCGGGTTGGCGCCCTCGGCTGGGAACAATTTTAGCGCATCGGCGCCTGCTTCCAGCATCGCGAAGGCCTCAGCCGGGGTAAAACAGCCGGGAATGGCGACTAGGCCGTGGTGCTTCGCGGCGCGCACGATCCGGGCGTCGGCATGGGGCGTCACGATCACCCGAGCGCCGGTCGCGGCGATCGCGGCGACCTGGGCCTCAGTCATCACCGTGCCCGCGCCGATCAGCAGCCGGTCGCCGAACGCGCGAACCATCTCTGCGATGCTGGCCATCGGATCGGGCGAATTCAGCGGCACCTCGACAATCGCGAAGCCCGCGGTCTCCAACGCGGCGGTGATCGCGATGGCTTCGTCCAGTCGGATGCCGCGCAGGATCGCGACCAACGGGCAGCGTGCCAGACAAGAGGTCAGGTCCATTGGGCGTGCTCCGCGATCAGGGCCAGACCATTGGCCGCGGCTTCTCCGTCGTGGCGTTCGGCATAACCGCCGCACGCGGCAATGGCCCTGGCATACAGGGCCGTCAGGTCCGGGGCGCCGATCACCTGCACGACCGATCCTTCGGCCTGTGCCAGGGCTGCCCGGACCTCGTGCCCGATCAGGATGCCCGACAGATAGGCCGGCGCTTCCTGCTCTTTCAACCGATCGGCCAGCGCCAGGGCCCGCACACCGAACAGATGGTGCAGCAAGCCCCCCGGTTCCGCCGACCGAGACAGGCCGGCATCGAACGGGGCATCGCCCGGGGGGCCGTCGCGCATCGTGCGCCCCAGGATCGTATGCCCGCGCAAGGCGGCGAAGGCTTCCCCGGTCATGTGGGTGGTAAAGCCGCTGATCCGCCCGCCGGCAACCCGCACCCATTTGGAATGAGTGCCGGGCAGGCAGGCGATGCCACCGTCACGCAGCAGGGCCGGGATGCCCAGAACCTGGGTCTCCTCGCCGCGCATGACCTCGGCAACGCCCGACGAATCCAGCCCCGACAGGCCCGGCACCAGTTTGACCTTGGCCCAGTCGAAGGCGATATCCACCAAGCTACCGGCGATCTCCGCCGCGCCTGCCGGGCAGGCTAGATAAGGGGCTTCCCTCCAGCCCTGGCGGCTGCCGATCATGCCGGACAGCAGCACGCGGTCCTCTCCGGCTGCCAGCCAGGGGCCGACTTCCTCTCGCAGGGTATCGCTGAACCTTCCGTCGGGCACATTCAGAATGCCTTTGGTTGCGGAACGGCGGTCGCGGATGGCGCCGTCCCGGCCAATGCGGAAGGCGCGAAAACTGGTTGTGCCCCAATCGATGCCGATCATCGTTTCCTCCTGTACGCCGGTCGTTGCCCGAACCGCCGAGGGCATGACCCCGATGCTTGCAACGACCCTATAACACCATTGACCGGTCGCGGCACATTGCGCACACCGGCCTTCGTTTCCTGATGGAGTCCATCCACTATGGCGGAAGCCCTGACTGTCGGCCCGATTGGTGCGCCACATGGATTTTTCACCCGCCGCGGCGGGGTTTCGGCGGGGGCCTTCGCCAGCCTGAACTGCAGCGTCTCCAGCCCTGACGACCCCGATGCCGTCCGCGAAAACCGCGCGCGCGTCGCTCGGTCGCTCGGCGTCGAACCCGGGGCGCTGGTCGGGCTGACCCAGGTGCATGGCAATGCGGTGGTGACGGTGACGCAGCCCTGGATGCTGGGGCAGGGCGGCCAGGCCGACGCGATGGTTACAACCCGCCGCGATGTGGCCCTGGGCATCGTCACCGCGGATTGCGCGCCGGTGTTGTTCGCCGCGGCCGGGGGTGCCGTCGTGGGCGCCGCCCATGCCGGATGGCGCGGTGCGGTGGCCGGCGTGCTGGAAGCAACCGTGGCGGCGATGGCCGAGCTTGGCGCCGACGCATCGGACATGATCGCGGCCGTCGGACCGTGCATAGCGCAGGCGTCGTACGAGGTCGGTCCCGATCTGCGTGACCAGGTGCTGGCGCATGCCGCCACCGACTCGGCGTTCTTCGCGCCGGGCCAGCGCGAAGACCGCTGGCAGTTCGACCTTGCGGGGTATTGTGCCGCCCGCCTGCGCGCGGCCGGGGTCGGCCACGTCATCGTGACCGGGGTCGATACCCTGGCCGAGGAGGATCGGTTCTTCAGCCATCGCAGACGCACACTGGCGAAGGCGGGTCCGATCGGGCATCAGATTTCGGTTATCCGGCCGGCGTGACCCGGCGCACACGGGTGTTCGCGATTCTTCCCCCCTTTCGGTGCCCCCCGGCTTCTGCTTCAAGGCGCCGGATGATCGCCCGTTTCGGCCGTTTGGCCATGATACCTTTTGCCTGCCTGGCCCTGTCCGCCTGTGGCGACCTGCCGGAGCCATTTCTGGGCAACCCCGGCGCAAACGCGCGCAGGTTGGCGCAGCCGCTGTCGCCGCTACTGGCGGTTCCGCCGGGTTCGGACACATTGCTGCCCGACGCAGCCAACCAGGAACTGGCCAAGCAAATCGCCCTCGCGCTTCAGGCGACCGAGGTTCCGGCGATGGTCCGAACGCCCGCTGACACCGACTGGCGGCTGGTCACACGGGTGGAACACGACGGTGCGTTTGTGACCCCGATGTTCAGCATCCAGAACCCCGAGGGCAAGGAGGAGGGCGTCGCGCAGGGTGAGCAAGTGCCTTTGAGTGCCTGGGCCCATGCCGATCAAGCGCTGCTGACCCAGGTCGCTGCCGAGGCTGGGCCACGGATCGGCGCGGTGCTGACGAGCATCCGGGTATCACACGACAAGGCAGATCCCGGCAGCCTGTATAACCGCGCGGCCAAGGTCGATGTCGCCGATGTCACCGGCGCCCCCGGTGACGGCAACGTAGCCTTGACCCAACAACTGCGCGCCCGGCTGGCGGTTTTGGGGCCGGTGGTTTTGACAACCCCCTCGGGTGCCGATTTCATAGTGCAGGGTGAGGTCAAGGTAGTCCCGATCCCCAAGCATCAGGAGCGTGTGGAGATCCAGTGGATCGTGAAGACACCGTCCGGGGACGAGCGCGGGCGGGTGGTTCAGTTGAACGAAATTCCGGCTGGCACGCTCAGCAGATACTGGGGCGATGTGGCCGTGGTGGTTGCCACCGAGGCATCGAACGGCGTGAACGACGTGATACTGCGGCAGGCCGGCCATGACCCGAACGAGACGAAGAAAGCCGCGAATTAAGGGCTTCAGTCGAACTCGGTTGCAAGCGCCGGATCGCGCCAATGGGCGAACATGCGCTGGATATGGTGCGGTTGCGTGCGACGAACCGACAGGTCGGCTGGTATCTCGGTCTCGGCGAACCAGCCCACCTCGCTGGTTTCCAGGCTGGTCGCAGGCTCACCACCCTCCAGCGCGCACAGGAAAAACATCCGGACGACGGAGAAGGCGGTGGGGGGATGGGCTTGGCGGGCGCGATCCCATACGGCGGCGAGTTTGAGGGCGCGGACGCGGTAACCGGATTCCTCGAACACCTCCCGCACCACCGATTCGGCGGGGGTTTGGTTCACATCGGCCCAACCACCGGGCAGCGTCCAGCGGTGGTCGTCCACGACCTCGCGCACCATCAGGATTCTGCCGGCGGCATCGAAGACCGCGCCGCGCACGCCCAGCTTGGGGGTTGCATAGCCAGATTCGCCGTCAAACAGTGATTCGATACGGGTCAGGTCCGCATCGGTGTGTTCGGCCATGATCCGCCCGGCCAGCCGGCCGAGGGCACGGAAACGATCGAGGTCATAGGGGTCTTTGCCGAAGGCAAGCCCGGTTTGGGCGATAGCCTGGATTTCGCGCGCCCAGATCAGCCAGTCGGGGTCAGATGTCATACCGCGCGGCGCGAATCGTTCAACCGGCCGACTCCGTCACCATCGCGACCTCGGCGCCATCCCCGGCGATCTCGCTGTCGGTCAATACCCGCCACACGCCATTGACCAGGATTTCACTGGGCTTGAAGCGGGCCTTGTAGGCCATTTTGCGGCTCTCCGGCACCCAATAGCCGAGATAAACGCACGGCAATCCCAGTGAACGAGCGCGCTGGATCAGCCACAGCACGGCGAAGGTCCCCAGGGATTGCTTTTCCATTCCGGGGGCGAAGAAACTGTACACCGCGGACAGGCCATCACCTAACTGGTCGGTCAGGCAGGCGCATATCAACCGGTCCTGCTCATCGCGGAACTCAATAATGAACGTCTCGATCGGCGTGTCTTCTACCATGGCTCGGTAGTCATAGAAGCTCATGCTGGCCATATCGCCGTCGCCGTGCCGCACCTGTTGGTATCGCTGGAATAATTGGAACTGTTCGGCAGTCGCCCGCGCCGGGACCCGGTAGCCTTCCAGGTTGGCGTTGGCCTTGGCGATCTTGCGCAAGGTGCGGTCTGGCTGGAACCGGTTCACCGGAATGCGGATCGGCACGCAGGCCTGGCAGGCTGGGCACACCGGCGCGTAGGCGATGTTATGGCTGCGGCGGAAACCTGCCCGGGACAGCCGATCATGCAGCGCCTCTGCCTCCGGCCCAGCGATTTCGGTCACGACCTTGCGTTCAGTCCGGCCCGGCAGATAAGGGCAGGGCAGCGGGGCGGTGGTGTAGAAGAACTGCGGCCGGCGGGGCGGCTTGTACAGTGTCATTGCAGTGGGATCACGGTGTCTGGGTCACTGACGGTTGGGTCACTGACGGTTGGGTCATTGTATGGAGTTTCCGCTTTGCATGTTCCAGCCTCCGCCCGCCGCGGTCAACGCCTCTGCCCTAACGACAACCAGGCCGCTGAGCAGATCGTGCAGCGCGCGGCGGCGGCGGGTGAACAAGGCAATCACCAGCAGCAGCCCAGAGGTGGCGATGGTCAGGTAAAACACCAGCACGAACACCAGCGCCTGCAACGCGGACGGCGGCCCGAAATCGTCGTTCCGGCGCACGGTCAGCCCCATCATGCGCTGTCCGGGGGTGGCGGAACTGGCGCCCAGTAATGAAACGAACTGATAGAGAAACGGAATCCAGGGCAGGATGCCAAGGGCTCCGAAGCCCAGGCCGAAGGTCAGCACCCCGAACATGACCAGAACCCACCAGATCACCCAGATCAGTATGGCGATGAGAACCGCATCGATCAGCCAGCCCAGGCAGCGGCGCAGGATCACCCCGCCGGTCAGGAAGTCATCGTCAAGGTAGGGGGTGCCGTAGCTCATGGGGTCAGCCGAACCGTTCCAGTAATCCGAGCCGCTGTCGGCCCGAGCGTTATGGTAGCACCGTCGCGCCAGCGGAGGGCAAAATCTCTTGCATGTGCGCTGAATGGATTGCCCGATTGCCCGGGAGTCATCACGAACAGGCTTCGGTCCAGGTCGGCCAGATCATAGACCCCGCGGAACGACGCCCCATGCACCGATTGAAAGGCCGCATTTGGGCTACCGCGGTCCAGCGTGGTGTCGTCGCCCGGACTGGGGATACTGATGGTGGTGAACGTCCCCAGGACCGGGACCATGCGCAGGATCGGATGCGCGAACACCGCCTGGTGAGCGTCCCCCCAACGCCACGCGGCCGGATCATCGCCGAACCGGGCGGTGAGCGTTTGCATCGCCTCGCGCAGCGAGTCGCGCAGCAGCGGCGCGCAGTCGCCATCGCACCAATGCGCACTGGCCGGCGCCAGCACCGAGGCGACGAAATCAGCCACCGGCGTGCCAAGGCCCCGGGTCACGCCGGCACGATGCAAGACTGTAGCGTAGAATGCGTTCATCCAGGCGTTGAAGATCAGCGGGGCCGGGGAGTTCATGGACGCCGTGCCGTCCCAGCCTCGCAGCAATGCGATGGCCGGCTGCGACGCGTCGGGCACAGCGAGCAGATTCGGCAGCACCTGACGCGCGAAGCCGTCCACGATGTCGGTTTGCATGGCGGCGAAGTCGGCCAGCGTCAGGCGGTTGGAGGCGGAGAGCAGCTCTCGGATGCGGTTTGCCCGCCAGGGACCGAATGTGTCCCGCCCCATGAAAACCGGAAAGTCGGTTGGCCAGACCGGTTCATTCGCGTTCACCAGCCGGCCGCTGGCCGGGGACACGCTGTGGGGCAGTTGGTCGCCAGCCGCCCAGCCAACCCAGTCATGCGATCCGTCGCCGGGGACCGGCATGGACCCGTCCCCGGCTTTGCGGATCGGCACGCGGCCGGTGACAAACAGGCCGATCGCCTTCGCGTCGGCGACCAGCAGATTCTGCACCGGTGAACTGATTGTCGCGGCTGCCGCTCCCGCCTCCCGCACCGAACCGGCATGGTCCAACGCTTGCAGGCCCGACGCCGCTGTATCATTGGGCTGAAGGTTGGCCATCGACACCGCCAGGATGGGTCCGTCCGGGTGATCCAGATCGCTGATCACCGGGCCATGGCGGGTTTCCCGCACGGTCAGCAGAACGTCGTCCTGGCCGCGAACCTTGATGCGCTCCTCGCGCACCGTGAACGGCTTGGGGCCGTCCGGTGTTTGGTACATGCCCGGTCCGGCCGGCGTTTCCACGAAGATGTCCTGCACGTCGGCGCCGTTGGTGGTGAAGGTCCAGGCGATCTTCTCGTTGTGGCCCAGCACCAGAAACGGCACGCCCGGTGCGGTCGCGCCCGCGAGCACATGTCCGGGCGTGTCGATTCGCGCGAGATACCACAGGCCCGGAAAGCCGAACGACAGATGCGGATCGCCGGCCAGCATCGGCGCCCCGGTGGCGGTGTGGCTGCCATCGACCGCCCATTCGTTCGAGGCACTTCGCGGCATCGTGAACGGTTCCGGAAACCGTGGCAGCACCCCGGCCAGTCGTTCCGCGGCCGCGGCGAAGCGCGCGGGCAACGGGGCCATCGCCTCGGGGGCGGGTACGCCGGACGGGGCCGGCCACAGTTGTTGGATCAGCGCATCGGGCACACGGCCCGCCAGGGCCTGACGGGCGAGTTCCTGGTCCCAGTTCATCGACAGCCAAAGCCCCATGGTCTTCGCCCACAGCAGGCTGTCGGACGGCTCCCAGCGTTCAGGCGCACCCAGCAGCAGGAATTCCGGGGCGGCGAATCGGCCTTTCTGATCGATCCAGGCATTCACGCCCCGCGCATAGGCTTCCAGCAGGTCGCGCGTCTCGGGCTGCAGGGTCGCGAGGTCCTCCACCGCATGGCGACGCAACCCCAGCGTGCGGCTCATGCGGTCCACCGGCAGTGTCGCCGGCCCGACGATCTCCGACAGCCGGCCGGATGCCGATCGGCGCATCAGATCCATTTGGAACATGCGATCGCGGGCATGGACGAAGCCCAGTGCCGCCGCCGCGTCGATGTCGGACCGCGCGCGAATCCGGGGAACCCAGTCGGTGTCATAGGCAATGTCCACGGGGCCGGACAGGCCGGGCAGCGTCGCATCCTGCCGAACACCAGGGAGGGTCAGCCAGATCAGGCCGGACACGATTGCCGCCAGCAGCAGCACAAGCACGCCAAGCGCGGCCAAAACGCGGGCGGTAGTCCGGAACAATCTGATCATGCGAGGTAAAATGATGGTCCGCGGGCAGGCTGGGAAGGGGCGTCGCGGAGAAATCGCCCTGGGGTCGCAAAACTCCGTGGATCGGCCGGGATGTCGATGCCGACAAAAGATTGCACTTTGACGGGCGCGCAGTACGCAATAAGATTATGCATCTCGTCGCGGCCAGGAAACGTCTGTTCAAAAACCATGAAGCCGCCCCATTCAGATACGCCCGTCGGGCTTGACGCTATCGACCGCCGAATCCTGGCCGCGCTGCAGGAAGACGGCCGGATGACCAATGTCGACCTGTCCAAGCGGGCCGGTATTTCCGCCCCGCCCTGCCTGCGGCGCGTGCGCGCGCTGGAAGAAGCCGGCGTGATCCGCGGCTATCACGCCGATACCGACCCGCAACTGTTGGGGTGGGAAATCACTTTCTTCGCCATCGTCGGTCTGGACAGCCAAAAAGAGGCGATGCTGTCGGCGTTTGAGCAGACCGTTGGCACCTGGGCCGAGGTCCGCGAGTGCCACATGATCCGCGGTGGCGGCGATTTCCTGCTTAAATTGGTGGCCCGCGACACCGCGCACGAGAACCAGTTGACCCAAAAGCTGACCGGTTTGCCAACGGTCAGCCGCGTGCAGACGTTGCAGACGATTCGCACCAGCCGGAGCTTGGCGGGGGTTCCGTTCTGATATCTAAACAGGACCGCATACCGGCTTGTATGCGTTGATTTAGAAATCCATCCACACCCGTTCGGGTTGCTGCTAGGTTTTGGGAATGAACACTCTTTTTACCCTCCCTGATTGGGTGCCCTGGTGGGTGCCAATGGTCCTGCTCGTCCCGGCTTTGCTTTACGCGCTGGCGTTCCTGTTCATGCCGTTCAGCGTCCTGGGCGTCAAAACCCGTCTGGAGGTGCTGGAGGCTCAACTTGACGCAATCCAGCAAGATATTCGCCATTTGGCTCTGCGGCTGCCGATGGGGCCAAAAGAGGTCGATTTCGAAGGTGTCTATGCCCCGATTTCGCAGGCGAGAGTGAAGGGCGCGCAGCTTCCCGACAGTCCGCCAATTCCCCCGGCGGCGCGCGACCTGTACGACGACGATAATCATGAGCCGGTGGAGCGCCCGGCCCCGTCCCCGAACACACCGCCATTCCGTCGGCAGGATCGTACCGAGCCGCGTTTCGGACCACGGCGCTAGGAGCCACTATCGCTGGAGCGGGCGTGACCGGCTGGTGGCTTCCGTCAGACGTTCGCTGCCTGGGTTCGGCTCCTCAACCTACGATCCTTTCGGCCAGATCGGCGCGGTAACCGCCATCTCCGGCGGGTCGGTGGTGACGATGCGGCCACCCTGCCATTGCACGATCATCAGCTTGGCATCCACCCGACGCCCGGCCGCGTCATATTTGACGTGCCGCCCGGGGAACAACAGCGCGGGACCGTCGCGCAGGTCGAACGCGCGGATCTGCTCCGCGACTTTGCGCCGATCCGGGGTTTTCGCGCGCTCGACCGCCTCGGCCAGCAGCATGATGTGGCCATAGGCCATGATCGGCTCTTGCAACATCCACGGCTCCTTGGTGCGCGCCATGTAGCGGGCCTCGATATCCTCCATCCCTTTGCCGGCACCGGCGGCAGTGATGATCATCATGCCCTGGACGACCTGCTTGCCGGCATTCGCCACCAGCTCCGGCATCGCCCAGTGGCCGCCATTGCCGATCACCGGCAGTTTCCCGCCGCCCAGGCCGAACTCCGATAGTTTATCCAGGATCATCTTGTCGTCCGGCACATTCGTTGACAGCGCCATCAAGAAGTCCGGCCGAGCGGAACGAACCTTTTGGATCAGGGTGGTAGCGTCGGATAGAGGCGGGGTGAAGACCTCGTCCACCATGGCGGTCAGACCCAGATCCTTCAGCACGTGGGCGCGGATCGGTTTCAGGAAACTCACCGCCGAGGCGGTATTGTCCGATATCATCGCCACTTTTTTCGGCCGCTTACCGGTGGTGCGTTCAGCGAGGTCCAGGATCGTTGGCAGCGCCTTTTCCGCCTGATCGACCGCGGTGGGCGAGGATTGGAAGATATAATGAAACCCGCGGCTGGTAATCAGGTCTGAGTATGACTGGGTGAACCAGGGGATTTCGGCGCGTTCGGTGACTTCGGTGACGGCCAGGGTAAAGGTCGATAGCCAGGCACCGAAGCCTCCGCTGACGCCGGGTTCCTGCGCGATCATGCGCTGGGCGGCATTCTTGGCTTTTTCCGCCGAGTCGCCGGCGTCGTGTCGCCGGCGTCGTATTGCACCAGGCGCACCTTGGCGCCGCCCAGTGCCTTGATCCCGCCCGCGGCGTTGATGTCGTCTATCGCCATTTCGGCGCCCATTCGCTGCAGCTCGCCCTCCCGCGCACATGGGCCGGACAGCGGGGCGATCATTGCGAATGCAACGGTTTCAGGTTCCGCGCGGGCTTTGATTGTGGCCGGCAGCATGGCGGCCCCGGCCAGGACAGCGCGTCGGTGGAGTGTGACCATAAAACTGTTTCCTCCCGCTTTTGGTTGGGCGTTCCCGGACTGGCTGTCAGCCGGTTTTCGCTCGGCCAGATCGCCGGGCACGGGCAGGCTGAACCCGTATCTCATCGTTTCGTTCCTTGGTCTGCGTCTCACTATTGGCTGGATTGCTTGATCTGCCAACCACGATGCTTGCTTTCATATTGCGCTGCACAATATGACAGAAGGCAGACAATTCGCGCGATCGTGAACAAGGATACCGGTGCCATGAGACAACCAGATCAGCGGGACCCCGCCCGGCACACATCCACTCAAGGCACATCCTGGGCCGCGTGGCTGCCGGTTCTTGTCGCCATGGTGATCATGGCGACGGGGTGCCTCAGCACATTCCTGGTTCTCCAACTCGACGAGTTCCGACCCAGGGTCGGCGATATCGTCGTCTTCAAGCCCGGTTCCGAAGATCCGGACCTGTGGCAGATGATCATTCCCGCGACGTTGGTTTCCGCGATGGGCAGCCCCGTGGCGGCCTGTTCGCTGGATCCGAACGTGATCGCGGAGAACGGCGGCAGCCTGGTGGTGGAGGGGTTGCAGAACAAACCCTCGCTGCAATATCGCCTTCATTGGGCCGGAAGTGCCACTGCTCGGGCCGACGGCGATTGCGGCGGTTCGGCCGATCTTCTGGTGTCACGAACCGATCTTCAACGGTTAGCAAACGCGGCCGGGGGATTTGGGGTCGGCGAAAAGGGCCTGGTTCGCTGATCGGCCGGGTCTAGAACATTGGCTTAGTTCCCTGTTAGAGGGGGTGAATGTCAGCAGCGTCGTCACCTGTCTTTGAAGCCCTGATTGTCCCGCATCGAAGCCTCAGCCCCCGGGGCGGGGCGATTCTTATCGGCGCGTTCGCCGTTGTCAGCGCGGGAATGGTGGTGCGACTTTACCTGTGGGGGGCGTGGCCGGCGGCGATCTTTAGTTTCCTCGATGTGCCGCTGCTGCTGGTGATGCTGATGATCAACTGGCGGCGTGCGCGGGCCAGCGAATTGATCATGTTGGCTGATCATCAACTCGTCGTGACCAAGACCGATTCAGCCGGCCGGCGACAGCAGACGACGCTGCCGACGGCGTGGCTTCGGGTCGATCTGCAGTCTGCCGACGCAATTCCCCACGTCGTTCTGACGAGTCGGGGGAAAGCATTTGAGGTCGGATCATTCCTGCACGACCTGGACAAACGTTTGTTGTTCGATACCCTGCATGACGCGTTGGAAAGGGCGCAAAGCCCGCGCTTCGACAACCCCCAACTACGAGAGAGCTAAGTCCCTGGCGCGTCAGCCGGACCCATCGACTTAATCAGATCGAAGACCCGCTTGCGGATAGATGGGTCCACGATCCGATAGTAAGCGCGCACCAATTCCAGCGTTTCGCGGCGGCTGAGTGTATCGTCGCCGAATTGCTCCTGCGCTTCGGCGGTGCCACTGGCGCGCCGGCCCGACACGCCGCCGAAGTTCGCCGCCAGACTGTCGGGCATGTCATCGAAAAAGAAGCTGATGGGGACGTCGAGCACGCGCGACAGGTCGAACAAGCGAGACGCGCCGACCCGGTTGACGCCACGCTCGTACTTCTGGACCTGCTGGAAGGTCAGTCCGAGCGCTTCTCCCAAACGCTCCTGGCTCATGCCGAGCAAAGTGCGGCGAAGACGAATTCTTGACCCAACATGGACATCGATAGGGCTCGGGCGGCTTTCTCTATCACTGCCCAACACGTGTTCGGGGCCTCCCATTCCTTCTATCCTCATGTAAGTGAGCGGACTCTATACAATTCCTTCGGATGTCGCACTATCGACGCAATCGGGCAAGGAGTAATGACTTGATGTAGTGCAAACCTCGCCCGGACACAACCAAAAATTGTCAACTGGCTAGAAATTTTGTGTCACATGACAGTATAAATCAGAAATTGTGTAAAAAATTGCATGTCATCAATTACCTCGGGCGGACATACCAATCAGTCCAATAAGTGTGAAGACCAGCGCGACACCCGCAGGTAGCAACAGGCCCGACCGAGCATAGATGGTGACAGGAAGGGCTGGTGGCAAGCGGACTTGAAGAATTCCTCCAATTTGTGTGCCCAGGCGACCAAGTTCGTGCCCCTTCGCATCGAATCCCGCCGATATGCCGGTATTCGCGGCTCGCATCAATGGCAGACCTTCCTCCACCGCCCGCATCCGAGCGGCGATAAGATGCTGCCGCGGCCCGGTGGAGTTACCGAACCAGGCATCGTTGGTGACGTTAACCATCCAATCCGGCCGATCGTTGGGATCGATAACCTGACTAGGGAAGATCGCTTCGTAACAGATCAGCGCACCCGCCGGGGGCAGGCCGGGGACATGCAGTGTGCGAGGGCCCGGTCCCTTGGCGAAGCCGCCCCCGGGCACGATCTGAATACCCAGCGGCAGCCACGCGGGCTGGTATTCGCCGAATGGCACAAGGTGCCACTTGTCATAGATGTCTTCGATCACGCCCCCGGCGCCCAGGGCGAACAGGCTGTTTAAGGGGTATCCATCCGCATCGAAGCGCACCGATCCGGCCAGGACCGGCGCGCCATCCGCGGCTTCGGCGATCAAGCGGCGCGCCTCGGGGTCGGTTTGCAGTTGGGCAGGGCTGGCGGTTTCCGGCCAGACAATCACGGCGGGATGACCGTCTGCCTGCTCCGCCGCCTGTCTGGTCAGTGCAAGGTAATGGCGGAAGATGGAGACCATGAGGCTGCGATCCCATTTCTGGCCCTGGGCGACGTTGCCCTGGATCAGAAAGACAGACAGGTCCGGGGCCGGCGGCATCGGCTGGTCGATCCGAATCAGCCCGTAGCCAAACCACAGCACCAGCACAGCGGCACCGCCCGCCCGCCACGCCCAGCCCAGCAGCGGCAGCGATGCCAGCAGGATCGTAACGAGCGTCAGCCCGTGCGTTCCGATCAACGAAGCTGGCTGGATCATGATGTCACCCAACCGGCCAGGAAACGCCCAGACGCTGCCAAGCGGGTTCCAGGGAAAACCGGTCGCCACGAACTGCCGGGCGAGGTCCGCCAGCACCCATGTGCCGGCCAGGGCGCATGCAGCGCGCCAGCCGGGCCGGGCGCGCCAGACTATCGCGGCGGGGACCGCGATGAACACCGCCAGCACCGCGGACAGCGCGGGCACCGCCAGAGGAACCAGCCACCAGAAGCGGGCGGCCTCGATCAGGATCGCCTCGGTGATCCAATACAAGCCGATCAGATGCAGTCCGAAGCCGAACCACCAGCCGCGCCTTGCAGCCACGAGGGGCCGGCTGGCGCCCTGGATCAGGCGCAGTAGAACCGGGATGGCAACCAGCAGGGCCGGCAGCACATACACGGGCGGCAGCGACAGCGCGGAGAGCAAGCCGGCCGCAAAGGCCGCGAGGTCGGCACGCCAGCCCTTCAAGGCCGAGAGGCGGCCGATCAATGAGGTCGTCATGGGCGGCTGTTTCAGTCCTGGGCCTCGCGGCGCTGACGTTCGTAGTGTTTGTAGTATTTGTCGGTCACCAGGTCAGTCTGGACGATGACCGCGACATCCGTGGTGTTGAATTGAGGGTCAATGACCGCGCCGTCGCCGACGAATCCGCCTAGGCGCAGGTAGCCTTTGATCAACGGGGGCAGCTTGTTCAGCGCCGAGCGTGCATCAATCTCATCACGGTCCAGCCTGCGCATCTCGATATAGCGATGCGGTAGGGCGCGCGGGCGAATCGCGGCGGGTGCCAAGTGGTTGTAGTAGAGATAAGTCAGTTCAGAGGCGAGGGCATCGGGATCGGTGCCCGGCAGGCTGGCGCAGCCGAACATCAGCTCGATCTTGTTCTGGAACACATACGCGGCGATACCCCGCCACAATAGCTGCATCACCGCTCGGCTGCGATAGGGAATGTCCACGCAGGAGCGTCCGAGCTCCAGGATCTTGCCCGGAACGGCCTCGATCCCCGAGATATCGTATTCGCTGGCCGAATAGAAATGGCCAATGCGCGCGGCGGCCTCCCGCTGGATCAGGCGATAGGTTCCAACGACTCCGGCTGCCCCTTCGCCAAGGCTGTGATCGACGACAAGCAGATGGTCGGCGACGGTGTCATAGATATCGCGGTCCCGTTGGGTTGCCGCCGTGGCCGCATCCGCGCGCGCGCCCATTTCCTGATAAAACACCCGGTAACGTAGCGCCTGGACGGCATCCAGTTCATCCTCCTGGGTCGCGATCCGCACGCCGAGGTTGGCGCTTCGGATTTCTGGGAACGCGACGCAGGTGGTGGCCAGGGTCATCGCCTTGTTCCTTTGATGGACTCTTCGGTCCACGCTTTGGGTGCATCGTCATCGGAAGGCGCGTTGGTGGCAGGCTGGGATGCGGGGGCCTGAACCCGCGCCGAGGTTTTATCAGCCGCTCCCTGGCGCCGGCCGAACAGTTCCAGGCGTAAGGATACAACGTCAAAGCCCAGGCGACCGGCAATGGTATGCATCAGCCTTTCGTGTTCCGGGTCCTGGAATTCGATCACTTTCCCGGTCTCGACGTCGATCAGGTGATAGTGCGGGCCGTCCTCCGTCGGTTCGTAGCGGGCGCGCCCCCCACCGAAATCGCGCCGTTCCAGGATGCCTTGCTCCTCGAACAGGCGCACGCTGCGATAGACGGTCGCGATAGAGATGTGTTGGTCGAGGGCGGAGGCCCGCCTGTACAATTCCTCCACATCGGGATGATCGCCGGCGTCCGACAGCACGCGCGCGACAACTCTGCGCTGGCCGGTCATCTTCAGCCCTCGTTCGACGCAAAGACGCTCGATGCGCGTTTCCATTCGGTTCCTTGCAGCCAGTCCATCTGGGCCTTCCCGGCTGGGAAGGCCCGAGGCCACCGCATACAATGTACCGATAGGTCCAGGGAAGGGCCGGTTCAAAGCCCGGGAGCAGTCAGAGCTAAATCGTCATGGGTCAGCCAGGGGCAGTTGCTATCGCCCTGACGTCCGGTTCGTGCCAAGGCCGATCTGCTTGGCGAGGCTGGAGCGCTTTTCGGCATAGTTCGGTGCGACCATCGGATAGCTAGGATCAAGGCCCCATTTCGTCCGATACTGTTCCGGGGTCAGATTATAAGAAGCCGCGAGATGCCGTTTCAGCATCTTTAGTTGCCTCCCATCCTCCAGACAGACAATGTAATCCGGAAAGATAGACTTGCGGATCGGCACGGCGGGCTGTGCCCTGACGGGCGGCGGGGGGGGCGGGGCATCGCCAATATGCGCCAATGTGTCGTAAACCGCCCGAATGGCCGCTGGCAGCGCGGTAGCGGCGACCTCATTATTGCTTGCATGCGCCGATACAATCCGCGCGGTCAATGCCAGGATAGCGGAATCATCCAAATTCTCAGCCATATTGGTACCTTTCTAGTCGTTATGCTAAGTCTGGAGATGAAGCGGGACTGCTGGCTGGCGGCAGTGACTTAACAAATGGAATAAAGAGGACTCATGTTTTCGATGCAAGATGTAACCCGGGAAATCGACATTACAAGTGATATATGTCCGATGACCTTCGTTCGTACTCGTTTAGCGTTGGATAAAATGTCTCCGGGCGAAATTCTACTGGTCAGGTTGAAGGGGCAAGAGCCGCTGCGCAACGTTCCGCGGACAGCAACAGAGCAAGGTCATCAGGTGCTGGACATTCAAACCGATGCAAGCGGAATCAGCCGGATACTGATTCGGCGCGGCCAGTGACGCCGCGCGTTTCCGCCCTATGGGGTGGACTTCAGGTCGAGTCGCAAAACCAGGGCATCTGAACGATCGGAATAATACAGCCGCCTTAAGCCGACGCGGGAAAAGCCGAGCTTGGTATAAAGTGCGCGGGCTGCACTATTCGTTGTGGAAACTTCAAGAAAAACCGTTTGGACGCCGCGGCCTGCCGCGATGTCCGTGGCTTCCCGCAGTAGAGTGTTGGCGATTCCGCTTCTTCGCGCGGCGGGGACCACTGCCAGGGTCAGCACGTCGGCTTCGTCAGCCGCCTGGCGCATCACGATCAGCCCGCCATCCTGGTGGATCAGGCCGAAGACATTGGGCATCGCCAGCTGAAGGTTGAAGACGTCACGGCTCCAGGCGTCTCCGTGGGAAAACGCGGTCGAGTGGATAGCCGCCAGCACGTCGATATCGGCCCTGCCCGCGCGTTTGATCAGGGCCGTCATGCGATGGGTAGGGATTTGCCGCCGGGCAGCTTTGCCTCGGGCGGATCGACATACATCGGTTCGGCGGGCAGCGAACGGATCGCGCCCTGGAAACGCCGTTCGGCGACGGCGGCGATGTGGCGGCCGGTGGGCATTCGGGCATCCGTCAGCATGACGTTGACGCCACGGGCCGCCAGGCGGCTGGCAACGATCGCGGCCTCATTGCCGGCGATCGCGACCGGGCCGGACGGATTGGGCAGGTCAGTGATGGACAGCGAGAGAACCTGCTCGCCCGTCTCCAGGAATATGCGGCCGCGGCGGCTGGTGGTTGTGCACCACAAAGGGCGGCCGCCACGCTGCGGCAGCGAGTCGGCAATCGCCTCGCCCACCGTTACGCCAATGACCGGAATCCCAGCCGCCAGCGCGATCCCCTGCGCCAGCGCCACCCCCGCTCGGATTCCGGTAAAGCTGCCCGGGCCGACGGTGACGGCGACCAAATCGAGTTCACTGGCCCTTACGTCCGCATCGCGCAAGCAATCGCGTGCCATGATGGGCAGGATTGCCGCATGGCCCCGGTCGATGTCCTGCTGATAGCCGGCGACCACCTCGCCGTTAAGGACGATTGTCGCCGAACATCTTCCAACGGCCGAATCGAGGGCGAGTATGCGCATGGGGGGCTAGGGTAGGGCGGATCGGCGCCAAGGTGAACCAGGGCACCGAAACCATCGCGATCCGGTTGAAGACCGCGATGGCTGCGTGGCCTGGATCAGGCCAGCATGCAGGCTTCGTCGAACGACAGGCGCGGAGAGCGGTTGAACAGCCCCGCCGGGTCGCCATGGCCGATATTGACCAGGAAGTTCGAACGCCAGCCGTTGAAGCTGAAGAACGCCGCATCGACCTTGGCGTTGTCGAAGCCTGACATCGCACCGGTGTCCAGGCCCAGCGAGCGGGCGGCAATCATCAGATAGGCGCCTTGCAGAGTGCCGTTGCGGAATGCGGTGGTTGCCGCCAGGCCTTCGTTGCTGGTGAACCAGTTGATCGCATCCAGATTGTGCGGAAACAGCGTCGGCAGTTTCTCGAAGAACTTGGGGTCGTAGGCGACGATCGCGGTGACCGGCGCGGTCATGGTCTTTTCCATATTGCCGGCGGACAGCGCAGGGGCGAGCTTTTCCTTGCCTTCCTTGGTGCGGATGAACACGAAGCGCGCGGGCGAGGTGTTGGCCGAGGTCGGGCCGTATTTCAGGATGTCATACAGCTGGTGCAGCGTTTCATCGGCGACAGGCTGGTCTGTCCACTTATTGTGGGTACGCGCTTCCTTGAACAGCAGGTCAAGGCCGGGGGCATCAATCGTCATTATCCAACTCCTGAAAATTGCTGCGGCGCAACGTGAAAGATGCGCCGCATTACGTCAACCGGGGATCATCGATCGGCCAGGATCAGAATTCGACCTGCTCGACGGCGATGACTTCCGGCACGTAGTGCTTCAGCATGTTCTCGATTCCATGCTTCAGGGTGGCGCTGGACGACGGGCAGCCGGAGCATGACCCCTGCATGTGCAGGCGGACGATACCCTGACGGAAGCCGCGGAATACGATGTCGCCGCCATCGCCGGCAACCGCCGGGCGGACGCGGGTATCGAGCAATTCCTTGATCTGGTCCACGACCTCGCGGTCGGCTTCATCGACGTCTTCTTCATCCAGGCTGGCGCTGTCGCCTTCAAGGACGGGAAGGCCGGCGACAAAATGATCCATGATCAGGCCCAGAACCTGTGGCTTCAGGGCTTGCCAGGAGATTTCGTCGTTCTTCGTAACGCTGATGAAATCACCGCCCAGGAACACGCGCGCCACGCCGGGCAGCGCGAACAGCGCGGTGGCCAGCGGACTGCGGACGGCGGAGGCGGCGGAGGCAAAGTCGGCGGTGGAGAAGCCCAGCACGTCGCGTCCCGGCAGGAACTTCAGCGTCGCGGGGTTCGGGGTGCCTTCGGTTTCAATGAACATGGCGGCGGCCTGTCCTGTTGGAGGAGAATTAATCCGGACCAGCGCGGTCCGGTCTTCGGCGGATACATCGGTCCAAATGGCCGGTCTGACAAGGGGCAATGCGGCGGTGGCTAATCCGCCGCGACCGAAACCCCGCCCAGGCGCGCGGCGTGGGCATAAACCCGCACTGCCGCCCCGAACTGTTCGAAGATCGCCCGGGACAGCGAATCGGTTCGCCAATCGTATTCGGGGTGCCACTGGATGCCCACGGCGTAGCCTACGGCGGTGACGCTGACAGCCTCGATCGTGCCGTCGGGGGCAACGCCTTCTACCACCAGGCCAGGGGCGAGTTGATCGATACCCTGGTTATGCAGGGAGTTGACCTCGATCTCCGCCGCGCCGGCCAGACGATGGAGCCAGCCGTTCGGGGTGACCCGGATAGCGTGGGCCTTGCCCTGGCGCACCCCGGCCGAGGGTTGCATCGGGGTGGAGTGATCGATCCGGTTTGGCAGATCTTGCAATCGCTGGTGCAGGGAGCCGCCGAGGGCGACATTCAGTTCCTGAAATCCCCGGCAGATTGCCAGCAACGGGACACCCCGAGCGACGGCGGCGCGGATGAGAGGGAGGGTGATGCCGTCGCGGGCGGGGTCTTCGGGCGTGCCCTCGGCATGGGGTGGACCGTCATACAAGGTCGGCTGCACGTTGGAGCGGCTGCCGGTGAGAACTATGCCGTCGAGGCGATCCAGCAGGGTTTCGATATCGGCTGCCGGCCCGTTGGCGGGCAGCAGCACCGGGACGGCGCCAATAACCTCATCCGTTGCTCGGACGTACGTGTCAGAGGCCGCATGGTTCGGCATTCCGAAAACACCGAACTGCTTGGTGCAGCAACTGATGCCGATCAACGGCTTGACGACGCGGGGGGACCTCATGTCGGAAAGGATCATTCCCCAGATTCGCGGTGAACAGAAGCTTTTTCCTGCCCGCCTGACACATAACGGTCATGCGGCAACATATTAGCCTTCCTTCGACGCGGGCACGGTGATCTGTTCGAACAAGATCGGATCGAAGCTGCCGCCGGTTTGGGCGTTATACAGGGTAACATGGGTTTCGCGGCGCTGGGCATCGACAACGGTCCATTGCCGCAGGGTCATCGGGGGTTCGGCGAAGATCAGTGTCAGCGACCCGTCGCCGGGGGACGCCGTGCGGACCAGGGTTATTTGAAGCTGGCCGGGGAAGCGTTGGACGGAGGTGACGGTAACGGCGCCGTTCAGGTCCACCTTGTCGGCCAGCAGGATGCCCAGCGGGGTGCGGCTGAGCGAGATGTTGCTGGTTTGCTGCAACGACGAGTCGTTGAAGATCAGACTGCCGTGGGCAGCGATCAGGGTGAACGGCGACGGCGGATTGTATTGGAAGCGCATCCGTCCTGGGCGTTCAAGCCAAGCCGTGCCCTCAGAAATCGCGCCATTCTGGGCGACCTGGGTAAAGCGGGCCTTCATCGATTTAAGGCCGTCGAGATAGGCCTCGACCCGAGCGATGTCGGCTTTATCCTGGCCGGACAGGGTCTGCGCCAGGGCGGGGGTGGCGAGTGGAACGGTTGCGGCGGAAAGCAGCAGGGTGCGGCGTGTCAACATGACGCAGGATGTGGCGTTTCCGCCGCCGGTTTGCAAATGGCGATATGATTATTCGGCGGCCAGCGGTTGGGCTTGGGTCCACAGGTCCGGCTGTAGTTCCTCTGGCCGGTTGGGGAAGAACAGGGCGCACCCCAGGGTGACCACGGAAAAGGCAGACAGTACCAAGGTCGCGGCGGCGACGCTGCCGGTGTGTTCATACAGCACCGATACCACCGGGGCGGCGGCGGCGGCGCCGAGGAAGCCGACGAAGAACCGGATCGAGTAGATCCGGGCCCGCAGTTCCGGGGAGATATAGCGGGCTGCCATCGTCTCGTTCACCGTAACCTGGCCGAAGATGGAGGCGGCGACGGCGCCGGCCAGGGGCAGGACCAGCCAGCCTTGGGCGAAGGCCAGCGCGGCCATCGCCGGGGCGAGGATCATGCTGATGGGCAGGAAGACTCGTTTCAGGGTGTTGCGGTCTATCATGCGGCCGACGGTGAACTGGGTCAGGGCGCCGCAGAGGGTGACGAGAAAGGCGGCGAGGCCGACCAGCGGCAGCAGGGTGGCGTTACCGGCCAGGCGTTCCTGCATCAGCTTGGGCAGCAGCAGAGTATAGGCGTTGAACACCAGCCCCGAGGACATGGCGATCAGCATCAGCACCAGCACCGCCCTTCGCACCAGATGGTTCGGGATTGGCGGGAAAGGCCGGCGGTTGGCGTGCGCGTGGGCCTGGGCGAGCGGGGTGCGCATCCATAGCAGGCCGGCCGCGGCGCACAGCACGCCGGGGGCGACGAAGGCCGCGCGCCAGCCGATTTCGTTGGCCAGGAAGGCGGTGACCACCGGGGCCAGGGCGACGCCGAGGTTGCCGAACACGCCGTTGACGCCGATGGAGCGGCCGGGTTTGTCGCCGGCGGCTTCGACCAGCATCGTAGTGCCGATCGGGTGGTAGATGGCCGCGAAGGCGCCGGAACAGGCAAGGGGCACGGCCAGCATGACGGGTGAGTGGGCGAGGCCGGCGGCGACCAGGCTTAGGCCGGTGCCGAGGAAGAAAGCCGTCATCAGGACTTTGCGGCCGAGGCGTTGGGCGAGCCAGCCCTGGGGCAGCGACAGCAGGCCGTAGAACACGAACATGCCGGTGGCGAGGGCCAGGATCGGGCCGTAGGACTCACCGAACGGGCCGCCGGGGACGGCCATGGCCAGTACGGCGGTGGGCAGGATCAGCAGGCTGTAGTGTGTGAACGTGTGGGCCGTGTTGATGAAGACGATCTGTCGCGCTGCCGGTGTCATGGGACCGTTCCCTTTACTTTCGTCCGACTATAGGATGTCGGGATGGCGGTGTCCGGCCAAGTTCTGTCGCGTAACGGCCAAAGCCGCCTGCAACCGTTCGAGCAGGCGCCGCGTCCTCTGGTGGGCTACGCGCACGATTATGTGGCTGGTCACGATACCGGGCTGCATCGGCATCCCAGGGCGCAGCTTCTGTTCGCGACGTCGGGGGTTATGCGG
>DAIEHR010000261.1 GCA_027353465.1 Acetobacteraceae bacterium | reverse complement strand
AATTTCTATTGGTTCGAAACGGTACCGACCGAGGATCCGAAAGTCCGGGCGATCGACGATGAATACCGCAAGCTGCTGGGTAAAGACCCGATCGGGGGCACCGCTGTCTGGGCCGATCTGCCGGCGGCGCGGATGACGCTGAAGGCGGTTTCCATCGCCGGCACCGACGATGCCAAGGCGGTTGCCGCCGCATTGCGCAAAATGCCGGTGGAGGATCCCAATATCGGCAAGGGCTACTGGGGCGGCAAGAAGCAGTTCGGCATCCCGCAGGAACTGCAATTCCCCTTCGGCGTCGGCATTATCAAAGACGGCAAGAACCTGGGCGTGGAACGGCAGGAAGTGACGCCGGAGTAAATCCCGGTGGACCAGTTCATACAGGCCGCCCTGATCGGGATCAGCCTGGGTGCGCAGTATGCGTTGCTGGCACTCGGCTTTACCCTGATCTTCGGCATTCTGGGCGTGGTGAACTTCTCGCATGGCGGCTTCTACATGCTGGGCGGTTACGTCGCTTATAGCTGCGTCGCGTTCCTCGGGCTGCCATACCCGCTTGCCGTTCTGGTCGCCGTCGCCGCGACCGCCGCACTGGGCTGGGTGTTCGAGTTGTTTCTACTGGAACGACTGGTGGACGATCATCTGGCGACATTGATGCTGACCCTGGGGCTGTATCTGGTCATATCCACCGGCCTGCTGACGGTGTTCGGCCCGCTGTCGATGGAATTCGCCTTCCCGGCCAAGGGCGCGCTGCACATGGGGCCGATTTACGTGCCGCGCGAAAATCTGATCGTGCTTGCGGTCTGCCTCGCCGCGATCGCCGCTTTGTGGCTGGTGCTGTACCGCACCGATCTGGGGCGCGGGCTGCGCGCCCTGGCGGATGACCGAACGGTGGCGATGGCACAGGGATTACGGCCCAAATTGTTGTTTCCACTGGCGTTTGCCATCGCCACCGGCCTGGCTGGCCTGACTGGGGCGCTGGTCACCCCGATCCTGTCGCTGTCGCCCGGCGTCGGCGATCCGGTTCTGGCGACATCGTTCCTGACCGTGATCCTGGGCGGCCTCGGCTCGCTGGAGGGTGCGGCTTTGGCGGCCTTCGTCGTGGGTATTGTCGAGGCATTTTCCAGCGTCTATTTCGGCGGCTCGATCGGCGCGCTGGTGTTGTTCGTATTGGTGCTGCTGCTTCTGGTGTTCCGTCCCACCGGCCTGCTGGGCCGCACCGTGCGGGGTGCCTGAACCGTGCGGATCAAGCTGCTTGGTTGGACCGAAGTCGCGGCATTGCTGCTGCTGGCGTGCGGGTTCGTCGTGCCGGTGTTCACCCGCAGCGTGCTGGTCTATTCGGTGCTGAACCAGGCCTTCGTCGGAGTGATCGCGGCCGAGAGCGTCTGGATCATGCTGCGGATGAACCTGCTGTCGTTCGCCACCCCGGCCTTCATGGCGATCGGCGGCTATACAGTTGCCATCGCCGGTCAGTACAACATCACCGACGCTTTCCTGATGACCGCGGCTGCCTTCCTGGTGCCGGCGCTGGTGGCTGTTCCGCTGGGTGCGCTGGTGTTGCGCCTGCGCGGCACTTATTTCGTCCTAGTGACGTTTGTGCTGTCGCAAATCATGCAGTTGCTGATTTTCGAGACGCCCGGCTTGACCGGCGGGTCCAACGGTATCTCCGGCGTGGCGGCGGTAACGCTGTTCGGTACTGAAATGGGCACCAATCGGCTGGTGCTGGAATATGCCTGCGGGCTGGCGATGGTCGCCACGTTGATCACCGGCGTTCTGACCCGGTATTTCCGCCAGCACTTCGCCGCCATCGAGGAAAACGAGATTCTAGCTGAAAGCCTGGGCCTGGTCGTTTGGCGCTACAAGGCACTGGGCTTTGTCGTTGCCGCCGGGGTGGCCGGGCTGGCGGGTTATTCGTTGGTCAACATGCTGCTGACCGCGCATCCCAGTTCGTTCGACTCCTCCACGGCGGTCGATTTCATCGCCTACACCATCATCGGCGGGCGTTTGTCGATTCTGGGACCGGTGCTGGGAACGGGGGCGCTGGTGTACGCCACCAATCTGTTCGGCACGCACGGCCAGTATGCCCAAGGGCTATACGGCGTGCTGATCCTGGTCGTGGTCCTGGCCGCCCGGGGTGGGATCGCCGGCACCATCGCGGCGTTGTGGCGGCGCGTATCGTGACCGAACTGCGGGTCGAATCCCTGGCAAAGCGCTTTGGCGGGCTGCGGGTGTTCCAGGGTATCAGCTTCACCCTGCCGGAGGGCGGATTGCTGGGCGTCATCGGCCCGAATGGTGCCGGCAAAACCACGCTGATCAACGTGATCTCCGGCCGGCAGATAGCCTCCGCCGGGAAAGTCGTGCTGGGCGGTCGGGATATCACTAACCACCCGGCCCACGCGGTCAGCCGGCTGGGTCTGGCGCGCAGTTTCCAGCAGACCAACACGTTCAAAAGCGTATCGGTGAACGAGAATATCGCCAGGGCAATTCGTTTCGGTGGCCGCGGCGCGCCGGTTGGGCTGACCCGGATGATGGACACATTCGGCCTGACTCCGCGGCTGCACGAAATATCCGACAAACTCCCCTACGGCCTGCAAAAAATGCTCGGTCTGGTCATGGCTTTTGCCTCCACACCGAAAATCGTCCTGCTGGACGAACCCGCCGCCGGACTGGAACGCGGCGAACGGCAGAACGTGGATACGTTTGTGCGGATCGTCCGCGATGCCGGCACCAGCGTGCTGATCGTGGAGCACGACATGGATCTGATCCGCCGCCTGTGTCCGCGCATCCTGGTGCTGGACGCCGGGGTGCTGCTGGCCGATGGACCCCCGGCCGAGGTTCTGGCGCGTCCCGATGTTATCGCCGCCTATCTCGGCGAAGCAGGGGAGGCATAGCCATGCTGCTGCGTATCGAGGATCTGTGGGTTCGCTACGGCGGCATCGCCGCGCTGTCGGGCATTTCCATCGACGTGCCGGAAGGTGAAACCGTGCTGCTGGTCGGCGCCAATGGGGCAGGCAAATCCAGCACCATCAATGCGATCATCGGTCTGGTTCCGGCAAGGAAGGGCCGCATCTTGTTCCAGGGCACCGACCTGACGCAAATCCCGTGCGAACGCCGAGCGAGGCTTGGCATTGGTTACTCGCCCGAAGGCCGCCGGGTGTTCCCGACGATGTCTGTGACCGACAACGTGCTGTCGGGAGCGTTTGGTCTGGGTCGCAAACGCCAGACTGAGGCTTTGGAATGGTTGCGTTCAGTATTTCCCCTGCTGATCGATCGCGATAAGCAGCCCGCCGGCCAGTTATCGGGCGGGCAGCAGCAGGTCGTGGCGCTGGCCCGCGCTATGGCGTCATTTCCAAAGCTACTGCTGCTGGACGAACCTTTTCTCGGTTTGGCGCCGGTTTGGATCAAGCAGATCGGCGACGCGATCCTGCATCTGCGCGCCCGCGGCACAACCGTTCTGATGACCGAACAAATGGCTCGGCCGGCGCTGAAACTCGCCACCAGCGGCTATGTCCTGCGGGGCGGGGAAATCCGTCGCGGCGGGCCGGTGGACGCAATCCGCGATGTCGCGCTGGCCGACGAATACCTGTGACAGCCGGAGGCGGATTTGGCGCCAGCGAACCCCTGCCTGTAAGCTGGCGGACGTCACGAACAGAGGACCCGCCCGGGATGAACGACCAGCTCGCCGAAGACCCGCAGACGATCCTGGACCGCATCCAAAGCCAGGCGATCCGCCATGAAACGCCCTGCGGCGAAGGCAGAATGGTCTGGCATGAGTGGGATAGGTCGGCGGGCACCGCCCCCGTGGTCGCACTGTTCCACGGCGGCGCCGGCTCCTGGCGGCACTGGATACGCACCATTCCCGCGCTGGTTCCCAGCTACCGCGTGCTGGTCCCCGACCTGCCCGGATTGGGTGAGTCCGACTTTCCCCCCGATGGCGAAGATGCCTTCGCCATCGCCCAAATCGTCGCCGACGGCATAGACAGCATCGTCGGTTCGGACAAAACCTATGAGGTGGTCGGATTTTCCTTTGGCGGCACCATGGCCGCCTGCGTCGGCGCGCTGGGCGGCAAGCGCGTACGTTCGGTCACCATCATCGGCTCCTCCGGGGTCGGTGCGCTGGGGTCGGCCGTGAAGCTGGAAAAAGTGCGGCACCTGGAAGGGCAGGAACGCCGCGACACCCATCGCATCAATCTCAACCGCCTGATGATCGCCGACCCGGATAAAATCGACGATTTGGCCATTGAAATTCAGGATTGGAACACCGTGCGGTCGCGCCTGCGCACGCCCGCGATCTCCCGCAGCGGGGCGATCATGAAGGCGATCGACCGGCTGCAATCGCCGCTGAACGGCATGTGGGGCGAACTCGATGCGCCCGCGAACCCCAAGGGGCCGGAGCGTGTCGCCACTCTGCGCGCGCATTGCCCGGACGCGGACATCCGCCTGATCCCGAACACCGGCCACTGGGCCGCTTATGAATCCGCCGACACGGTAAACGCCATTCTGCTGGAAATGCTGGCGCGCACGCGGCCTTGAGCCGCCGCGCCCGGGAGGAAACAACAATGACCGAACGATCCACCGGCCCGGGCGAGATGATGGGTGATGCCGGCCCCGGCATGCTGGCCGGTCTGCGGGTGATAGAAATCGCCGACGAACGCGCCGAGTATGCCGGATTGCTGCTGGCCGGCCTGGGCTGCGACGTGGTGAAGATCGAACCGCCGGAGGGCAGCGCCACCCGCCGCATCGGCCCGTTCCTGAACGACGAACCCGGTCCGGACCGATCTTTGTTCTTCTGGAACTATAATCGTGGCAAGAAATCGGTCGTTTTGGACATTCAGTCCCAGCCGGCCGAACTGCTGCGCCTGTTGGACGGCGCCGATATTCTACTGGATTCGTCCCGCGGTGCCTTGAATACCGCCCTGGGTCTGGATCGGGCGGCGCTGAACAAGCGCTTCCCCAAGCTGCTGACCGCGCGCATGACGCCGTTCGGCGATGACGGCCCTTGGGCCGATTTCAAAGGCTCTGACCTGATCCATCTTGCGCTGGGCGGCGTGATGATGAATTGCGGTTACGATCCCAATCCGAATTTTGAGTATGACACCCCGCCGATCGCGCCCCAGGTCTGGCACGCCTACCACATCGCCGGCGAACAGCTCGCCACCGGGATTATCGCCGCATTGATTGCCCGGCATCGCACCGGACAGGGTCAGGACGTTTCGGTGTCGATCCATGAGGCGGTGTCGAAAAACCCCGAACTGGACATCATGCATTGGGTGATGCGCCGGGTGCCGCTGTGGCGCCTGACCTGTCGCCATGCGCTGGAAACGCCCAATCACTCGCCCAGCATCATGCACACCAAGGACGGGCGCTGGTATATCTCCCACGGCATGGGCGCGCGCGATCTGAAGGCGCTGGTGCCGCTGCTGTCAAAATACGGCATGCAGGCCGATCTGCGGCCGCCACCGCCGGACGCCGACCTGAAGGCGCGCGCCGTTCCTGGTTCCACAGCCAGCGACGAAGGCAAAGCCCACATGATCGATGTGGTGCAGCGGTTCGCCCGAGCCTGGACGTACAACGATATGCCGTGGCTGGAGGCGCAGGAGGCAGGGCTGTTGTGGGCACCGATCCGCAAGCCGCATGAAAATGCGCTGGACGAGCACTGGCTGCAACGCAAATCCTTTGCTGATGTGTACCATCCGGAACATGGTCGTTCGTTCCGTTATCCGACAAGCAAATGGCTGACATCGAAGACAAGCTGGCAAGTCGGAAGGCGCGCGCCGCTGCTGGGCGAGGATACCGCCGAAGTTCTGGGCGAACCAGCACGCACCCCTAGCGTGCCGGCCCAGCCGAAAGGCGACAGCAGCCCCAATATCTCCGCCATGCACGGCAAGCCGTTTCCGTTGCAGGGTGTGAAGATACTGGATTTTGCCTGGTTCCTTGCCTCGGCTGGCGGAACCCGATTCCTCGCGGCCCTCGGCGCGGAAAGCTACAAGGTGGAGTGGAAAGACAACCCCGACACCCGTCTGGCGGCCATGGCGCCGGTCGGCGGACGGGCCGCGCGTGACGCCGCCACCGGCCCGCTGCCAGGGGTGAAAGACCCCGACATGGGCGGCCAGTTCAACAACAAGAACAGCGGCAAGCGCGGCATTTCGCTGAACATCCGCCACCCCAAGGGGCTGGCGATCGCCAAGGACCTTGTTCGGGTCTGTGACATCGTCGCCGAAGGATTCTCGCCCGGCGTTTTGCAACGCCTGGGTCTCGGATACGACGTGATGAAGAAGATCCGTCCCGACATCATCTACATCCAGCAAGCCGGCATGGGCGCGCACGGCGTTTATGGCCGGATGCGAACCGTTGGCCCGGTCGCGGCGGCGTTCGGCGGACAGGCTGATATGTCTGGCCTGCCGGAACCCGCGATGCCGGTCGGTTGGGGCTACTCCTACCTCGACTGGATGGGCGCCTACGGCTATGCCCTCGCGCTGCTCGGTGCCCTGTATCATCGCGACCGCACCGGCGAGGGTCAGTGGATCGATGCCTCGCAATGCGAATCCGGCCTGTTCCTGACGGGAACATCCATTCTGGACTGGTCGGCGAATGGCCGCGAATGGCGCCGCTATGGCAACCGTTCCCCCTATAAGCCGGCCGCCCCGCACGGCGCCTATCGTTGCAAGGGCAAGGATCGCTGGGTTGCCATCGCCTGTTTCACCGATACCGAGTGGCAGGCGCTCGCCAGGATCGCCGGCCACACCGAATGGCTGGACGATCGCCGGTTCGCCACGCTGACCGACCGGTTGGCGCATCAGGATGTGCTGGACCAGGCTGTCGGTGCCTGGACCGCCACGCGCTCGGCCGAGGACGTAATGACCGCCCTGCAGAACGAAGCTGTTCCCGCAGGCGTGTGCCAGAATGCGGAAGATCGCTGCGACAACGATCCGCAGTTGCGGCACCTAAAATGGCTGACCGAGGTCACCGGCACCAAGATCGGCACCTGGCCGGTGTATGAGTTGCCGATGAAACTGTCCGACACGCCAGCCTATATTGGCGGCCCGATCAATCGCGGCGCGCCTGGCTATGGCGAGGATAACGAGTGGTTGCTGACGACCATGCTTGGGATGTCAAAGTCCGACGTGGAACGGCTGGCAGAGGAGGGCGTGATTTGAGCGATACGGACAAAGACAAGAAGGACACCACCACAAATCCCGAGGACGCGACCGATTTGCAGGCCGGTGTCGGGCAGATCATCGTCGATTTCGAACTGGATCAGGGCAAAACCGTGAAAATTCCCCAGCCGAAGCGCAAGCGGGTCGTGTTCAAATACTGACCCGCCTACTTGGCCATATACTTCGCGATCATGCCTTCCAGCCCCCTCACCCCCTGCGGGTAGCCGGCCGCCTTCATCATCTTGTCCGCCATCCCCATCATACTCGCCGGTGATTGTGGCCCAGGCCCGTCGGCGGCCAGAGGGCTTGGTATCGGAGAGGGGACGAGCGAACGGAGGCGGGCCAGCGCGTTGTTGGTGCCGGAAAGATCGAGGGATTTTTCCTGCGCGGGCAGGGGGGGCATACCCGCGACGGAGACACTGACGCGAACCGTGACCGACCGCGCCGTCGCCAACTCGGCCGACAGAGTGTCTCCCGCTGCCTCATCCGGCGCGCAAATGTAACCGGAGTTTGTCGCGTTGCACGTCAACGCCTGCCGCGCCCCGCCGGGAAACTGGATCGATGCGTCGGTCGTGCCAGCCATGGATGCGGCCATTAGAATTTGGCTGGACAGTCCGCGCAGAGCGATCGCCGGGACCAGCGAGTGACCTTGGCTCAGAACTTCAAAGTCACCAGTGAGTCCGGCTTTATCGAGAAATCGCTTGTTGAAGCGCATCTGGCATTGGTGTGAACCATCCGCGCAAACGATGACCCACCTGCCGACCCGCTGCTCTGGCGTGGCACTGGCCAGGACGGGTAGCGTCACCAGCAAGGCCATCACCACGACGAAAATTCTCATTTTTGGCCCCAACCTCTTCCGTCAATCGCGGTTATCTGTAAGCCTGCGCGTATGAACGACGCCCTCCAGCCCGACGCGCTTTCTATCCATCGCTCTATCGTGACGATGGATACACATATCGACATTCCCTGGCCAACCGGTCCAGATCCGTTTCAGGACGGCGTTCGGCGGGTCGATTTGCCAAAGATGATTCGTGGCGGCGTGAGTGCCGCCTGTTTCGTCGCTTACGTGCCGCAGACGACCCGCACCGTCGCCAGCGAGGACGCCGCCTACGGCCGGGCGATCGCTATGCTGGATCAAATCAACCGGATGGAAGCGATGCCGTCACCAATCCCGATGCGGATCGCCAACCGGGCGGACGCTGTTGTGGCGGCGAAACGGGCCGGCGTTCTGGCGATCGTTCCGTGTGTCGAAAATGGCTTCGCGGTTGGCGCTGATTTAGGGCGGATCGTGGAATTTCGCCGGCGCGGCGCGATCTATATGACGATGACGCATAACGGGCACAATGCGCTGGCTGATTCCTGCAATCCCCGCCGCGACCTGGGCGACCGCGAAACCGAACATGGCGGGCTCTCCCCGCTGGGGCGCGCAGCGATTGGGGTAATGAACAAGGTCGGCATGTTGGTCGATGTCGCCCATACCTCCCGCGATACCATGGTGCAGGCTGCCGAGGTTTCGCGTTCCCCTATTGTTTCGACGCATTCCTGTGTCAGCGCGATCTGCGACCATTCCCGCAACATGACGGACTGGCAGCTGGACGTTATCCGGGACGTGAAGGGGGTGATTCAGATCACCGCGGTATCGGCCTTTCTGAAGGCGAATGCGCGGCCAAGCGAGGTTACCGTGGTGGATTTCGCCGACCATATCGACCACGCGGTAAGGCGGATTGGCATCGACCATGTTGGGATATCGTCGGACTTCGACGGCGGCGGCGGATTCTCGGACTGGCACGATGCCAGCCAGAGTCCGAACATCACGATGGAGTTGGTGCGGCGCGGTTACGACCGAGGGGCGTTGGAGAAATTGTGGGGCGGAAATTTCCTGCGGGTCATGCGGGTCGCGGAGGGGCTGGCGGATTGATGCAAACGGTCGAACTGCCGGGTGGGGAAAGGGTTCCGGCCCTCGGCCAGGGCACCTGGTATATGGGAGAGCGTTCCGCGGATACATCCAGGGAGGTGAACGCATTGCGGCTGGGCGTTGACCTGGGGATGACCCTGATCGACACGGCGGAAATGTATGCTGATGGCGGCGCGGAGAGGATCGTGGCGCAAGCGGTCTCCGGTATTCGTGACAAGGTGTTCATTGTCAGCAAGGTATTGCCGCGGAATGCCTCGCGCGCCGGGGTTCAATCAGCGTGCGAGCGCAGCCTGAAGCGGATGAAAACAGACCACATCGACCTGTATCTGCTGCACTGGCGTGGCGGTCATCCGTTGGCCGAGACAGTGGCGGGATTTGAGGCGCTGAAGACCGCAGGCAAGATTCGTTATTGGGGTGTGTCAAACTTCGATACGGACGATATGCTTGAGGTACAGGGGACGGCCTGTTCGGCCAACCAGGTTTTGTATCATCCGGCCAGCCGGGGAATTGAGTTCGATCTGCTGCCTTGGTGCGTCCGGCACGGCATACCTGTCATGGCCTACTCGCCGCTCGGGCATCACGTCCGCAAGACTCTCGCCTCCCCGGCTCTGCTATCTGTGGCAAAACGACATGGGGCGACGGCGGCGCAGGTGGCCGTCGCCTGGAGCATCCGGTCGGGCAACGTGATTTCGATACCCAAGGCGGCCGACCCGGCGCATGTGCGGGAGAACGCCGGGGCGGCAGCGCTGACGCTAACGGCAGACGATCTGGCGACCATCGACGCCACGCATCGTCCGCCGTCGCGCAAGGTGAGTTTAGACCTGCTTTAACCGCCCCCGTGGGCCTGAAGCAGGTCTTGCATGTCGGTGGCGTGTTCCTCCTCCACCGTCAGGATACCTTCCAGCATAACACGGGTGGTCGGATCATCGTCGCCAAAGTAGCGGATAAGTTCGCGGTAATGGTCCACCGCAATGCGTTCCGCGATCAGGTTTTCCTTAATCATATCAGCCAGAGTCTCACCCTCGGCGTATTGTGACGCCGAGCGGGTGGCGAGACCCTCGGGATTGAGGTTGGGTTTGCCTCCGAGTTGATCGATGCGTTCGGCAACCGCCATTGCGTGGGCTTGCTCTTCCTTGGCGTGCTGGGCGAATTCCGCCTTGATGGCCTCACTCGATATTCCGGTGGCGGTAATGGAATGCATTGTATAACGGAGTACGCAGACGATTTCGGTTGCCAGGACGGATTGTAATATCTCTATCGTGTTCTTGACGTCGCCGCCGTAGGTTTTGGTAACCACGCCTTCGGACAGGTTAGTCCGCGCGCGTTCCCGTAACGTAGTGATATCAGAAAGAAACGGTTTCCGGCTCGCGGATTCTTTACTCATGGGGTTCTCCTGTGGGGTGCTTTACGGGCAGGAGGTGGGGGTGAATGGTGGGCGCTACCAGATGCAAGCGCGGTGACGTGTTCGGCTGTCCCCTCCGGCGCCACCCAGCCGCCGGGCGTTGGTGTGACTTCGGTCAGCCGCGTCCCGGGCTGGTTGGTGATCGGTTTGGGGCAATGGAATGATGGTCAATTAAGCGCTTTTTAATCTGCATTTGATCGAGCGGAACAAGTTCGATATCCGCCGTTTCCGTGGCCGGTCTGGTAGCGGTCGGACCCTGGAACGCAGCTTTGTGATTCGCCTTCGCTTGGGTCCAAAGTGGATTGTTCCCCTTATGCGTCGCATTTGCGCGGACGATGGAGGGTGACTGGGTGGATCAATCGGTAATTTTGGGGCAGGTCGCTGATATCATCCGCGACGTCCTCGATATCAACGACGACAAGAAGCTTATGATTAACGGTGAAACCACAGCTGACCAAATGGAAGGCTGGGACTCGTTTAATCACATCAACATTGTCGTCGCGATCGAACAGCACTTCGGCATCAAGTTCAAGACCGCTGAAATCGAGAGCCTGCGTAATGTCGGTGAAATGGTGGAACTGATCGCCCGTAAAAAGGCGGCGTGAAGATCGTATGCTTTTTAATTCTTATGGCTTTCTCTACTGGTTTCTACCGATATCTCTTGGTATATATTACCTCCTGGGGTATCGGGCACCAGGAGCCGCCCGAGTTTGGCTGATCGGTGCATCGTTTTTATTTTATGGGTGGTGGAACGCGGCGTTTGTCCTTCTGCTGCTTATTTCGATCGCGCTGAATTACGGCCTGAGCCTGGCAATCCTCAATACGGAAAACCATCCCGATCGGCAGCGGTTACTTTTAACATGCGGAATCGTGCTGAATCTACTTGCCCTAATCTACTATAAATATCTCTTTCCGCTACTCGGTTTCGTTCATGATATGGGATGGATCGCACTGGATGCAGGCGGTGTCATCCTGCCCCTTGGCATATCATTCTTCACATTCACCCAGATCGGCTACATCGTAGACTGTCAACAGGGACTGGTGCGTGAGCGTGGTCTGGTAAACTACGTTCTGTTCGTAACATTCTTTCCGCATCTGATCGCGGGACCGATCCTGCATCACCGGGAGATCATGCCGCAGTTCGCGGATGACGCCACATATCGGGTGAACGGGGCGAAGCTGACGGCCGGATTCACGCTGTTCGTGCTGGGGCTGGTCAAGAAAGTGGTGTTCGCGGATACCATCGCGCCCTACGCCGATGCGGGGTTCAGCCACCCCGCGACCCTCGGGGTGTTGGGGTCCTGGTCAACCGCTTTGGCGTATTCGATGCAACTCTACTTCGACTTTTCGGGTTATTCTGACATGGCCGTCGGCCTGGGTGCCATGTTCGGTGTTAGCCTGCCGATCAACTTCAATTCACCCTACAAATCCTCAGGGGTAATCGATTTCTGGCAGCGCTGGCACATGACGCTGACGCGCTATCTGACGCTGTTGCTCTATAATCCTATCTCTTTATGGATCACGCGCCGGCGGATGGCGAAGGGTTTGTCCGCCAACAAGAAGGCAGTTGAAAAGCTGGAAGGCTTTATCCAGCTGATAGCGTTTCCCACGTTCGTCACCATCCTGCTCGCCGGGATCTGGCATGGGGCGGGACTTCAGTTTGTCATCTTCGGCTTACTCCATTCATTCTATCTGATCATCAACCATGCCTGGCGGATCTTCGGACCGAAGCCGCGGCACACCGCCGCCGGAAAAATCTGCGCGGTGACGCTGACCTATCTGTCCGTATTGCTGGCGCAGGTCTTCTTCAGGGCCGACAGCGTGGGCGATGCGGTGCGGCTGCTGGCCAGGGCATTCGGAAGCGGAGGCCTGGAACTGCCGTTGCAAGTCCGCGAAAGCAGTCTCGTGCAGTTCGGACGGATGACCAACTTCCTGCTGAATCACCACATTATCACCGTGGGGTCGCTTGAGCTTTATGAGGCGGTTACGAAACCCTTGCTCTACAACGCCCCTCTTATAGGAGCCTTGATGCTGGTGGCCTGGGCTACACCGAATACCTACCAGATCCTTGGGAAGTGGAACCCCTCCCTCCAGAAGGTGCCTGCCATGCGATGGAATTTTTTACTGTGGCAGCCTAGAATCGCCTGGTCGGTGAGTATCGGCGTAATGTTGTTTTTTGTCCTGACGCGGCTGGATCATCCCGGCCGGTTTCTCTATTTCCAGTTCTGATCGTGATGGACAAACCTCTACGACGCTACCTCGTTGTAGCGATACTCGTTGCCACTGTCCTGATGGGCGGACGGGCCGCCTGGCAGGAAACGGTGAAGATCGGTTGCCTGCCCAATGGGGGCGTGATGCCGCCCGGGCTATGGATGGATGGCTGTGCTTCCGACCAAATCGGCAGTTATGGGCTGGACCTGTTGTGGTTCAACCTGGATCCCAAGGCGGTGGCTGCGATCCGGGATGCGAAAGTCTTGCTGTTTGGCGACAGCCGAATGCTGACCGCGGCATCCGACGGCGGTGCGTCCGCCTGGTTCGCCGAACGGAATATACCGATGTATCTACTGGCGTTCGGCGCCGGGGAGCAGAGCGGGTTCGCTGACCGCTTGGTGGAAAAGCTCAAGCCCCACCCCGATCTGGTGGTGTTCGATGCAGACCCGTATTTCACCGGAATGCAGAGTATTCCGGCGCAGGCAATCGCGAACGATCCCGTGGGTGAAGAAAAAATCGGGCGAGAGACAAAAGCCTTTCTGGACAACGGCTCGGTGTATTGTCACTACTTGTCTTGGCTATGCGGCCGCACACAACATTTCTTCCGGCAATACAGCGATGGTGTGGTGGTTCACCCGCCAGAAGACCGGGTTTGGTTCAACAAAAACGAAATGGGTTCCTTCCCGGTGACACATCCTGGGACCCAGGACACCTCGTATTACGATGTCTATCTTGCGAATGCCCGATCGCTGGTGGCAAAGCTCCATCTCGATCCGCGGTGTGTTGTCTTCACAAGCATTCCGAATACCGAGATGGACGCTACGCTGGCAAAGTTTCTGGCCGCGAACCTTGGCGCACGGGTAGTGGCACCCTGGCTCGACGATTTGACGTCATTGGATCATTATCACCTGACGCCCGATAGTTCGCGGCGATGGACATCAGCCTTCCTGGAGGAGTTGCAACCGATCGTCAGGCAATGCGTGGACAATTCTGCCGAACGCAGCGCTCAATCGGGGGAAACACCCGTCCGGCGCCCGGAAACGACTATTGTATCGACAGCAGCGCGTCAGCCATGACGACGCCCTGGCCTTCAGGCATGATGATCAGTGGATTGATCTCGGCCTCGGTCACCGCTGATAGTGCCGCAAGCCGCGAGAACACAGCGACCGCGCGGGCCAAAGCGGCAATGTCGCCCTTGGACATGCCGCGATAGCCGCGGGCGGGCGCCAAGCCCTTGACCAACGCGATCATTTCCATCGCCTCGGCTTCGCCGACCGGCGCCAGGCGCAGCACGACGTCCCGGTACACCTCTGCCAGGATACCACCGGCACCCAGCGCGACGATGGGGCCGACCAGCGGGTCAAGGCGATAGCCCAGGATGGCCTCGCCAACACCCTTAACCATCGGTTGCACGATGAAGCCGCTGATCTGACTACCCAGGCGCGCGGTCATGTCGGCGGCGGCGGCAAGCAGTGAATCAGCGTCCGGAATGTTCAGTGCGACCGCCCCAACCTCGGTCTTGTGGGCGATGCTGGGGGATACGGCCTTCAGAGCAACCGGGAAGCGCAGGTCGGCGGGCAGGGCGTTCGGATCGATGCGACGCGCCGCATTCTCCAGGCCCAATGCCTCGAACACCGCTCTGGCGCCAGGCTCGTCGAATGCCTCGGCGACCAGGGTCTCCGCCAGGCCAATGTCGCCTGCTGGCGGCATAGTGCGCGGTGCCCGCCAGTCCAGATAGGCGCGCACTCCATCCGCGCAGGCCTCGGGCGTGCGAAACGCGGCCACGCCCGCATCGTTCAACAGGCGCATCGCGGCGTCGGCCTGCGGCACGATGAATGCACAGATCGGGTTCCGGCCCTTCGCGGCGACCACTCCGGCGACACCTTCCTGGGGCCGGAACTGCGCCGAACTGCCGATCACCGCGATCGCCACGTCGGCATCTTCGGCATCGCGGGCGGTGTCCAGCGCCTTGGAGACAAAGTCCTTGCTAGCACCGGCGAGGGTCGTGTCCAGCATATGCGCGGTGCCGATGCCCAGTATCCCCAGCCGGTCCACCACCATCGCCCCGCCGCCGCCAGTGGTGGTGACGATGCTGACGGCGCGCTTCGGATGGGTCGGTGGGGTGCGGCCCAGCAGCAGAGGCGGCAGTTCCAGCAAGGTTTCGATCTGATCCACCCGGACAATGCCAATCGCCCGGAAGAACGCATCGGCCGCGGCATCGGACCCAGCCATTGCCCCGGTGTGGGTCGTCGCCAGCTTCGCGGCCGCTTCGGAACGCCCCAGTTTATAAGCCACGATCGGCTTGCCCGCGGCATGGGCACGCCGAGCGGCTTGCTCGAACAGGTCAGGGCGGCGGATCGTTTCCAGAAACAGCAGGATCGCATCCGTATCGGGGTCATCGACCAACAGGTTGGCGATTTCTCCGGCGGTCAGGTCCGCCTCGTTCCCGGTTCCAACGATTTTCGCAAAACCTCGTCCCCGCGCCACCGCTCGGGAGGCGATCGTGCCCATCATGCTGCCGGAATGGGATACCAGCGACCAGCGGCCTGGAAGGATGCTCTCGGATTCCAGCACGGCGTTGACCGAACACGCGATCGAGTCCGGAATGTTGATCACGCCCATGGAATTCGGCCCCAGAAGCCGGATGCCAGCCTCCTGGGCGGTCGCCAGGATGCGGTTCTGCAGGGCAATCCCGTCGGGGCCAGCCTCCGCGAAGCCGTCCGCCAACACGCAGGCAACCGGGACGCCGCGAGCGGCGCAATCCTGGATCGTGGCCTCCACATTGCCGGTGTTCACCAGGATATAGGCAAAGTCGATTGGGCCGGGCACGTCGCGCAGCGTTGGGTAAGCCTTCTCCCCCAGCACAATGTCGGCCCGAGGGTTGACCGGGAACAAAGCGCCCTTGAATCCGTGGCGACGTAGATAAACCTGCGCCCTGGCTGTCAGTCGGCTGGGGTCGGTGGAAGCACCGATCAAGGCGATCCGCTTCGGAGAGAACAGCGATTGGGCGAGGGTCACGGCGTGAGTTCCTGGATGCGCTTGTCCCGCGGGCCGATCCCGCTTTCAGGCGGGATCGGCTGGCGAGAGGGACGGGGAGATCAGGACATCCAATGCGGCGGCTGCCAGGTCCAGCCAGCCTCGGTCTTTGACCACCAGCCCGGCATCCACAAATTCCCATGGCCGGCCGCCGGGATATACTGGCCCTTGGCCCAGATGTAACCGCTACCGTTCCAGTCCCAGTGGCCGGGCTGCCACATCAGCGCCTCGGCGGTGACCGGCGGTTTCGGAATGGTTTCCGAGATCAACGGGGGAACCGGCGGGAACGGGTTCGCCCCGGTGCTCTTTGTCTCGCCGCCGCAACCGGCCAGCAGGCCGACCGCCAGGAAGGCCGCCAGCGCGATATGTTTGCTCATGATCTTGCGTTCTCCGACGACATTTGTTCTGGAACCAGTACGGATACCACCGCCTGGGCGGCGATGCCCTCGCCGCGTCCGGTAAAGCCCAATCTCTCCGTCGTGGTGGCCTTGACGGAGATCTGGCCGGTATCAACGCCCAGCAACTCCGCCAGCCGCGCGATCATTGCTGGCGCGTGCGGTGTGATCTTGGGGCGTTCGCAAATCAGGGTGATATCGGCGTTAGCCAGCCGGCCGCCGCGCGCGGCGATCCGCCCCGCCGCGTGAACCAGGAACCGGGCGCTGTCGGCGTCTTTCCAGGTGTTTTCGGAGGGCGGAAAATGCCGCCCGATATCGCCCTCCGCCAGTGCGCCGTAAATCGCGTCGCACAGGGCGTGGATGCCGACATCGGCGTCTGAATGTCCGGCGA
>DAIEHR010000259.1 GCA_027353465.1 Acetobacteraceae bacterium | reverse complement strand
ACATCGGCATGATCCGTGGCGGTGAAGCCATTCGTCGCGGTGCCGCCGAAATAAGGAAACGCGACCGCCGCGATCGGATGATCGCCCGCCAGAGTCAGCGCCAGCGATACGTCGGAGCCGCCAGCCTCCTTGGCTTCCAGGTTCCACTTGCCCTGTTCGCCCCAGCGAAAGCCAACCGAACCCAGCGGTGCTACGGGCTTGCCGTTCGCGTCCAGAGCTACCGTTTTCCATTCCGGGTTGTTCGCCTCGCCCAAGGCGCCCGCGAAATCGTCGGTGCGGAGCAAACGCTCCGGCACATAGCTGTCACCCTGGCGGACCAAACGCACCAGCATCGGCAAGTCAGTGTAACGACGGGCGTAATCCTGGAAATAAGGGACGGTGCGGTTCAGAAAGAACTCGCGCAGGATCACGTGACCCATTGCCAGCGCCAGCGCGGCGTCGGTGCCTTGCTTCGGATGCAGCCACAGGTCGGCGAATTTGGTAGCCTCGGCATAGTCCGGGGAAACGACAACGCTTTTCGTGCCCTTGTAGCGGACTTCAGTATAGAAATGGGCATCCGGGGTCCGCGTCTGCGGCACGTTGGAACCCCAAAGCATCAGGTATCCGGCGTTGTACCAATCGGCACTCTCCGGAACGTCGGTCTGCTCGCCCCAGGTCATCGGGCTGGCGGGCGGCAGGTCGCAATACCAGTCGTAGAAACTCAGTGTGACGCCACCCAGCAGGGACAGGTAACGGGAACCGGCGGCGAAAGAGACCATGGACATCGCCGGAATGGGCGAGAACCCGACGACGCGGTCGGGACCATGGGTCTTGACGGTATAGGCGTTCGCCGCGGCAATGATCTCGTTGACCTCTTCCCAGCTTGCCCGCACCAGGCCGCCGAGGCCGCGTTTGCTGGTGTAGCTGGCGCGCTTGTCCGTATCCTCCACGATCGACGCCCAGGCCGCGACGGGCGTACGGACGGCACGCGCTTCACGCCACAGTTTCAGCAGGCGCCCACGCACCATCGGGTGCTTCACGCGGTTGGCTGAGTACAGGTACCAGGAATAGCTGGCGCCACGGGCACACCCGCGCGGTTCATGGTTAGGCAGATCCGGCCGTGTGCGGGGATAGTCGGTCTGCTGCGTCTCCCAGGTGACGATGCCACCCTTGACGTAGATCTTCCACGAACAGGAACCCGTGCAGTTCACCCCGTGGGTCGAGCGGACGATCTTGTCGTGCTGCCAGCGCTTCCGATAGCCGTCCTCCCACTCGCGCGGCTCATTGGTGACGATGCCGTGCCCGTCGGAGAAGGTATCGACCTGTTTTTTGAAGAAGGTCAGCCGGTCGAGGAAGTGACTCATTCCAGGGATTCCCGCGGTTTCAAACAATCCCCGGCGGCCAGAGCCGCGGGAGAACATCGGCTATATCCGCCTTTTGTCACGTGCAGGCATTGATCTAGATCAATGCCACCGCGTGACCAAACACCGCATAAAGCGGGACATGAAACGATGAACCGGTGCCACACGGGCGGTGGCCATCATACCGATATTGGATGAGGACAGATGGACATTGAGAGGCAGGAAAGCACCGTTACGACCGCTTCCACCCCCCGTGAGGCGCTCGGCCAAACGCCTTGGCTGGGATCGGTCCCGGCCGCCACGCTAGATCGGTTGGCGGAACAATCGGTGCTGCATCGCATGCCGTCCAACAGCGTGCTGTTTGAGCAAGCCGAGACTCCCGCTTTTGCCTTGCTGGTCGTCGAGGGCAGCATCGAAATGCTGGGCGTCCACGGTTCAGAGGAAACCCTGGTGGAGTTCGTCAGGGCACCCGACCTGCTCCTGCCCGCGGCCGTGCTCAACCGCCAGCCCTATCTGCTTCGGGCGCGTGTGCTGGATGAGGCGCGCCTTGTCATGATCCAGGCAGAGGCGTTCCGCCGGGCCGTTGCTTCGGACCACGCGCTTTGCCTGGCCGTACTCGCCTGTCAGGCTGCCCATTTCCGCCGTCAAATCAAGCACGCGAAGACCCTGCAGCTCCGATCCGCCGAGGAGCGCATCGGCTGCTATCTGCTTAACCTGACCGAGGCTGCCCCACCCGGCGGAACAGTCAGGCTGCCGATGGAGAAGCGGCTGATCGCCTCACAGCTCGGCATCACCCGGGAAACCTTCTCGCGCACCCTGGCGGTCGTGGCCCGCCATGGCATCCGGGTCGATGGCGACCGGGTCATCGTGGAGGACGCCGCGGCGGCCGATGCCCGGTTCCGCCTGGATCCCTTGCTGGATGGCCCGGAGCCAATCAGCCCCATTCCGATGCAAAGGACCTGACTATGGGTAGTCCCCGCGAGATAACGCGGAACCGGGCACTGGTGGTGCTGTTCGTCACCACGTTCGCGTTCGCCGCCTGCTTCGTTGCCTGGATGATGTTCGGTGTCATCGGCATCCCGATCCGCAAGGAACTCGGCCTCAACGCCTCGGAGTTCGGACTGCTGACGGCCACCCCTGTCCTGACCGGCGCCTTGCTTCGCCTTCCGCTTGGTATCTGGACCGACCGTTTCGGCGGACGGATCGTCATGACGGTGTTGCTGGTCCTTTGCGCCGTGCCGCTGTGGATTTCGACTTACGCGACCGCGTTTTGGCAATTTCTGGCGCTGGGGCTCGCGCTTGGCCTGGTGGGTGCCAGCTTCGCCGTCGGCACCCCCTATGTCGCCCGGTTCTTTCCCAAGAACCGCGGCTTCGCGATGGGCGTGTTTGGCGCCGGCGTCAGCGGGGCCGCGATCAATATGTTCGTGGCGCCCGCTTTGGTATCGCATTACGGCTGGCAGATGGTGCCGCGCGTTTACGCGGTCGTGCTGCTGGTTACCGCGGTCATCTTCTGGGCGCTGGCGCTTCCAGACCCGGGCGTTGGCAGCAAGAGTATTCCGCTGCGCCAACAACTGGCTGTGCTGCGCAATCCGCGCGTGTGGAAATACTGCCAGTATTATTCGATCGTATTCGGTGGCTTCACCGCCCTGTCCGTCTGGCTGCCGCAGTATTTCGTCAATGAGTATCATTTCCCGATTGGGCAGGCGGCGTTGATGGCGGCGTGCTTTTCCCTGCCTGCCGGCGTGCTGCGGGCCGTGGGCGGCTGGCTATCCGATAAATTTGGTGCCCATCCCGTCACCTAGTGGGTGCTCTGGGCCGCGTGGATCTGCCTCTTCATCCTGTCCTACCCGCAAACCGACCTCGTCGTGCAGACCATTCATGGCCCGGCATCGTTCCATATCGGCCTGCCCGCTTGGATGTTCGCCGGCCTGATGTTTGCCCTGGGCGTATCGTTTGCCTGCGGCATGGCATCAGTGTTCAAGTATGTGGGCGAGGACTTCCCCGACAATCTCGGTCCGGTGTCCGGCATCGTCGGTCTGGCCGGGGGTTTGGGCGGATTTCTACTGCCGATCCTGTTCGGCGTCATCCTGGATCTGACCGGCGTCTACTCCAGTTGCTTCATGCTGCTCTATGGCATCGTCTGGGTGTCGCTGATTCTCGCCTACATCACCGAAGTGCGCAAAACGAATGTTATGGGATCGGTACATCCCGTGGGTAAGGCAGTATGACCACCGTATCAGAGTCCGTTTCGTCGGCGCCCGCGCGCCCCCTGAAGCGGTCCCCGGTTTATCCCAAGGCCGTCAGCGGAGTCATCCGGCAGGCGAAATGGGCTATTCTGATCGTCTGCCTGGCGATTTACTACGTCGTGCCGTGGATCCGTTGGGACCGGGGGGCCGGCAAGCCGCATCAGGCCGTCCTGTTCGATCTGGCGAGCCAGCGCTTCTACATATTTTCGATCGAGCTTTGGCCGCAGGACATCTGGCTGCTGGTGGTCGCCATGATCGCGGCGGCAATCGCATTGTTTCTTGTGTCCAGCATCGTAGGCCGGGTGTGGTGCGGCTATGCCTGCCCACAAACGATCTGGACCGACCTGTTCATGTTGGTTGAACGACGCATCGAAGGCGACCGCAACGCCCGGATGAAACGTGACGCAAAGCCCCTGACGTTCGACAAGGCCTGGCGCAAAATCGCCAAAGACCTGGCCTGGGTTGTCATCGCCTTCTGGACCGGAGGGGCGGCGACCATGTATTTCGCCAACGCCCCAACAATCGTCGAGACGTTCTGGACCGGCAATGCCGACAGCAACGTCTATATCGCCACCGCGCTGCTGACGGCAGCAACCTACTTCATGGCGGGTTGGACGCGGTCCGAGTATTTCTGCTCCTACATGTGTCCGTGGCCGCGCTTTCAGTTCGCGATGTCCGACGAACAGACGATGAGCGTGACCTACCGAACCTGGCGGGGCGAACCGCGCGGCAAGGGAAAGGCGGTGCGGGGTAACCTGGGTGACTGCATCGACTGCGCTTCCTGCGTCCACGTCTGTCCTGTTGGCATCGATATTCGCGACGGATTGCAGGGCGAATGCATCAACTGTGGACTTTGTATGGACGCCTGCAACCACGTCATGGCCAGGACCGGGCGCGACCCATGGCTGATATCGTGGGATTCTACCGCAAATCTTCAGGCTCGAACCGAGGGCAAGCCCCCGGTGCCATTTCGCTTCAAGCGAACCCGGACCGTCTTCTATACCGTGGCACTGGTTGCGCTTTCACTCTTCATGGCCGGCGCGCTTGTTGAACGGCCGCTTCTGAAAATCGTGGCGGAACATGATCGGGCGCCGCTATACGTCCCGTTGCCGGGGGGCGGGGTTCGTAATGCCTACACGCTCCATATCGCCAACAAGGTGGCGGATGCGGGCAACATACGCCTGACCGTCCATGGAATTCCTGGCGCGGTCCTGTCAACGGAAGCGCAACGGGCCAACGCATTGGACGCCTTGCTGCTGCCGGTCCCGGCCGATGACAATGGGGAGTTCCGGGTTTTCGTAACCATTCCGTCACAGGCGGCGGTCTCGACCGGTTCGATCTCGCTGACGGCGGAGCGGCTGTCTGACAGGGCGAAGGCCGAGACCTCGGCGGTCTTCATGACCGGCCACAAGCTGTGAACGGCAGCCGCCGTCGCTCTACGGCTTTATCAGCACGAAAAGAAAGCTCGGCATTTTGTGCCACACACGATTCAGGACAGCCGCTCATTACCTCTGCACAGTAGATCAAAAGCGGGTGATAGTCGTACAGGTCACGCTTTGTTTGACAGAACCCCGCTGCCAGACATGCCAGCGCGGCGCTATGGCATTTCCATCGGCCGGCGATCGTTCGCCGGTTTGGGACGAAACCCCGGCGAAAGGCTTTTTTCACATGGCCAAGCATCCCACGACGCATTCCGTCTCGCCGCCCCTGGCGACACCAACCGATCTGGGCGCGAACGCTACCCGGGACATAGCCGCGGCGTTAAACGGCCTGCTAGCCGACGTATTCGCCCTTTACATGAAGACCAAGAATTTTCATTGGCACATGACCGGACCGCACTTCCGAGACTACCATCTGATGCTGGACGAGCAGTCCGACCAGATTTTCGCGATGACCGATCCGATCGCCGAACGGGTTCGCAAGATTGGTCAATTGACCTTGCATTCCATCGGCGAGGTTTCGCGCAATCAGCGGATCGCCGACAACGACGCGCCCTATGTTACACCACAGGATATGCTGGCTGAGCTGCGCGAGGACAACGGCGAACTGGTCAAGCGGCTGCGTGAGGCCCACGGCATGATCGAGGAGCACAACGACGTGGCAACGACCAGCCTTCTGGAGGTCTACATCGACGAAACCGAACGGCGGGCCTGGTTCCTGTATGCGGCCAGCCACGCGGCCCCCCACGCCCAGTAACGAGTTTAGCGCAGCGCGATCGGCTGATCCGGGAAGGTCAGTTGGTCGCGGTCGCGCCAGGATGGCCGGACATAGTTGATTTCCATCAGCCGCCGAATGCCGACGATCGGACGTGGATCGAAACCATGCCAGGTCGCCGGCCCCGGCACGAAAATCACGCCCGAGTCGAAATCCGGCGCCGACCGGCCAACCCAGCGCTGGTCGGCGTCATAAATGTCTGTTCCCCATTCCGCCGCGTCGGGGCCGGTAAACAGATAGATCACCATCGAGAACAGCTTTTCCGGAATGTCGCGGTGCGGTTCCAGCCACGACCCGTCCAGGTCCTGCATGTACTCCATGCGCAAATAGCCGCCGGCCACGTCGATGTCGCAGGTTTCCGCCATCGTCCTGGCGACGCTTGGCCGCTGAAGCGCGTCGCCCAATGCCTGGCAGCAGGGGAATCTGCTACGCATCGCCGGGGTGATAAAGCACCGATCCTTATTATAGTTTCCGCGTGTACCATCGGTGCGGCCCAGGTTGGGCGGACAGATCGGCATCGTCAGCAAGCCAGTGCAAAGATCGACCGGAAACACCTCCTTGACGTTCCAATGCCGATACGGTTGCTCGGCACGATCCGCCGATCGCACGGCCTGGATGAATTGCCGCTCTATGTCGTCGGCGGAGACATCGGGAGGATAGCGCATCATTTCGCCCCCGGAAGCCGCCGCGGCGCCCAATCCAGAACCTTGCGCAGCATCGGCAGCGACTTGGCATAGGCGCTGGCGCTGTGCCGCCAGTATTCCTTACGCACATATGCCGCTGAATCAACGTAGCAGAGTTGCAGGCTCATGCGCTGGCCTTTCTGCGGCAAGAAGCCGTGCCAGGAACGGTCGCAGACGCGGAACATCAGCATCCGCCCGAATTCCGGTGCGAATTCGAACGCGTAATCCTCCCGGTCCTCGCTGCGTAGAACGCGCAGGCGGCCGCGCTCATAAGGCCATTCCCGCGAAAATCCCAGCAGGATGGTTATGATTTTATGCTTGCTGTCGGGGTGGGCGTAGCCTTCGTTATAGTTGCCTGTGGTATTACCCATCATTACGATACAGGGCGGCGACTTGCTGAGGTCCATGTCGAATTTTTCTTCGACCAGGTGTCGAAACCGGGCACTCAGCAGGTCTTGAATGACGGCGTCGAAACGAGGGCCACGAACCAGGTCGGGCAGACCGTAACTGCCCCGATCCGGAATTTGCGGGGCATCGGCAAGCACATCCTCCTTGAACCGCGCGGGCAGCGCCTGTTCGATATAGGTATAATCGTAAGGATCGTGCCGAAGTTCGGCGGCCGCGACGGCGGCTTCGTCGATCATGGACAGGGGGGCGTCGCTTTCAATCATCGCAGGCTTCCTTTTATGCTTCAGGCGCCGTCCGGAATTCAGAACCGCGGCAAGGCCGGGGCGTTATGCGGGGCAATGGCAATGCCCTCGACTTCGACCAGCCACTCGGGCCGGCACACCGCTCCGCGCAGAATCAGCCGCGGCACTTCGGGAAACCGTTCCGCCAAACAGCCTTCGATCAGCGAATAGTCGCTGGGATCGCGCAGATAGACCAGGAAATGGCTCATGTCTTCCACCCGCGCCCCGCCCGAACGAAGCAGCGCATCGACGTTCTCCAGCGCTCGGTCCAGTTGCCGCCGCACATCACCCCGATGCACCACCTGCCCCGCGGTATCGATGCTCGCAGTGCCGGAGATGAAATGATGCGTCCGGTCGGCATAGGCAATCCGGGTCCCGCGCTCAAACGTGACGTTATAGTCCTTTGTCGCGCACAGCCGGTCGAAGTCGTTCAGAAACGATACCTGTTCGGGTTTCAAACCCAGAACGGAATAAGCATCCATCAGAACGGTATCGTACCGGTGGGAGCATGAGCCCTCGATCCCGGTGCTGGCGATGTAATGGGTATCGCGCGTCAGCCCCTGCTGCTGGAACAGTTCGGTGCGGGCCTCCACCAGTTCCTGGTAGAAAACATCGACGTCCTTGACGTAAATCCAGGTCCGCACACAGTTATCGGACAGTGTGGCACCCCGAGCCGATAGGGTATCGATCAGCCGCCCGAAAACTTCGCGGGTTTGATCGGCGGTGGAAATGACCTCGGTATTTTTTGTCGCGCACAATCTTGTGCTCCACAAATGGCCCAAACCACCCATCTCCACGATCATCTGTTCGGGGGACAGTTTCGTCTTAACAACGGGTTCCGGGCTTTCGACATGGTAGGCCAGCAATGCCACCTTGGCGTCCGGCAAAGGCGGCTGCTGCACCATCGCCACCGCGACCGGGCTGTCCATCGGTTCCTGGAACAGCGCGCTGTCGCGCAGTACCGCCGCCTGATTCGCCGCATCGCTTAGATAGATACGCCGGAAAATCGCGCTTTCCGGGGGCAGCCGCAGCGTTTGCAACGCTTCGGCGTAACGCTGGGAAACGGCATCGATTTGCCGCGCAAGACTCAGATTTCCCGGTGGTTCGATGGTAATGTAATGTTCGGTGGAACCAGACGATCCGCGAAAACTGCGGAAACCTACGCCATCGACTGCGCGCGCCATTTGCATGTCCTTTCAATGCAACAACGCATGGCCTGCGCTGCTACAGCATCGGGGAGGATTCGACCCGAATTGCCCGCCTTCTAAGATGCGGCCTGACCCCCCGTCATTGATCCAGATCAACCCCGGATCGCCGCGGCGGAACCGGAACGGAAGCACGTCACCGTCACGCCAGAGATGCGCGGCGCCGGCATTGTCTCCAGCGGCGTGAGGC
>DAIEHR010000217.1 GCA_027353465.1 Acetobacteraceae bacterium | reverse complement strand
CGGCGTCACCGAACATCTGTCCGCTCTGCTGGACGCCACGGCGGTGCTACAGACCTATTCGCGCCTTGTTATCGACTGCAACCGCAACCCGAATTGGCCCAGCGCCATGCCGGAAGTCAGCGAATACACCCCAATCCCGGGCAACGTCGGACTGACCGCGGCCGACCGCGACCAGCGTGTGCAGGCGATCTTCACGCCCTACCACAACCGCATCGCCGCCCTGCTGGACGAACGCGCCGGCCGCCCCATGATCCTGGTTGCCATGCACAGCTTCACCCCCAGCTTCAAAGGAGAATCCCGAGCAATGCAGGTGGGTATCCTGTTCGACCAGGACGTGGCGCTCGCAAGGATCATGATCGACCTGCTGCGCAACGAAGGCGACCTGATCGTTGGTGAAAACGCCCCCTACGCACTGACCGCGGAAAGCGATTACAGCGTCCCCACCCACGCCGTGAAGCGTGGCCTGCGGCATCTGGAGATCGAAATCCGCCAGGACCTGATCGCCGACCCGGCGGGCCAGAAAGCCTGGGCCGAACGCTTCGCCCGCCTGCTGCCAGCGGTCAGCCGCGCCCTTCAAGGCTGACCCAATGCCGCCCGCGCCCAAGAAAACACCCGCCATGACGGGGGCCCCCATGACAAGGGCCGAGGTCAAGGGCTTCATCGAAGCCCTGGCCAACCACAACCCGGCCCCGGAAACCGAACTGAGCTTCTCCGACCCGTTCACCTTGCTGGTCGCGGTGGTGCTGTCCGCCCAGGCCACCGACATATCCGTCAACAAGGCGACCAAGACGCTGTTCCAGGTCGCCCCAACCCCCAAGGCCATGATCGCCCTGGGTGTCGAGGGCGTCGCCTCCCACATCCGCACCATCGGTCTTTGGCAGACCAAGGCCCGCAACGTCGTGGCACTGTGTCAGGAACTGGAGGACAAGCACGCTGGCCAGGTGCCCCACGACCGCCAGGCGCTGGAAGCGCTGCCCGGCGTCGGCCGCAAAACCGCCAACGTGGTGCTGAACGTCGCCTTCGGCGAAAGCACGATGGCAGTCGATACCCACATCTTCCGCCTGGGCAACCGCACCGGCCTGGCCCCCGGAAAGACCCCGCGCGAGGTCGAAGACAGCCTGCTGAAGCGAATTCCCGCCGGCCGCCTGCGCGACTCCCACCACTGGCTCATCCTCCACGGCCGCTACGTCTGCAAGGCTCGGAGGCCAGAGTGCTGGCGCTGCGTTGCCGCCGCGTGGTGCAGGTATCGCGACAAGACGCCGGCGCCAGAGACGACCGCTTAGCCCGAAACGGCGGGGACCCCGGCCTTCGGCAGCTGCTCGTCCAGCAGATCGATTTGCATCACCCGACCGCCCCAGCTGCGAACCAGATCACCGCCCACCACGTCCTCGGCCGCGTGATTGGCCCCCTTGATCAGCACATCGGGCCGCAGCGCCTCGATCAGCGCCTCGGGCGTGTTCTCCTCGAACAAACACACCTGATCGACGCAGGCGAAGCTAGCCAGCACCGCGGCCCTGGCAGCCTCGGGCTGAACCGGATGCGGCACGCCCTTCTGGCGATGCACGCTGCTATCGGAGTTCAAGCCCACGATCAGCCGATCGCACGACGCCCTGGCCTGCTCCAGCAGTTGAATGTGCCCTTGGTGCAGCAGATCGAAGTAGCCGTTGGTGAACCCCACCCGCCAGCCGCGATGGCGCCAGCGTTCGGCTTGTTCCACAGCCTCATCACGAGTCACGATTTTCCGCAGCGCGCTGTGTTGGGGTGTCAGCGCCGACAGCAGATCGGCCTCTCGCACCACCGACGCGCCGACCTTGCCGACCGAGATGCCGGCCGCCAGATTGGCCAGCCGCACCGCTACGGGCAGATCAAGCTGCGCCGCCAGCGCCGCGCCCAACGCCGCCAGCGCCGTGTCGCCGGCACCGGAGGTATCGAACACGTCCGCCGCTTCCGCCGGGAAATGCTGCGACCCGGTGGCATCCACCAAGGTCATCCCGTCATTGCCTCGGGTCACGACCACGGCACCAAAGTTGAATTGCGTCCGCAGATAGGTCGCAGCCGCGACGATCTGGGCCTCGGTCTCCACCAGCATACGCGCGGCGGCGGACAGTTCCTGCCGATTTTGCATCACCACATCCGCGCCGGCATACCGAGCGAAATCGCTGCCGCGGGGATCCACGATCAGTTTGCGACCGGTCTTTTTCGCCGCTTCCACCAGCCGCGCGGGAACATCCGCGGACAGCACGCCCTTGCCGTAATCTGACAGCACCGTGACACTGGTCGCCGCCATCGCATCCATCGCGATCCGCACCAACCGATCAGCCAGCTTGGGATGGATCGGGTCCGTCTGCTCCCGATCCGCGCGCAGCAACTGCTGGCCGGCGGCGATCAGGCGGGTTTTAAGCGTCGTGGTGCGGCCCCCCTGCACCAGCAGCCAGGGTTCCACGTTTGGCTGGCCGCACACCAGACCGGTCAGGTCGGACCCGGCCTGATCGTCGCCAACCACCGAGATGAAAGCCGTCGCCGCCCCCAGCGCCGTCAGGTTGCGCACGACATTGCCGGCACCGCCGGGCAGCGCGACCTCGCGGTCGATAGCCAGGATCGGCACCGGGGCTTCCAGGCTGATGCGCGTCACTTCGCCATAGGTATAACGGTCGAGCATAACGTCGCCGATAACCAGCACATTGGTATGGGCCAAGCGCCGGACAGAAGCGGCCAGGTCCGCTTGCGGTTCGTCCGGGCGCGGCACGGAGCCGGGCGTTATCTGGTTCATTCAACCTGCCGTAACAAGGCTGTCGCGAAGGTGCAACCCATCTTCGCGTGCTGCCATGTAAACAAGCAAGAGGGATCGCGTTTGCCGCCGGCGCGGCGGGCTCCTCACGCCTGCAGGAACCCCAGCTTATCCTCCTCCAGCACGACACAGGTCAGCGAACCGCCCAGAACTGCCCCGGTATCGATAGCGATGCGGTTCGGTAGGACCACCGGCTCCCGCTTCGGGGTATGGCCATGAACGATGATCGCGCCGTGGTCGGCCTTGGAGGACAGGAAAGGCTCCCGTATCCACAACATATCCTGCCGGGTTTGCTGCGCTAGCGGGACTCCCGGCCGGACCCCGGCGTGAACGAATAGATACGGGCCGATAGCGCGGCTGGCCCCAAGGTCGCGCAGGAACAACAAATGCGGCAGAGGAATGCGTGCCGCCCACTCCGTCGGCGGAACCGCGCGCGAAATCCCCCAACTCAACAGTGAATCAGCTCCACCGTTGGATAGCCACATACCAGACGCCTCCTTGTCGATCCCGGCGACGGCGGACAGCATCATGTGTTCGTGGTTGCCCATCAGGTTGACGATTTCGTCGGCCGGCACTGGCGGCTGGTTAATGAGCCAGTCGATCACCTGGGCGCTGTCCGCGCCGCGATCCACATAATCACCCAGATGAACCAAAAAGGTGCGCTGGGCCGGCCGGTCCGCGATATCTTCGGCAATCATTTCGTGCAAGGCTACAAGGCGATCCAAACAGCCATGGATATCCCCGATGGCGTAGATCCGGTCTCCGGGCGGCAGGGTGGCTGGGGCGGCGGTGAACTCTATCATCGTGATGCAACCTAATGCGGCCGGGGCGTTGAAGCCAATCGTCTCTTGGCGGATGGCGCCAATCACCTTATCCGGACCCATATGAACGCGATCGAAGTCGAACATTTATCGAAACGGTACGGCGACGTCAGCGCCGTAAACAACGTCAGTTTCGCTGCATCTCCCGGCGCCACCCTGGGCCTGCTGGGCGGCAACGGAGCCGGGAAAACCACGACGATCGCCATGATGCTTGGCCTGCTGATCCCGACGTCGGGCCGGATCTCGGTGCTGGGACATGACATGGCCAGAAACCGGTTCACCGCCCTGGCGCGGATGAATTTTTCGTCCCCGTACGTGGCCCTGCCGTCGCGCCTGACGGTGCGAGAGAACATGAAAGTCTATGGTCATCTCTATAACGTGAACGGGGTGAACCAACGCATCGCCGAACTGGCGCGCGAACTGGACCTCGGCGCGATACTCGACCGCCCGGCCGGCCAACTATCCGCCGGCCAGAAAACCCGTGTCGCCCTGGCCAAGGCGCTGATCAACCGGCCAGAGGTGCTGCTGCTGGACGAACCCACCGCCAGCCTCGACCCCGACACCGGCGATATGGTCCGCACCTGGTTGGAGCAATACCGTTCGGAAAGCGGCTGCACGATCCTTCTGGCCAGCCACAACATGGCGGAGGTGGAGCGCCTGTGCTCCCACGTCGTGATGCTGAAGAAGGGGGAGGTGGTGGACCGGGGCAGCCCCGGCGACCTGCTGCTGCGTTATGGCCGCAAGGATATGGAGGACGTGTTCCTGGATATCGCCCGCGATCGCCGCCAGGCGGTGCCGGCATGAGCCCGCTGTCAACCCACGCCGGTTCGAAGGTGTTTCCATGAAACCGATGTTCCGCCGCGTGTGGGGTTTGATGTATCGCCACCTCGCGCTGTACCGCCGGTCCTGGCCGCGCCTGCTGGAGCTTGGCTACTGGCCCGTGCTGAACATGTGCATATGGGGCTTTACCTCCAGCTTCCTGCAGGCCCGCATGGGTAACCCGGCGATCATGGCCGGAGCCACACTGCTAGGCGGCGTGCTGCTGTGGGAGGTGACGCTGCGCAGCCAGATGGGGATGTCGATCTCCTTCCTGGAGGAAATGTGGTCGCGCAACCTCGGCCATATCTTCGTTAGCCCACTACGGCCATTCGAACTGGTGCTGGCGCTGGTCGGCATGTCGATCATCCGCATGATGCTGGGGGTGCTGCCGGCGATGCTGCTGGCCTGGGCGTTCTATGCGTTCAACTTGTTCGCGCTCGGGCCGGTGCTGATCCTGTTCTTCATCAATCTGATGATCATGGGCTGGGCAGTGGCGCTGGGCGTCGTCTCACTGGTACTCCGGCACGGGACCGGCGCCGAACCGCTGGCCTGGGCGTTCCTGTTCGGGCTGGCGCCATTCTCGGCGGTATTCTACCCGGTTTCGGTTCTGCCATCCTTCATCCGCCCCTTCGCCTATGCCCTGCCGACCACCCATGTGTTCGAGGGTATGCGAGCGGCGCTGTTGCAAGGCGTGATCCGGTGGGATCATCTGGCTGCCGCTTTCGCTCTGAATATGATATGGCTGGCTGGCGCCGCGTTGCTGTTTACGCGGCAATTCCACGCGGCCCGTGTCAGCGGTGCCCTGATAAGCATTGGTGAATGATGGAGACTTCCTTCTGGCTGATCCGCCACGCCCTGGTGGCGGAGAACGCCCGCGCGGTGTTGTACGGCGTGATGGACGTGCCGCTGTGCGAAACGACCCTGCTTGAACAGGCCCCGATGTACCGAGCCCTCGCCGCTCGGTTGCCAAACCCGGCGGATTGGCTGGTTACCCCGCTGTCGCGCACCCGCCGCACGGCAGAGAGCATTTTCGCCCAGGGCTACAAGCGCGCCGAACTCATGGTCGAACCCGGCCTGATCGAACAATCCCTGGGCGATTGGCAGGGCCTGCCCCACCACGAACTGCCGCCGAAGCTGGCCTATCCAGCCCACGCATTCTGGCCATTGTCCGGTAACGAAAAGCCCCCCAACGGCGAAAGCATGTCCGAGGTGATCACCCGCGTCGGTGCGGCGATGGAGCGCCTGGCCGAAACCCACGCGGGCCGCGATGTCGTGATCGTCAGCCATGGCGGGGCCATTCGCGGCGCCATCGCCCATGCTCTGGCAATTGGGGCGGATAACGCGCTGCACATGTCGATCCAGAACCTGTCGCTAACGCGCCTGCAACGCACGCCCGATGGCTGGCGGGTGCAATGCGTGAACGAATTGCCAGGCTACTAGGGGCCTAAGCCGAAACAACCGAGTCGTTTGACGGAAGCCGCCGGCCATTCATGGCCATGGCGGCCCTCCTCGCCCGCGATGCAGCTTCCGGGTCAGTCGGATGCCAGCGCCTTCGCGTATGCCGACACGGCTTCGGAAAAGCCAAGTTCCAAGGCGTCGGCGGTCAGTTCGTGACCGATCGACGCCTCGGCCAGGAATGGCACCGCACGCATCAGCGGCGGGATGTTATGCAAGTTCAGGTCATGGCCGGCATTCACCGCCAAGCCGGCATCCCTCGCCCGCGCCGCGGTCGCAGCGATCTTGTCCAGCGTCGCCGCGTGACGGCCGGCCCGGAATTCGGCAGCATAACGCCCGGTGTAGATTTCCACACCGTCGGCGCCAGACCGCACAACGCGGTCGATGACATCCGGATCGGGGTCGATAAATAGGATCACCCGGCAACCAAGGGTCTTCATTGCCGTAATCGCCGGAACCGCGAGCGCAGCCTGTTCGGCATCCAGGTGCCAGCCCTCCTCCGAGGTGAAGGCATCGGGCGCATCGGGCACCAAGGTCGCCTGTTCCGGCCGGGTGTCACGCAGCATCCCCAGCATCCGCTCGTCCGGAAACCCTTCGATATTGAATTCACACCCCGGCCTGCGCGGACGCATCAACGCCGCCAGCATCGGCACGTCCGACGCACGTATATGACGTTCATCCGGCCGGGGATGGACGGTCAGGCCTTTAGCCCCCGCTTCCAACGCCAGCCGGCCAAAATGGACGAGGTCAGGAACGCCCGTGCGACGGGAATTCCGCAACAACGCGATCTTGTTCAAATTCACGCTAAGTCGGGCCATGCGCGAAGCTAGTCCCTTGGCGTTCAGGACTCAACTGGCCAGCCGAACCCGCACCCTAGCGTGATTAGACAGCCGCGACTAGTTACGAGAGACACGGACTGGCCGACCCTTACGATCGGGCGGCATCACCATTCGCGCGTCAGAGTCCTGGCGGAACTGGGGTTCCTGCCGTCGGTTTAGAAAGCGGAGTTATGAAACAAGGTCCTCGGCCGGAGACACATGAATTCATGCGGGGATCCGACTGATCATGTCGAAAAAGCTTGTCTCTCAGGCCAATGTCCTTGTGTTCGGCGTGCTGATTGCCTTCATCGGCCTGGTCGGGTTCACCTCATGGGATCGCCTCTCCGCTGCCAGTTCGGCCCGCCGGTGGACGTTGCACACCTATGACGTGCTGGGCACTATCCGCGAGCTGGAGGTTGCATTAGGCGAAGCCGAGTCCAACGAACGCGGCTACCGGCTAAGTGGCCGCGACGATTTCCTGACGGCGTATGACGCGGCCTTGAACCGCGGGACCGTTCTGCTGGGCGACATCCAGCGGCTGACAGCGGACAATCCCGCGCAGAAGGCCCGGCTGGAAGTGTTGGGGCCCGCCTGGCAACGCCGCTCGGTTCAGTTCGCACAAGCAATCCAATCCCGGCGGGACCAGGGACTGGATGGCGTTTCCGCGACGGTAGATCCCGCCGCCGTCCACGACACCATGGCGACGATCCAAAACATGCTAAAAGCGATGACGAGCGAGGAACAGACGTTGCTCCAGCAGCGCCTGGCCAGCACGGACGAACGCAATGAGTGGGTAGGACGGCTGTCGCTCGGTACCACCGCGATTGCCATCCTGGCGTTGCTTTGGGCGGCACTTTTGCAAAACCGCGCCTATGCGCGGTCAAATGCGGCCGAGGCCGACCAGCGGATTCTGGCACAACGGTTACGGGCATCGCTGGACAGCCTGAGTCAGGGCGTCGGCGTATTTGGACCAGCGCATCACCTGCGTCACTGGAACGATTGCTTTCAGGTCCTGCTGGATTTGCCCCCATCGTTGACTGTGGTCGAAACCCCCTATGCCGCCTTCGCCGAACGCCTGGCCGGTGTGCTGGAATCTGAAGAGCAGATCATTCACGGATACCACCCCAACGGGGAGCCGGTGGTGTACGAAAGAACGCACGCCAATGGGCATGAGCTCGAAATCCGCCGCACGCCCACCCCGGATGGCGGTTTTGTTCTGACGATCAGCGACATGACGAAGCGGGCGCAATCCGAAGCCGTGCTGCGTGAAACGCAGAAAATGCAGGCAATCGGCCAACTCACCGGCGGAATTGCGCATGATTTCAATAACCTGCTGACGGTCATACTCGGCAATCTGGAACTTGCCCGACTGAAGCTGGATCCGGCCAACCCGCTTGCGGGGTATCTTGAACGTGCGCTGTGGGCGGCACAGCGAGGCAGCACCCTGACCGCACAGTTGTTGGCGTTCGCCCGCAAGCAGCCCCTGGCACCCGCTCCCATCAATCTGGCCGCGACGTTGCCCGAACTGGTGCCGCTGTTGAACCGCACCCTGGGGGAGCATATCGATGTCAGATTCGTCGGCAGCGCGGGCTTATGGCCGGCAATGGCCGATCCGGCCCAACTGGAAAGCGCGGTTCTGAACCTTGCGTTGAATGCCAGGGACGCGATGCCGGGTGGCGGCCAACTGACAATCGAACTGGCGAACAAGGTTCTGGACGACGAATACGCCCGCGCCCACGTCGAGGTTTCGCCCGGTGACTATGTCATGGTCGCGGTGTCGGACACCGGCCACGGCATGACATCAGATGTGGTCGCCCGTGTGTTCGAACCGTTCTTTACCACGAAAACCGAGGGGCGAGGCACCGGCCTTGGTTTGGCGATGGTGTTTGGGTTCGTCAAACAGTCCGGCGGGCATGCGAAGATCTACTCGGAGCCAGGCGAGGGGACCTCGGTCAAACTATATCTGCCTCGTGCGATCGGGGCCGCGACGACACTCGGCCAGCGCAGCGGCACACCCACCGAGTTGCCGCATGGGACAGCGACCATTCTTGTCGTTGAGGATGAATCGGGCGTGCGGGAAATCGCCGTCGCCATCCTGCGCAGCCTGGGGTATCGCGTCCTGGAGGCGCCGGATGGCGATTCCGGCCTGCTGATGTTCGGCAGCCACGCTGCCGAGATCGACATGCTGCTGACCGATGTCGTACTGCCCGGTAAAATCCGCGGCCGCGAACTCGCCGAGCGGATCACCGCGATCCGCCCTGAGGTGAGGGTTCTGTTCATGTCCGGCTATACCGAGAATTCCATCGTTCACCATGGGCGGCTGGACGATGGCGTTCATTTACTGGGCAAACCCTTCAAGCGTGAGCAACTCGCCCGGAAGGTCGCCGATGTCCTCGGCACGTCCACCTCCCAAACTGAAGCCGCTAACGTGGTGGATATGCGGCCAAGGAGGCGCGATTAGCGCAGCGTATCTCGGTTTTTGATACGGGTCATGGTCTGGCGGAATGCGAAACATCGTGGGGGACCGCGCCAGGCACGGTCATACCACAAGGGCATTTACCCACCGTTCCGATCGCGTCTTTTGCGCCGTCAGGCCTTAAGCCACCTGCCGCAGACAAGGCTTGGCAACGCGGGAGACGTCGCGCACGCCCACCACCTGACGTAGATTGCCTTCCACGAGGTGGACAACCTCCGCCGGCATTGCCTCCATCGCGATTTCAACATGGATCGTATCGCCTGACCGGTGCGACCACATCCGGTCTGGTACAAGATCGCGCTTCGCGTACGGCTGCAGCAGCCGCGGCAGCAAGCCGGGTGAAACGTCGGCATCCAGCAGAAATCTAACGAAAACAGTTTGGGTATGTTCGGGATTCATATCGGAGGACATGGAAACACTCTCCAGGCAACAGGTCGAAAAAAGCGGGACAACCCCCGGCTGCTAGGCAGCCGGGCCGCTAATTCGAATGCTCTGGATTCCAATACTCATGACTCCTTCTACCACTAATGCGCCGGCCAGTCGAGTTCCGGAAAGCGCAGCAAGGGCACCTGACGCATAGAAAGTGTGCGATATTGCAGTGTCAGCGGTACATCAACCGTGGACGGCTGATCGGGGTCACCTGCCCCCGCCATCAGCGACAGCACCGCCTTGGCTGCGGTCACGGCCGATTTCGTCAAGATGCCATTGGCCGCCAGCTTATCCAACGTCGCGGCATAACCAACGACACGACCATTACCGCTGCCCATCGGCTGCAGTTGATCGTCCAGCGCCAGCGTCGCCGAGGAGGTCAGCCCCAGCGGGCCCCATCCCATTGTAAACCGGGAAATCGCGAGCGATCCGCCGCCATCGCGCCAAGCCTCGGCCCAGGCGGTCAGGTCGCGAGTCTGTGGGATCGGCCCATTCAACGAACCGCCGAGGGTGACCGAGGAGATATTCGAACCCAGCGGCCATTTGACCAGGGCCGGCAGCGCAATGGCCTCGGCACTCGCCGAAAAGGTGACGGCGGACCCGGGCTGACCGCTCGCTAACGGGACAGCGGCATCCGCGGTCGCGTTCAACAAGCCCAGCGTGGTGTGCCAGGCCCCGCTCGCCGGTTCGATACGCAGGCTCCGCGCATTCAGTTCGAACCGGCGCCGGCCACCGGACAAAAGCGGGACCGACACTGCATTCTCCTGGCTGGTCACGATCATATCGGGAAAATCGGCTGCGCGGACATGCGCAGGTCCGGTCAACGATATCTTAAGTGTCGCCGGGTCCAACAACGAGACCGACAAATCCACGCCCGCCGCTGCGATCTGAACATCGCCGGGAATGGCAGTGCCGGCGTGCCTGAGGGTCAGATTTTGGACAGACACCTGGGCCGCCCCGGGCCATCCGCCTATGGACATGGCACCTGAGTGGACCTCCCAGCCCTCCGTCGTCCGTCCCGCAAGCCAATCCTGGTAGCCGGTACGCAAGCGTTCAGCGGCGATTCGCCAGTAAGCGACATCGCCGGCCAACAGACCGAAAAGGATAGCAGCGGCGATAATCCAGTGTGTGCGACGCATCATGATTCTAAAGCGAGAGGAGCGGCCACTTACACCAAACCCAGTCGCGTGGCGAATCACCGAATTTCAGACAATCGACCCGCCAAAGCACAACCAGCGGGCGAGTGAGTAATTTTCGTCCCCAGGCTGCAAACGAAACTTTCCCACCGGTCCGCCCATCTATTTTCGTATATATTTCAATACGCTAAAGTCGGTTTCTCAGATACGCTAACAGCACCACCCCAGAACTCTACACAGAGTTTTCCACAGGGTTATCCCACTGGCGTGCAACCGCCCGGGGGCAAGCGCTGATCGGACAGAACTGACCGGTCGCCGGGGGTGGCGTCCGCGGCCGTGGCCATCGCCGAACCTAATCGACGGCTACGAGTCCCCGCTCCAGCGCCCGCATTAAGGCCTTCCGCTCGGTGTGCGGTGGGATTGGTTCGCCGATCACGATCCGGATCGTCCCTGGGCGCTTACGGAATGACCGTCGTCCCCAGAAACGACCGGAATTGGTGGACACGGGGATCACCGCCAAACCGCTTCTGGAAGCCATCGCCGCAATCCCCGGCTGAAGCACAAGAGCACTACCCGGCTCGGTACGCGTTCCTTCGGGAAAAATTACCACTTGGCGCCCTTCGCCCACCGCCCGGTCCGTCTCGCGCAGCAGGTTGCGAATCGCGGAGCCACCGCCTTCGCGGTCCACCGCGATCATACCGGCCGCCGGAATCAACGCGCCGAACAGCGGAATGCGCAGCAGGTCCTTCTTGAAGACATAGCAACAACGCGGCAGCAGGGTCAGCCAAACAAAAGTATCGAACGCCGACTGATGACGGGACGCGATCAGAACGGCTCCAGTTCCAATATGCTCCAGCCCGGTGACCTCCAGCCGGATGCCGCAGATGACACGAACCGCCAGCAGCAAGGTACGCGCCCACAGCATCGCGACCGCCAGCACATTGTCCGGGGACGTCAGCCGGGCCACTGATGCCAGCAAAGTCGCAATGAATGTGATGCTAAAAAACGCAACATTGAACAACGCGGAACGCAGAACGATCATCCACCGGCACTCGCTGGTACAGCCGCGGCGGACGCTGGCTCCCGGTGCGGGAACCATGCGGACAGACCGGACGCGGTCAGAAGATACTTGGAATATTCTTCCGCCTCCAGCCTCAGGCTGACACCTTTTTCAACCCCGGCCTGACCGTTGTCCAACCCAACCGGCAGCGGATAGAATGCCACGTCGGGCAAGGCTTGGCGCAACTCGGCCAGGGCGCGGGGCATATGAAACGCGGCGGTGACAACGATCATCGATCCGATCCCGTGCTGTTCCGCCCAGGCGGCGGTCTCCACCCCATTGCCCCGGGTGGAGGCGGCGTAGCGCCCGAGTGTGATCCGGGACGCCAACGGCGCGGTATCAACATCGGCGAGACGCCCAAGCGTGGCCAAGTCGGTGCCGCCGCCGATACCGCTGACTAAAAGGTATTTGGCATGGCCTGCCGCCAGCAGGCGCAATGCCAGTTCCACCCGGCCCGACCCGCCGGTCAGGGCTACGATGCCATCAGTGTGCGGCGGCGGCGCATCGGGCAGGCGCCGCACGGCGTGAACGAACCAGGCGAAACCGCTGCCCCAGGCCACCACGGCGGCCAGGATCACCGCACCGGCCAAGCGCAATGCCCGACCCGGTCTCACGGCAACCGGCGCAGCCAACGCCGCACCGCCGCATGCGCCGTCGCAAACCCGATGGCCCCCGAACCCAGCGGAAGGCAAGGCAGAGCCAGCCATAGCGGCGCGGGCAATGCCCCCAGGGCGTCGCCCAACAAATCCCCGGCAACACCCGATCCCCCAGCGAACGGCGCAGCCAGACGTGCCAGAGTCAGCAACACGGGCAACGACGCCAGCGCGCCGAAACTGGCCCCAGCAGCTGCCAGAAGAGTCGCTCGGGCGGCGAAGCGCCGGGCGATATACGCATCGGTGGCACCGAGGCCGTGGACGATCTCGATCGCCTCCCGTCGCGTCGAAAGCCCTGCCCTCGTCGCCACCGCGATCACCGCGGCGGCCACTGCGGCGACCAGCAGTAACGCGAGGCCGGCACACGCCTGCAGGCTGCGGGCCAATACCGCCAAACGGCGGATCCAGATCCCATGATCCTCCACCAGCGTATCCGGCGCGGCTTCATTCAGGCGTTGCGACAGCGAGGTCAGGTCGGCGGCGGCATCGGTCAGCCGCACGGCGATGACTGCCGGGATTGGAATGGCGAGGCGCTCCGCCCCGGCACCCAGCCAGGGCCGCAGGAGTGCTGCGAGTTCTTGATCGGACAGGGGATTGGCCGATGCAACACCAGGCGTTCCGGTCAGCAGGACCAGGACGGCCGCCAGCCGCGTTTGATCGACAGGTGGCTGACCACCCTTGGCTTGGTAAGCACGCGAAGCCGGTTCGCCCGGGCGGGGCACCTGAACCGTCAGAGACGACCCGGGGCCCTGCTGCCAATGGCGCGACAAGGTCGCCGATCCAAACCAGCCAGCCAGAGCCAAGGCTGCCAGAAATGTCATGGCAGCCACCAACAGCGGCAACATGCGGTCGGACATCGCCCGGCGCAGTCCCAGTTCGTCAAAACCAGCCGGACGCAGCGATCTCACAGTCCGAACCCGTCGTTTTCAACCAGGCGGCCGCCCTGGATATGCAAAGCCGCGGCGGGATGCCGAGCGACCAGGGCTTCGTTGTGCGTGGCGACGATTACCGTCGTTCCGATACGGTTCATCTCCTTGAACAGCACCATCAACCGCTCCGCCTGGGCATCGTCCAGGTTACCCGTCGGTTCATCCGCCAGCAGCAGCGCGGGACGGGTGACAACGGCCCGGGCGATTGCGACGCGCTGCTGCTCGCCGCCCGACAGTTCGGCGGGACGCGCATCCATTTGGCGGGACAGTCCGACCCAGCGCAGCAATTCACCCACGTCCGCCCTGATTTGTCCCTCGGGCCGGCCAGCGATTCGCAGCGGCAACGCGACATTGTCGAACGCCGATAGATGCGGCAGCAGCCGAAAATCCTGAAACACCACGCCGATCCGGCGGCGCAGCGGCGGCAGGCTGCGTCGCGGCGCCGCTGTCACGTCGGTTTCCAACAGCATCAGCCGGCCCCTGGTGGGGCGAACGGCCAGGTAGAGCAGGCGGAGCAGGCTGGTCTTACCCGCGCCGGACGGGCCCAGCAGCCAGCGGAAAGCGCCGGGCTCCAGACGGAAACTGATGTCGTGCAGAACCTCCGGCGCCGGCTGCCCTACCGCTCGGACGCCGCTTCGCTCATAGCGCAACCCGACCGCTTCGAATCGTAGCATGGACCCTGTTTACCGTTTGCCGCGCCCGGTGTCATTGCGCGTGACGGCGGACAGAGATGGCACTGCCGCCGTCCAACAGGACACTCATCCGCGCCTCAAGCGTTTTCACCGAAAAAGGTTTGCGTAGGACGGCGAACGGACCGGCCTCGACTGCCTTCGCGAGATCGGCGTCTTCAACCTCGCTGGGATGCCCCGTGACCAGCAAGGCTGGCAAACGAGGCAGCAAATTCCGTGCTTCCCGAATGAGGCTGATGCCATCCATCTCGCCCGGCATCGAGAAATCGGTAACCAGAACGTCCGGCACCAGGCCAGCGTTAAGATGCTTCAAAGCCGAGGCGGCGTTCGCCGCTTGTGTCACGGTATGACCTGCCTCGCTCAGCAAATCCGCGAGCACCGAACTAATCGCTGGTTCATCGTCCACCAGCAATATCGCTAGTCCCGCACGAACGTGCCTGGGAGCGCTTTCCGCCACGGCCCTTGGGCTTTCAGAAGCGCCGTCATTCGCGGCGGCGACGGGCAACCACAGCGAGACGACCGTACCGACTTCGGGGGTGCTGTCGATCGTGAGCGCGCCTCCAGATTGCTCGGCAAATCTGCGCGCCATCGAAAGGCCAAGGCCAGTACCGCGTCCCTCCAGCTTGGTCGTGAAAAAAGGCGTCACCACATCCGATAAAATATCAGATGGTATGCCCTTGCCGTCATCCACAACGGACAGCCGGACGTAACTGCCCGGCTTGAGGTCCGCCGGGATCTCAGCCGACACATCGACCGATGCGGCTGTCAACGCTATCTTTCCGACTCCGTGCTTAAGCGCGTCCCTGGAATTGTTGGCCAGATTCACAAGGACCATCTCCAGTTGTCCTAAATCCGCGAGGATCATCGGCACGCTGGGATCGACCTCAATGCTAATCTTTACGGATGGTGCAAACGTATGCTTCAGCAATTGTGCAAGATTATTCAGTAGCCGGCCGGGGTTCACCTCAATGGCGGAAAGGTCGCCATGGCGTGCGAAAGCCAATAGGCGGCCGGTTACCGACGCGCCTCGCTCGACCGAGGCCGCGGCAACCTCAAGGGCGGCGCGCGTTGCCGCGAGGTTGGAGCCGAGACGTTTTCTAGCCAACGTCACACTACTGTCCATGGCCTGCAGCACATTATTGAAATCATGGGCAATGCCGCTGGCTAGCCGCCCGAGAGCCTCCATTTTCGCGGCCTGAACAAGCTGTGCCTGGGTTTCTTCCAGATCGCGCGTGCGCGCCCTTACCAGGTGTTCAAGTTCCTCCGCACGTCGATTAGTCACCTCGGCCTGCTTGGCTTCCGTCATATCGCGAAGCACGCTGGTGAGGAACCGCTTATTCCCCGACCGGAAAGAGCTGATAGAAAGCGCGTGGGTAAACGTCGATCCATCCTTGCGCACTCCGACCAGTTCCCGATCTGAAAGGCCGATCGATCGGGCCGGGTCCGTGTCGCGACGGTTGACCAGGTAGCCGTCGTGGCCTTCCGCATCGAGGTTCGGCATCAGAATGGCGAGCGGCTGGCCAATCAGTTCGGCTTCGCTGTCATAACCGAACAAGCGCACCGCCGCGGGGTTCGCCGATACGATCCGGCCATCCTCCGACGCCTGAATGATCCCTTCCATCACTGTGTCGAGCAGCAACCCCAGCCGCGAATTACGCTCTGTCAGGGCTTCCTGTGCGACCTTACGGTCCGTGATCACCTCAGAGAACAGAATAATGCCGCCAATCGAGCCATCCGCTTCATACCACGGGGTCAACTCCCACCGCACCCAGTCAACCCGGCCATCCAGGCGGGGAAACGGATCGTCTTCGGCAGAGAGTGTTTCCCCCGCGAGCACGCGGCGATGCAGTTGACGCCAGTGTTCGGGGATTTCCGGGAACAATTCATAATGAGAACGGCCGACCAACGACTGCGTGCTTTCGCACGTCAGCTTATAGTCCGCAAGAAAGCGTTCACTCACCGCAATATAGCACATCTCGGCATCCAATATTGCGATGGCCGCGGGCGCGCGCTGCATGAACAGCCGAAACCGGGCGTCCTTGCTGCGGAGTTCCGTCAGATCCGTCGCGAATGCCACCCCCGCCGCGGTATCAGGATCACGCATGGCCCACGAAATCAGCACCGGCACGCGCGTTCCATCTTGCCGCACGAGGTCTTTTTCAAAGGCCTCGGTGCTGCCGCCGGCAGTAACCAGCGGCCGCGCGGAGGCATGCCGCATGACTGTCTGGTGGTCCGGCCGATCCACCCGGTCCCAGTTTATCAGCCCCGCGCGAAGATCCGCCAGATTTGCACCGACTATACGGAGCATTGCGGGGTTGGCCTCACGAACCCGCCCACCCTCGTCGAGCCGGGCGATGCCGACCGGACTCGCCTGAAAAAGCGCATGAACCTCATCGGCAGCGCGGCGCAGCGCCGCTTCAGCGCCGACGAACCCACGCCGCAACACCTCCAGTTCCAGGATGTGCGCCGGCGGCAAGGTGTCCGCGGTCCCACCCGCCAGAACAGCACCGTCAGAGGCGGCCACCGCTCGGGCATAATCGCCAAGCCGGCGGACAGGCCCGAGAATCTGCCGCGCCGCCAGGGATGCGAGCAGCATGCTAGCCACCAGGCCAACGACCGTTCCGCCACCCAGCACCATAAGGGGTCGCTGCCAGGCCGCGTCGAAGACCGCGGCCGGTTGGGACACGACAAGAGTCCAGCCCGCCGCCGCACTGAGTTTGTGAAAGGCGGAAACTCGCTGCACCCCGTTCGTCCTTACACGGAGGATGCCGGCTGTCCCCGGTTCCCCGGCCTTCAGGCCCTCAGCATTGATCGGCTTGCCAACCAGGGCCTGATGCAATGAATCGGATCGCGCGACGATTGCGCCTTCGGCATCGGACAACGAAGCGACGCCGTCCTTCGGAACCGCCGCCGCTAAAAGTAAGTCCCTGACCTTTTCGATCTCGAACCCGATTTCCGTTGCCCATATCACGCGACGATCGGCGTCAAAAACTGGCACCACGGTCGCCGCGGTGAATTGGCCGTCGATTGGCCCCACAACCACGTTGCTTACCGCGGGCCGACCGGTCGCAAACACCCGCTCGACCACCTCGGCCGTTGCCACCACCGGTAACTGCGTTCCCAGGGGCCGGCGCGTGCTGAATAATTGCGTTCCGTCCCGGCGAACGACATTGACCGAGACACCAAGTCGTCTCGCAACCCGGAGTGCCTGGCCATACAGTGCCGTGACGTCGGGCGGTGCTGGATAGACGTCGAAGGCTGGTGATTCGGCGAACACGCTTAATGCGGCGATTTGTGTGGCGATTTCCTGATCCATCGCGAGGGCCAGCGCCTGCGCGGTATCCGCCAGCCGGCCGCTCGCCGCCCGTATGTCACTGGACACGGCGGTCCAGGTTGCAAAGATTCCGAGCACAACAGACGGCAGCAACACGGCAAGAACTAGGCCGATCAACAATGTCCGGATTTTTAAAGCAGGGAGGGCTGGAAAAGGCTGGTGGCGGCCGAAACTGGAAGACTCATTGGCTGGACTTGCAATAGTTTCGGTAAAGGCGGGCATACGTTTCGCCTCAGTTTCGATATTCTCAGGTTTTTGGATATGGCATAAATCATTAATGAATGATAGATTTATTAATGTAAATTCCCGTGCTACAGTTATCATGCAGCAGTTGATGATTCCATTGATATATCACAGCCCCGGGACTTAATGCCCTGAGACTGGACCTCCAGTCCTCGCATGGCAACCGGCAGGTTGCCCCTTGGCCGGCAATCGGTGCATGAATTTAAGATCGATCCATGCTGATTCGTTATAGGTTATAATGCGAATTGTTTGCCCCAACTGTGCCGCCGCTTATGAGGTGCCCGCGAACCGGCTGAAGCAGCGACAAACCGTTCGCTGCGCGCGGTGCGCCAAGGAATGGACGGCCGTACGGGACACGGAACCCCCGGCGTCCACCGAACGCACCCCCGTGGCGGACGCGCCCCCACCGGCGGAGCCAAAATTTGAGTTACCGGCGATCACCGCGATGGACCGCTTGGTCGCGGGCAGCCGCCGGCCACGGGCATCGATTGCGTTGGTCGCCGCCTGGGTTCTAACGCTGGGTGTATTGGGTGGAGGAGCCGCGGCCGTGATTGTCTGGCGCGACAGCATCGTCGATTCTTGGCCGCCAAGCGCCCGCATTCTTGGAACAAAGGCCGGGTTGGGGGTCAACATGCCGGCAGGCGGACGAGAGATCCATCAGAAATAGCCGCCTCGTGCTAAATTTTTGGGGATAAAAACCCCGTTTCAGTCCATTTGCGCGTCATGACGCCTTAAATCGATCAAAATGCCACAAATCCCGGCGATGATGGCTTCGCCCCGTGCAAACGGTTGAAGCCAACCCCGCAAACATGCTTTCGTTATAAGGACTTTCATATCACGTAAGGGTGAAGCGGCGTGGAGCTTGAAACGGACGTGTCTGCCAATCTCGCCGACGAATTGGATACAGGCGTCTCGGCCAACAACGACGGGGACGTCGCCGCGCTGCAAACCGCGATCCTGGATAAGCTGACCTATGTGGTGGGCAAGCGCCGGGCGATCGCGACCGAGCGGGACTGGCTGATGGCCACGGCGTATGCGGTGCGGGACCGGATTGTTGACCGGTGGCTGGCCGGTATTAACGCAACCTACCAGAGCGGCTCGAAGCGCGTTTATTACCTGTCGCTTGAATTTCTGATTGGCCGGCTGTTGTTCGACAATCTGAACAACATGGACAGCCTGAACACGATGCGGGCCGCCCTGGCTGGGCTGGATGTCGATCTCGACAAGTTACGCGCCCTGGAACCCGACGCCGCGTTGGGCAATGGCGGCCTGGGGCGGTTGGCCGCTTGCTTCATGGAAAGCATGGCCACGCTGGATATTCCAGCATACGGCTACGGCATCCGGTATGAGCATGGGCTGTTCCGCCAGGTGATGAAGAATGGCTGGCAGCAGGAATTTCCTGAAGATTGGCTGGCCTTGGGCAACCCGTGGGAATTCCACCGGCCGGAGGTCAGTTATTCTGTCGGCTTCGGCGGCGCGATCGAGGCTGTCCCGATCTCGGAGGCCGCTGTTCGGCATGTTTGGCACCCCGCCGAAACTATCGAGGCGGTCGCCTATGACACCCCGTCCGTGGGCTGGCGCGGCCGCCGCGTCAACACGTTGCGCCTGTGGTCCGCCCGGTCGGCCGATCCGCTGCGGCTGGATGCGTTCAACCACGGCGATCACGCGGGTGCGCTGGCCGAACAGGTGCGGGCGGAATCGATCTCCAAGGTGCTGTATCCGTCCGACGCAACGCCCGCGGGTCAAGAGTTACGGTTGCGGCAGGAGTATTTCTTCGTGTCCGCGTCGTTGCAGGATTTGGTGCGGCGGCACATCAGGGCGTTTGGCCATATCGGTAACCTGGCGGAGAAAACCTCTATCCAGTTGAACGACACGCATCCGGCGATCGGGGTTGCGGAACTGATGCGCATCCTGCTGGACCTGCATCATATCCCCTGGGAAGACGCCTGGCGGATGACACGAGAGACGTTCAGCTACACCAACCACACCCTGCTGCCGGAGGCGCTGGAGGTCTGGCCGGTTCCGCTGATGGAGCGCCTGCTGCCCCGCCACATGCATATCATCTATCTGATCAACGCGCTCCATCTGGGGCAGGTCCGCAAGGAGCATCCCGGCGACGACGCGATGCTGTCCAGCGTGTCGATGATCGATGAGCATCAGGGCCGGCGTGTCCGCATGAGCCATCTGGCGTTCCTCGGCTCCCACCGCGTGAACGGCGTGTCGGCGCTGCATACCGGCCTGATGCGGGAAACCGTGTTCCGCGACCTGCATAATTTGTTTCCCGACCGCATCGTCAACGTTACCAATGGCATCGCGTTCCGCCGCTGGCTGCACGAAGCCAATCCCCGGCTGACGCGGTTGCTGGTCGATACCGTAGGACCGCGCGTGCTGGACGACGAGAATGCGCTGGAAAAGCTGCGTCCGATGGCGAACGACCGGGCGTTTCAGAAGCGCTTCGCCGCCAGCCGGTATATGAACAAGCTGGCGCTGTCGGACCTGATCCGCCGGGAATTGGAAATCCGCGTCGATCCGGCGGCGATTTTCGACGTCCACATCAAGCGTATCCACGAATACAAGCGCCAGCTTCTGAATATCCTGGAAGCCATCGCGCTGTACAACGCCGTCCGGGCGCGTCCGATGGACGACTGGGCACCGCGGGTGAAGATTTTTGCGGGTAAGGCCGCCGCCAGCTACCACCAGGCCAAGCTGATCATCAAGCTGATCCACGACGTGGCGAAGGTGATCAACAGCGATCCCACGGTTCGCAATATCCTGAAAATCGTGTTCCTGCCCAACTACTCGGTTAGTCTGGCCGAGGTGATCATTCCGGCCGCCGACGTATCGGAACAGATTTCGACCGCCGGCATGGAAGCGTCCGGCACCGGCAACATGAAATTCGCCCTGAACGGCGCGCTGACCATCGGCACGATGGATGGCGCGAACATCGAACTGCACGAGCGTGTCGGCGACGACAACATGTTCATCTTCGGCCTGACCGCCGCGCAGGTGGAAGCGCGCCGGCTTATGGGCAACAGTTCTGAAGACCTGATAAGTGCCTCACCGGTGCTGCAGGAGGTTTTGGCCAGCGTCGAATCGGGCGTGTTCTCGCCGGACGAACCCGATCGTTACCGCGGACTGGTCAACGCCCTGCGCTATCACGACTACTTTCTTGTGTGCGCCGATTTCGACGACTATTTCGCCAAACAGCGCAACATCGCGGATTTGTGGCGGCGACCGGAGGATTGGTGGCAGGCGTCAATTCTGAATACGGCGAATGTCGGCTGGTTCTCCTCGGACCGTTCGATCCGGGAATATGCGGACCTGATTTGGGACGTCCCGGCGTATCAAGGCGGGGAGTCCTAATTTCGGCGCCGGCACGGTGCGTGCCGGGACGGGGTCGCTGGCATATCTCCGCGGGGGCGGTTAACGTAGAAAAGCAACAAGAACCGCCCAACCAGGAGACGGCCTGATGGCTCAACGCCCGGGACTCTACGCGCCGATCGTTCGTGACACGATGGCGTATGTGTTGGCGGGGGGGCGAGGTTCGCGTCTGCTGGAACTGACAGACGTTCGCGCTAAACCAGCAGTGTATTTTGGCGGTAAGAGCCGGATTATCGACTTCGCGCTGTCGAACGCCCTTAACTCGGGCATCCGCCGTATCGGCGTGGCAACTCAATACAAGGCCCACAGCCTGATCCGGCATTTGCAGCGCGGCTGGAACTTCTTCCGGCCGGAGCGGAACGAGGGATTCGATATCCTGCCCGCCTCGCAGCGGTCGGGCGATAGTTGGTACGCCGGGACGGCGGATGCGCTGTATCAGAACATCGACATTATCGAGGGTTACGACCCCGAGTACATCGTGATTCTGGCCGGCGATCACATCTACAAGATGGACTACGCCCCGATGCTGGTGCAGCACGCCGAACAGGGTGCCGATGTCACCGTGGGGTGTATCGAGGTGCCCAGGATGGAAGCCTCGGGCTTCGGCGTGATGCATGTCGATGACCAGGACCGCATCGTGGCGTTCATCGAAAAGCCCGCCGATCCGCCGCCAATGCCGGACAACCCCGCCATGTCGCTGGCAAGCATGGGCATCTATGTCTTCAAGACCAAGTTCCTGATCGAGCAGTTGCACCGTGATGCCGCCGACCCGTCGTCGGAACGGGATTTCGGCAAGGACATCATTCCGTATCTGGTCAGGCATGGCAAAGCCGTTGCGCACCGGTTCACCAACTCCTGCGTGACCTCCGGTGCCGAGCGGGAAGCATACTGGCGCGATGTCGGGACGTTGGATGCGTATTGGGAAGCCAATATCGACCTGACGGCGATCGTGCCCGCGCTGGACCTATACGACCGCGAATGGCCTATCTGGACCTATGCCGAGATTTCGCCCCCGGCGAAGTTCGTGCATGAGGAAGTCGGGCGGCGCGGGGAGGCGATTTCATCGCTCGTATCCGGCGGCTGCATCGTGTCCGGATCGTTCCTGCGGCAGTCGCTGCTGTTTACCGGCGTACACGTGCATTCCTATGCGCGCGTGGAGAACGCGGTCATCCTGCCGAGCGCGGATATCGGGCGGGGGGCGCGACTGCGAAACGTGATCGTGGAGAAGGGCGTGAAGATCCCAGCCGGATTGGTCGTCGGGGAAGACCCGATCGACGACGCCAGACGCTTCCGCCGCACCGACCGGGGGATCTGCCTGATCACCCAGCCAATGATCGATCGTTTGGTCCCCTAGGATGGTCCGGGTTCTGTCTGTCGCTTCCGAGATGTTTCCCGTGGTGAAAACCGGCGGCCTGGCCGACGTGACCGGGGCGCTCCCAGTCGCGCTGGCGGCGGCGGGAGCCGAGACGACCACCATTCTTCCGGGCTATCCCGCGGTCATGACCGCGCTGAACGATGCCAGCCCGGTGCATGAATTCGCCGACCTGTTTGGCGGCGCCGCAACGGTGCTGCTCGGCTCCGCCGCCGGGTTGGACGTATTGGTGGTGGACGCGCCGCACTTATATGCGCGCGCGGGCAATCCGTATCTCGGGGCCGATGGACGGGAATGGGCGGATAACGGCCTGCGCTTTGCCGGGCTCGGGGCCGCCGCCGCGGCGATAGCCGTCGGCGTTGCCCCCGGCCACGGTTTCGACATCCTGCATGCCCATGACTGGCAGGCGGCGATGGCGATCGTTTACCTGAACTTTCATCCCGGGGAGCGGCCTGGAACCGTGTTGACGGTCCACAACCTGGCGTTCCAGGGCCGGTATCCCGCCGGCTTGTTTCCCCGGCTTGGGCTGCCCGCTTCGGCATTCTCGCTGAGTGGGCTGGAATATCATGGCGACGTCAATTTCCTGAAGGGCGGCCTGTCCTATGCCGACCGCATCACCACCGTGTCCCCGACCTATGCCATGGAGATCATGGCCGAGGAGAACGGCATGGGGCTGGATGGGGTCCTGCGGCATCGCGCCGACGCGGTATCCGGAATCATGAATGGCATCGACGACACCATTTGGAACCCGGCCGCTGACCCGCTGATCCCTGGCCGGTTTGGGCGCGGGAGGTTAGCGAAGCGGGCCCTCAACAAGGCCGCCCTGCAGAAGCGTATGGGTCTGGACCAGAACCCCGACGCCCTGCTGATCGGCGTGGTCAGCCGCATGACGACCCAGAAGGGCTTGGACATGTTGCTCGATCTGCTGGACGATCTGTCGTCTGACGGATTTCAACTGGCACTTCTGGGCGCCGGCGATCCGGATCTGGAGCATGCTTTCGTAGCCGCCGCGGAATGGAACCTGGGGTCGGTCGGCTGCGTCATCGGCTACGACGAGGCGCTGGCCCACCTGATCGAAGCGGGCAGCGACGCGTTTCTGGCGCCGTCGCGGTTTGAGCCTTGCGGACTGACCCAGCTATATGCACTGCGATATGGCGCCGTACCGGTCGTGTCCCGCGTCGGCGGACTGGCGGATTCGGTGATCGACGCCAATGAAGCCGCGCTGGCGGCCGGTGTGGCGACCGGCCTTCAGTTCTGGCCCGCCACACCGGCGGCGCTGCAATCGGCGCTGCGGCGCTTGATGGAATTGTGGCGGGACAAGGCGGCCTGGGAGCGGATGCAACGCAATGGCATGGCGGCGGATGTATCCTGGCGCGGACCCGCCAGCCGATATGTCGCACTGTATCGGTCCGTCCTCGCGGACCGGGGTTAGTTTGCCGCCAGGTCAGAACCAAAGCTGGTTCAGCGCACACGCAATGGGGCTTGAATGTCGGTAAATGACGCAGCCGCGCCGCCCGCGATGGGACTTACCCTCGCGGACGGCGGGATCGATGTCGCGGTCCACGCGCCGGATGCGGAGGCGATCGCGGTTTGCCTGTTCGATGCCGGGGACGCCGAAATCCGCCGGGTCCGGCTGCGGCAGCGTACCGGGCCGGTCCATCACGGACACATCGCCGACGTGCCCGTTGGCTCGCGCTACGGGCTGCGCGCGTTCGGGCCGTGGGATCCGGCGGCCGGGCTGCGGTTCAATGGCGCCAAGCTGCTGGTGGACCCGTGGGCCACCGCCATCGACCGGCCGTTCAAGCTGCACGACCTGCTGTTCGATCGCGATGGCCCCCGGCCGGAGGACACTGCGCCGCTGATGCCGAAGGGGATCGTTGGCGCACCGGCTGTCGTCCCCGTACGAAATCGCCCGGCCTTCGACTGGGATCGGCAAGTTATCTACGAGCTCCATGTCCGCGGCTTCACCATGACCCATCCGGACATTCCGCCACCGATTCGTGGGACGTTCGCCGCCTTGGGGCATCCCGTCAGCATCGCGCACCTCCTCCGGCTGGGCGTCACCACAGTCGAGCTGATGCCCAGCGCCGCCTGGGCCGATGAGCGGCATTTGCCGCCGCTGAAGCTGTCCAACTACTGGGGCTACAACCCCATGGCGTTCCTGGCCCCCGACCCCCGGCTGGCCCCGGGCGGATGGGCCGAGGTTCGGACGGCTGTTGATGCTCTGCATGAAGCTGGATTGAATGTGATCCTGGACGTGGTGCTGAACCACTCCGGCGAGAGCGACGAACTGGGGCCGACGCTATCCCTCCGCGGGCTGGACAATGTCGGCTACTATCGGCTGCGGGCGGACCGGTCGCTGTATGTGAACGATGCCGGATGCGGCAACGTGCTGGCGATGGACCGCCCGATCGCCCTGCGTCTGGGCATGGATGCGCTGCGAGCCTGGGCGGTTTTCGGCGGTCTGGACGGATTCCGCCTGGATCTCGCGACCACGCTGGGACGTCGAACCGACGGCTTCGACCGGAATGCCCCCTTCCTCGCGGCGGTGGAGCAGGACCCGGTCCTGTCGCGTTGCGCCATGATCGCGGAACCATGGGACATCGGCCCCGGCGGCTATCAGCTCGGTGCCTTCCCCGCTCGCTGGGGCGAATGGAATGACAGGTTCCGCGATACCGTTAGGCGGTTCTGGCGCGGCGATGGCGGCATGCTCGGGGAACTCACCACCCGGTTTGCCGGGTCGGCTGACGTATTCGGCGGCCGGCCGCTGTCCCGAAGCGTGAACTACATCACCGCGCATGACGGGTTCACCGTGGCCGATCTGGTTGCGTACCAGGCCAAGCACAACAGCGCCAATGGCGAAGACAATCGCGACGGGACGACCGACAACCTGTCGTGGAACAACGGGATCGAAGGCACGTCGGACGATCCAGCCGTGATCGCCGCCCGCCACAGGGACGTTCGGGCACTGCTGGCAACCCTGCTGCTGTCGCGCGGCACACCAATGTTGTCGATGGGTGATGAGCTGGGACGCACGCAGCATGGGAACAACAACGCCTATGCGCAGGACAACGCCGGGTCGTGGATCGATTGGCCAAACGCCGATGACGCACTCATCGATTTCACCGCGGCGACCCTCGCGGCCCGCCGGGAACTGGGTGCGATGTTCGACGGAGCGGTGCTGCAGGGCAAACCGGTCGGCGCTGCGATGCTGCCGGACGTGACCTGGTGCGGACTGGATGGATCGCCCATTTCAGACTGGGCGCGGGACGCTGACGGGACGCTCGTCGCGGTGCTGTTTGCCAATGACACGCGCGCCGCGCTGGTGTTCCATTCGCATGACGTTGCGGTAACGATCGGGCTGCCTCAACTTCGTCCCGGCCACACCTGGGTTCGGGTGCTGGACAGCGCCGGATCGGGCGAGGGTCTGGTCGTCTCCGCGCGGTCCGTCGCGGTGTTTCGGGAAATCCCCACGCGCCCCAGCGCCCCCGACGATTCGCCCAAACCGGCTGGGCAAAGCCATGACGACGATCTTGGCCGCCTGGCGGAGTTGGCGGGGATCGAACCGGTCTGGTGGGATATCAGCGGCGGATATCATCCGGTCGGGGTGGAGACAAAGCGGGCGTTGCTAAATGCAATGCGGTTGCCGGCGGACACGCCGGGGGATCTGCGGGACAGCTTGGTTCGGCTGACGGCCCAGCCCGTTCTGCCGCCCGTGCTGACCGTCCGGGGCGGGGATGGCATCGCGGTCCCGCTTGGCCAGCCCCGCCCCGCCTGGGTGACTTTGCTGCGGGAGGATGGCAGCCGCGAACGGTTTCCAGCCCAAAACGGCGGGATCGTCGTGCCGCCGCAGCCGGTCGGACGGCACCGCCTGCTGAACGAGGACGATCCCGAACGGGTTTGCCATCTGACCGTCGCGCCCGAAGCCTGCTTTCTGCCTGAGGGGTTACTCGGCGGGCAGCGGCGGTTCGGAATTGCCGCGCATCTCTATACTCTAAGATCACGCGGCGATCAGGGGATCGGCGATTTCACCACCCTCGCCCAGTTTGCGGCCGCCTCTGCCCAGGCTGGGGCATCCATGGCGGGGCTGAACCCGCTGCATGCGCTGTTCCCGCACGATCGCTCCCGCACCAGCCCGTATCAGCCCTCGGATCGACGATTTTTGGATCCAATCTATATCGATGTCTCCGGGTTTCCGGGCGGCTCGGGCCTGCCCTCGCCCGCGGGACCAGTGGACTATCCGGCGGTGTGGGACCGTAAGCGCGCCGTCCTGCTCGCGGCGTTCGCCCGGGCACCCCAAGCCGATCTCCCCGACGCCCTGCGCCGGTTCGCGACATTCGAAACCATCGCCGAGGTATTGGGAACATCGGACTGGCACCATTGGCCGGTGGAACTGCGCCACCCGGACAACCCGGCCGTGGCCACATTCGGGGCGCTGCACGACCAGACCGTCCGCTTCCACACATTCATGCAGACCGTGGCGGACCGCCAGCTTGGCGAGGCTGCTCGGAACGGCCTGCCGTTCGGCTTCTACCGGGATCTTGCGGTTGGCGCCGCGCCGGACGGGGCCGAGGCCTGGTCGGCGCAGGATACGCTGATGCGAGGCGTTTCGGTGGGCGCCCCGCCCGACCCGTTCTCCGCCGCTGGGCAGGTCTGGAGCCTGCCGCCGCCCGACCCGGTGGCGATGCGCCTGGATGGGTTCCAGGCATTCAACGAATTGCTGGTCGCCAATATGCGGCACGCCGGGGCGTTGCGGATCGATCATGTCATGGGGTTACGCCGGCTGTTTGTCGTGCCGGACGGTGCGGGGGCGACCGACGGAGCCTATGTGGCGTATCCGATGCAGGACTTGCTCGCCCAGGCCGCGCTGCAAAGCCAGCGGGCCAAATGCCTGGTGGTGGGCGAAGATCTTGGCACGGTCCCCGAGGGCATGTCGGACGCGTTGGCCGCGGCGAACATCCTGTCCTACCGCGTGCTGTGGTTTGAACGTCGGGACGGCCATATCCGTCCGCCAGCGGAGTGGCGGCGTTTGGCCGCATCGTGCGTTTCCACCCACGATCTGCCGACCCTCGCGGGCTGGTGGGTGGGCGCGGATATCGCGGAGAAGCGGGCACTGTCCCTGGTGGACGACCCGAACGCCGACGCGGCCCGTTCGGGGGAGAAGGCCGAACTGATTTCCCAGCTTCAGGCCGAGGGGCTGCTGCGGGAGGAGGTCGATCTCGCCGGCCCCATGCCGATTTCAGTCGCCGCGGCTGTGCATGCATTCGTTTCCGCCACACCATCGCTGCTGACTCTGACGCAGGCGGACGACCTTGCCGGAGAGACGATCGCCGTGAACCTGCCCGGCACCAACACGGAACGCCCGAACTGGCGACGTCGGCTGGAGCTTGATGTGACGGACCTGTGCCAGACACCGCTGGCGCGGGCGATCCTGGATGCGCTGCGGGCGCGGAAGGCTTAGCCGTCCCCAAATAGCCGCCGGGCCCGATCGTTTCATCCTGTGCCGTTGATTCGCCACATCTGTCCCCGTAGATTAGTGGATGATCAAAAAGACGTTCCCCGGACTTTCCCCATTATGAGTGACCTTTTTGCGCCCGACGGCGGCTGGCGTGTCCGTATCCTGGACCTGTCCGGCGGTGCGCAGGACAATATCGTCGAGGAAATCGGCGGTTTCGACACGCTGATGCACGCGAACGCGTTCGCCCGTCGCTATGTACGCGACTCGGTTGAACGATGCCGCGTGCCCGGCATGTCCTCGAAAGAGGTGCTGGAGGCCTGGTTTGCCTTCGGCGAGGATGCGATCGTTATCGATGCCGCCGAGGCCGGGTGGAAAAGCGCCACCGAACTCGGTGATTTCGTGGATCACCGCGCCAGTACGGAAGATCGGGACTGGCGGTCACTGGACCCCCGTCGTGACGATATCGGCGTTGACGACGAGACCGAGGAATGATCCGCGTCCGGTTCGCCCCGACCCCCACCGGCAATCTCTTTGTCAGCGGCGTTCGCGTGGCGCTGGCGAATTATCTGTTCGCCCGGCGTGGCAATGGCGAGATGCTGTTGCGGATCGACGACCTGGACCCAGAACGCGGGCGCAGAGTCCACGCCGACCAGATCATGCAGGATTTGCAATGGTTCGGGATCGGCTGGCACACGTCCTTCCGGCAATCCGAACGGCTGGCGCTGTATCAGGATACGATCGAGCGGCTGAAGCGGGACAAGTTCATCTACCCCTGCTTCGAGTCCGAGGAAGAGCTGAAGGCGAAGCAGGAATTCCGGCGCAAGCGCCACCAGTCGCCGATCTATGACCGGGCGATGTTGAAACTGACGGACAAGCAAAGGATCGATGCGGAGGCGGGCGGCAAGGTACCGCATTGGCGGTTCAAGCTGTCCGGGCGGACCCTGGAATGGCAGGATCTGATCCTGGGACCCCGCGAGGCGACGTTGTCGGCGGTGTCCGACCCCATTCTGGTGCGGGCGGATGGGACGCCCTCCCCGATATTGGCCAGCGTGGTGGACGATATCGACTACGGCACGACGCACATTATCCGCGCCGAGGATAACGCCGGCAACACCGCCGTGCAGATTGAGTTGTTCGAGGTGCTGCGCGGCACGAGGAAGCCCATTCGGTTCGCGCATTTGCCGGCGCTGGGCGACAATGGAACAACGGCCCCCGGAGGCCGAAAGGCCGGCAATCTGGCGCTGCGAGGCTTGCGGAACGACGGGGTGGAACCATGCGCCATCGCTGCCTGCATGACCGGTATCTCGGCGGCGGATGGTTCGGTGCCACCGCTGGACACGTTGGCCGCGGATTTTGAGCTGGCGGACCTTGCCGGCTCCCGGTTCGATATCACCGAGATGCTGGCGATCAACCGGCGTGTGCTGGCGGGAATGGACTTCGCGGCCGTTGCGGATCGGCTGCCAGGGGGTGCGACCGAGGCGTTCTGGCTGGCAATCCGCGGGCACCTGGATTTGCTGAAGGAATCCCGCGGCTGGTGGGACGTGGTTGCCGGGACGATCGTGCCACCGGTCATCGAAGGCGCTGGCGCGCTGTTGCGGGAAGCCGAGGCGCTGTTGCCGGCGGAGCCGTGGGACACCACGGTCGGGGCAGCCTGGATCGCCGCGCTGGAACAGGCGACCGGACTGACCGGGGACGCTTTGCTGATGCCGCTGCGGCTGGCGCTGATCGGGGAAGACAGCGGGCCAGATCTGGCGGATTTGCTGCCGCTGATCGGCCGCCCGCGCGCGTCGAGCCGGTTGTTGATCGCGGCGGCATAGGGGGCAATCGCACCGCCCGATCAGCCTGCCGTGCCGATCGAGCGCTCAGGTTGCTGCCGCCTGAGCACCGCGCGGACACGGGTCGCCGTCGCCAGTGGCGCGAAACCCAAGCGTTTCGCCGATCGTCGGGGATCGGTTGTGTGCGCGGGACGCCCGGCGGGCAAATCCGTAGATCAATCGACCGTATAGCCCAGCCGCTCGATATGCGGCCGCAAAATCGGAATCACCGGCCGCAGGTGTTTCAAATAATGGCGGTAACGGAAGCGGGACCGGTCGTACAGCGGTTCGGTCACCTGAGCATAACTGGCAGTGCGTGCGTACCGCTGGTTTTCATGGAATTTCAGGCACTTGGGATCGAAGCGTTCGCCGACGAAATCCAGCACCGACCGGACGGTGGTTTCCTGTTCGGTCACCATGCTCTCGTACCGTACCGGCAAATAACGAAGCATCATTTCGGATCGGTATTGCTGAACCAGGTCCATGACACGGACGTAGTGCAGGGCAGCGGTTTCCAGTGCGCTGGCGCAGAACATGCCGTGGGTGAAATGGTTCGACAGCGCCGACACCATGATGTCCAACGGATGGCGGATCACATGGATCAGGGGAGCCTGGGGGAACAGAAGCGCGATCAAGCCGAGATGGGTTTCGTTCAGCGGCATCTTGTCGGTGAACCATCTGGCACCCGGCGTCAGAATGCCCATCTGCGTCACTTTTTGCAGGTAATAGTCGCGCAGATTGTCCAGCCCTTCCCGCTGGTCGCCCATCCACAGTTCGGTCAGTGCCTCGGGATAGTTCAGCGGGCTGCCTAGCATGCGTGGCAACAGCCCGGTCAGATCGGCGATCAGCGGCAACTCGTCGCCCGCGACGATACGCGGATGCGCCGACAGCGTCTGTTCCATCAGCGTGGTGCCGGAACGCGGGAAGCCGAGCACAAAGATCGGCTGCGCAACGTCGCTGCGCACCGTGGCTCGGGGAAGAGTCTCCATCCGGGCGGCGGTGAAGAAACCGCCCAGGCGGCCGATCAGATTTTCGGCGGCGGCGTCCAGATATTGGTGACCGCTGAGTTCGCGGGCCAGGCGCTTGCCCTCGGTGAAGGCCGCGAATGCTTCATCGTGGCGGCCGGCCTGATCCAGCAGACGGCCCTTCTCGGTCAGTTCGTTCGGGCCCAGGCCACCGCCGCCGGTGGATTGTTCGGCCATCCGGTCCAGCACCGTCAATGCCTGATCCGTTCGCTTCACCCGCCCCAGCAACACCGCCCGCGACAACAGCAGGCCGGGATCATTTGGCCATTGCTGTTCCATTCGATCCAGGATTTCAGCGGCGGTATCGAAGTTGCGGGCGGCTTCCTCCAGGCGGGCCCAACCCAATAGGGTTTGGCGGATGTTGGGCGCGGCGGCGACCGATTCGGTGTACAATGCGCGACCCTCCTCCATCCGCCCCTGATTTTTCAGGTTCCAGGCGAGGTTGGCTAGCAGGATCGGATCGCGGCTGCCGCTAAGTTCCATCACCTTGCGATAATGATACTCGCCGGCCTGCGGGCGATGCGCCTCGGTCAGGATCATGCCCATCAGGTTGTGCGCCTGCGGATTTTGCGGCGCGATGCGGACAGCGTTGCGGGCCTGCGCCTCGGCTTCCTGAACCGCCCCCTTGGCCAGCAGCAGAAGGGCGAATTCGTTCGTCGTGGCGAAATTGTTTGGATCCACCGCGACTAACCGGCGCAGCAGCACCTCGGCGGCGGCGTGGTTCCCCTGGTCCTTGCGTATTTGATACAAAACCGCCAGCGCGCCGGGTTGGTGCGGCGCCAGTTCCAGAACCTCCAGGCACAGGCGTTCGGCGGCCTCAATGGCGCCCTGGCGGTGCGCGGTGACGGCGCGTTCCACCAACGGCACAAGATGGCGAGACGATTCGGGCGGCGGCATCGCGCCTTGGGTCATGCCGCAACACCGGTCCGAGCGAAGTCCGCTGCCGCACGAACATATCTGGATAGCTGGCTGGGACATGCGGACCTGGATCCCCGTGGTGTTGACGGCTTCGTGAAGGAGTTCGGTATAGCGTCGGGGCGGGGCGGCGTCAGTAATAGGTAGGGACCGACCCATCGTAATGCACCGGCTATTGCCATGTTTCCGACAAACCGTCCTAGACTGAACCCGATAGGGGACGCACCATGAAATGGACCATCGGCGACGTGACGGTCACCAAGATCGTCGAACTGGAAATGACCGGAGGCACCCGCTTCCTGCTGCCGCAGGCGACGCGGGAGGAGATCCTGCCGATCGCATGGCTGCGCCCGCATTTCGCCG
>DAIEHR010000175.1 GCA_027353465.1 Acetobacteraceae bacterium | reverse complement strand
ATGTTCTGCGCCGCCTACAAGGATATCGCGCGTGAGGCGGAGGACGATTTTCATGCTCTGTTCGGCCGGGAATTTGCCCGCGCCTACACCGCGCAGGTGGGGAAGCTTTGACGATTAGCACAAACGTCACCTGAACCACGGCCGGACCATGGCAAACCATCATTACGCTGTGGCTTGCTTGCGGGAACGAAGCAAGTAGAGTAGGCGGCTGGGAGATTTAGTATGCGGCTTCGATGGATTTTCGTGGGTGTTGCGGCGATCTCCTGTCTGGCAGGCTGCGGGGGGCCGCCGCCGCCACCGCCCCCCACGGTGGTAAATCTCACCATCGACGCCACGCCCGACAACAACCCTACCGTTGACAACAAGGGCGCGCCGCTTGCGATCCGCGTCTATCAGTTGGCTGGGGCGGCGGGTTTCAAGGCTGCGGAATTCTTTCCGCTTTATAACGACGACGAGGCCACACTGAAAACGGATCTTGTTCACCGCGATGATTTTCTGCTAGCCCCAGGTGGCAGCAAATCCGAAACAGTCATGCCAAAAGACAATGTCACCTCGATCGGGGTCTTCGGCGCCTATCGCGGATTCCAGACCGTCGTCTGGCGTGTATCATTCGATGTCGTTCCACATAAAACGACCAAAGTGACCGTGACCGCCGGGCATGACGGATTGGTGCTGAAGACCGATGCAACCGGGCCGAAATAGGTGGCAGGCATGATCGGACTGTCGCGATGAACTGGGAAAACAAGGTTATCTGGTCCGAAGGGCTGTTCCTGCAGCCGCAGCATTTGCAGCAGCAGGATCGATATGTGGACCGGCTGGTGCGGGCCAGCACGATGGGGCTGCGGCCGTTTGCCTGGGGCCTGACCGAACTGTCGCTGGATACCGATCTGCTTACCCTGGGCAAGTTTGGTATTCGTTCGGCCGCCGGCATCCTGCCTGATGGCACCCCGTTCAGCTTGCCCGACGATGCGGCCCCTCCCAGGCCGATCGATCTGCCCGAAGCGGCGCGGAACGTTGTGGTTTATCTGCAATTGCCGACCCGTCAGCCCGGTGGGGTGGAGGTTGCCCCGCCCGAATTGATCGAGACGGTCGCGCGCTTCGCCACCGATGAGTTCGAAGCCACCGATATCGTTGCCGGGTCGCAGGGCCGGACCGCCGTGCCGATCGGCAAGCTTCGTCTGCGCTATGCGCTGGAAGGCGAGGCCCGGACCGGCTTCACTGGCGTCGGCTTGGCTCGGGTGGTCGAAGTGCGGGCTGACAAAAGCACAGTTCTCGACGAGGGCTATATCCCGCCGTTGCTGACCTGTAGCGCCTCCAGCGTGATCGGGGGCTTTATCAACCAATTGCAAGGACTGCTGCATCACCGCGCCGAGGCCTTGGCCGGACGGGTGTCGGAAACCACGACGCGGGGTACTGCCGAGATCGCGGATTACATGTTGCTGCAATTATGCAACAATTATGAACCGCTGATGACTCATCTGGGGTCGATCGCCCCGCAACTGCATCCGGAAAGCTTCTATCGGGTGGCGGTCAGCCTGGCCGGCGAACTGGCGACGTTTACCGAGACGCGTAAGCGGCCGGTCGCATTCTCTCCCTATAAGCACGATGATCTACAAGCGACGTTCCGTCCGGTGATGTCTGCGCTGCGTCAGGCTCTGTCGGCGGTGCTGGAACAGACGGCGGTGCCGATCCCGTTGCAGGAACGCAAATTCGGCATCCGCGTCGGCCCCATCCTGGACCGCACGCTGGTGACAGAAGCGACCTGGGTGCTGGCGGTGAAGGCGCAGGTGCCGGTGGAAACGCTGCGACGCAATTTCCCCAATCTGGTCAAGATCGGACCGGTCGAGCAGATCCGCGAACTGATCACTGTGGCGCTGCCCGGTATCGCCGTGCGCGCCTTGCCAGTGGCGCCGCGTCAGCTTCCGTATTATTCCGGAACGAGTTACTTTGAACTCGATCGCAGCAGCGCCTATTGGGCAGCACTGGCCCGGTCCGGTGGCGTTGCGATCCATGTGACCGGCGACCTGCCGGGTCTTGAAATTGAATGCTGGGCCATCCGAGGGTGAGGCAATGAGCGACGATCCATTCGCCGAACCGACCGACAGCGACCGCACCATGATCCGTCCGCGCCCGGGCGGTGGAGGGGGACGTCCGGCCGCCGCGCCGATGACGGCTTCACAGGGGGGCGGCGGCACTGCCGTCGCGGTACCCGCGGTCGGCAGCAACAAGCTTGTCGCCATCGCGGCGCCGCTGCTGGCGGCGGCCATCCGTATCGTGTCGGTTCGCGGCGCTGCCAATCCGGACCCCGAGCAGTTGCGTCGCGGCATGGTGACAGAGATGCGTGGCTTTGAGCGCAACGCGCTGACCACGGGTCTCGACACCCGAGCATTGCGGGCGGCGCGTTACGCGCTTTGCGCCACGATCGATGATCTCGTTCTCAGTACGCCCTGGGGCGCGGCTAGTTCGTGGTCGCAACAGAGTCTGACCAGCATCTTTCAGAACGAGGTCACCGGCGGCGACCGGTTCTTCGAAATCCTGGAGCAGATGCAGAAGGATCTCGGCCACAACGGCGAAGTCGTCGAACTGATGTATCTTTGCACTTCGCTTGGCTTTGAAGGCCGGTATCGGGTGATGCCGCGTGGCACCGCGGCCTTGACCGAGTTGCGTGACGGCGTGTACCGGCTGATCCGCACTCGGCGCGGCGATTTTGAGCGTGAGTTGTCGCCGCATTGGCGGGGCACCGACCTTGGCTATCGCACGCTGCGGCAGCGAATCCCGTTCTGGGCGATTGGCGCTGGGACCGCATTGATGGCGGCGCTGATCTATCTCGTCTTCAATTTCATGCTCGCTGGCCGTTCAGACATTGCGTTCGCCCAGATGTATGGGTTGCCGCCCCATGGTACACCGGTGATCCCTCGTGTGGAAATGACGGCACCGCCGCCACCGCCGCCGGTTGCCGCCGCGCCAAGCAACTTGTCCGCCAAGCTGCACGAATTCCTGGCGCCGGAGATTAAATCGGGGTTGGTGGTCGTGCTGGAGGATGCGCAGTCCGTCACCGTCCGTCTGACCGGCAACACAATGTTCGGCTCTGGCACCGCCACGCTGAACAGCAGCTATAATCCGTTGCTTGCGCGGATCGGCACTGCGCTGGAGGATGAGAAGGGTAGAATCAGCGTCGTCGGATATACCGACAATCAGCCGATTCACACCGCGCGCTTCCCATCGAATTTTGAATTGTCGCTGGCCCGCGCCCAGGCGGTCGCCCAAATGGTCGAAACCAAACTTAGTAATCCCAAGCGGGTCAAAGCCATTGGGCGGGCCGATGCCGATCCGTTGGCGTCCAACGCCACCGCCGATGGACGGCAGAAAAACCGGCGCACTGAAATCGTGCTGACCCGCACGTCGGAGACGCCCTGATGTTCCCTGGTCTTTGGGCGATTCTGCGCTCGCATTGGTTCAGCACCTTCTTCGGTGTCGGCGTTCTGATCATTCTGATCTGGTTCTTCGGCCCGCTGATGGCGTTCGGCAGTGTCCATCCGTTCGATAGCCAGATTGCCCGGCTGATAACGATCGGCGTGTTGCTGGTGTTGTGGCTGATCGTCAATCTGCTGACGGTTTGGGGCAAGCGCCGCAAGGAAAAGGCCCTCGTGGCCGAGGTGGCGAACCCTGAAAAGGACGCCGCCGATGCCGCCTCGGCGGAAGAAGTCGCGGTGTTGGCCGGCCGCCTGAAGGAAGCGCTTCAGAAGCTGAAGAAACTACCGGGGAAACGACGCGGCAAACGGCTGTATGAGCTGCCCTGGTATATGTTCATCGGCCCGCCCGGCGCCGGTAAAACGACGGCGCTGGTCAATTCCGGCCTGAATTTTCCGCTGGCGGACGCCAGGGGGCCGGCAGCCCTGCGCGGCGTCGGCGGAACCCGTGACTGCGAATGGTGGTTCACTGACCAGGCCGTGCTGATCGATACGGCTGGCCGATACACGACACAGGACAGCCAGGCTACGGTCGACTCCGCCGGCTGGCTTGGTTTTCTGCGCCTGCTGAAGAAGCATCGCCGGCGTCAGCCGCTGAACGGCGTCTTGCTGGCGATTGGGTTGTCCGACCTGGCGGCGCTGCCTGAAGCCGACCGGCTTGCGCATGCCGGTGCCATGCGCAAGCGCATGCGCGAACTCCAGGACGAACTGGGCGTGCGGGTTCCGGTCTATGTATTGTTCACCAAGACCGATCTGATCGCCGGTTTCGTCGAGTTCTTCGATAATCTCGGCCGTGAGGAGCGTGAGCAGGTCTGGGGCATGACGTTCCCGATTGATGACGGCAAGGATGAAGCCGGCGCGATTGGTCATTTCAACGAGGAGTTCGACCTGCTGCTGGCGCGGCTGAACGACCGCATGCTGGAGCGGGTCAATCAGGAAACCGACCTGGTGCGCCGTCGGTTGATTTATGGGTTTCCGCAGCAACTGGCATCGATGCGGGACGTTGCGTCGGATTTCCTCGCCGAGATTTTCCGTCCCAGCCGGCTGGAGGAACGTCCTCTGCTGCGTGGCCTGTACTTCACGTCCGGCACGCAGGACGGCACACCGATCGATCGCCTGCTTGGCGTTATGGCTGGTCAATTCGGCTTGCCGCGGCAGGCTGTGTCAGCATTCTCCGGCGCCGGTCGAAGCTACTTCCTGACCCGCATGATGCGCGATGTTGTCTTCGGCGAGGCATCGCTGGTCAGTTTCGACAAGAAGGTGGAGCAGCGCACGCGCTGGATCTATCGCGGCGCATATTCGGCCGCTGCGCTGGTGTTATTGCTGCTCACCGCCGGTTGGACCGGGAGTTATATCGGCAATCGCGAAATGATCGATGAGGCGAACGACGCCGCCAATCGCTACAGCGACCAATACGCCGAACTGACCAAGCGCGGACCGAACGATGCGGATCTGCTGGCGATTTTGCCGCCGCTGGATACGCTGCGCGGCATGCGCGGCGGCTATGACCAGCGGGAGGCGGAAACGCCGGTCACGCTGACCTTTGGCCTGTATCAAGGCCAAAAGATCAGCTCGGCCGGCATCGACGCTTACTATCGCGCACTGAACGCCATGCTGCTGCCGCGGCTGCTCGCGCGTCTCGAAGGCCAGATGCTGGCCAATCGCAACCGGCCGGATTTCTTGTATGAGGCGCTCAAGGTCTATCTGATCCTGGGCCGCCAGGGGCCGGTGGATCGTAACCAGGTGATGGCGTGGCTGTATTCCGACTTCACCCACAGCCTGTCGGACGATCAGGCGCCAGCGCGCGATGCCTTGCTCGCGCATGCCGATGCCATGTTGCAACGTCCGCTGACCGCGGTCGCGGTCAATGGGCCGCTGATCGCCCAGATCCGCGAGATCCTGACGCGGGAGCCATTGGCGGAATACAGCTACAATCGCATTCTGCGTAGCCCGCGGGTTCAGGCGTTGCCGGAGTGGACTGTGCAGGACAATGCGGGACCTGGCGCCGGACGGGTGTTCGCGCTACGAACAGGACAGCCGCTTTCTACCGGGATGCCGGGTATTTTCACCTGGGCCGGCTACCACAACACCTTCCTGCAGCTACTGCCGACCGTCACCCAGGATATCAACGAAGACACGTGGATCCTCGGCCGTCCCAAGCGCGACATCACGAGCACTATCGCGGATGTCAACAAGCTCCGGCGGGACGTGGTGGGGCTCTACCTGGACGAATATGTGCGGCGCTGGGATCGGCTGTTGGCCGACATCGCTGTGCGCAGCTTTACCAATGTCAATGAGGCTGTAGAGCAATTGGGCCTGATCAGCGCGCCCAGTTCGCCGCTGCGCACGCTGTTGCAGTCGGTTGATCAGCAGACGCAACTTAGCCGCGCGGGTTCGGCTGACGCCGCGACCAAGGAGATGCAGGAAAGGGCCGCCAAGGCAGGGCAGAAGGCTGCGGGTTTTGGCAAAATCATCGCGGCAACCGGGCTGACCTATAGCCAGAATGCCGTGGCCCAAGTTCTGGGAGAGGCATTCGGCGGGACCACGAGTTCTGCTCCGGTCGACCCGGCGAGCCGGGTGGATCTACATTTCCGCCAGATCCATTTGTTCGTCACACCCACCAAGGATGAGAAAGCGCCGATCGAGATTGCGATCGATAAGATGGGCACGATCTATCAGACCATGATCCAGGTGGCGAACGCGCCCAATCAGGGTCAGGCGCTGCTGGGTTTGGCCGGGGGCAGCAGTGGTGGTGGATCAGCGGCGGCGGCCAGCCAGTTGAAGGATCTTGCCAAGGACCTGCCGGCCCCGGTCGCCTCCATGCTGCAAACGGTATCGGCCAGCAGCGCGGCGATCGCCACGGGCGGTGCCAGCAAGGCGCTGGACACGTCCTGGCGCAGCAATGTGCTGTCGCTTTGTTCAGAGGCGTTCTTTAACCGCTATCCGTTCGATGCCGGCAGCAGCAGTGATGTGCCAGCGGATGATTTCGCCCATCTGCTCGGACCCGGTGGATTGATTGATAAATTCTTCAACGACAACCTGAAATCCTTCGTTGATGTCAGCACCAAGCCATGGAAATGGCAGGCCGCCAACCAATCGCAGTTGTCGCTGCAGCCAGATACGCTCGTGCAGTTGGAACGCGCGGCGCAGATTCGTGATTCGCTGTTTTCCGATGGGCAGAACCTGTTGGTGAAGTTCCAGCTGGTTCCGGTATCGCTGGATGCGGGCGTGGGCCAGATCAGCATCGATATCGCGGGTAAGACCATGACTTATAACCATGGCCCAACCGAATCGAGCGCGTTCCGCTGGCCCAGTGCCACCGGCAGCACGTTGGTGCGGGTAACCATGACCCCGGCGAGTGGCGGCAACGCGTCGGTCATCGAAAAGGACGGACCCTGGTCCTTGCTGCGCCTGCTTGACGTGGGGAAGGTCATCCCCAGCGGTCAGCCGGACAAGTTCCGCCTGGTATTCAGCAGCCCAGCCGGCAATGCGACCTTCGACCTGAACGCGAGCAGCGTGCGCAATCCATTCACGCTGGGCGCCCTGCGAGCGTTCCGCTGCCCGGCTTCGCTGTGACCATGCGTATCCCAGCCTCTCGCCGGCCCGCGGCCGCTTTCATCACCCTCCGGGAGGGCTAGATGTCCGGTTCAGACGCACAGGACGGCACCAACTACCTCTCGGTCAGTTTCGAACCGGACCCGGGCTTTACGCTGGGCGTGGATGGGATGAGGGTGACCGAGGATCTGGGAAAGCCGTTCCTGATCAATCTCGACCTCTCCAGCGGCCAGGCGAAAGGCAATCTCGAGTCCGTGCTCGGTAGCTCGGTCACCGTGACGATGGCCGCTGGGGATGGCACAAAAACCTATTACAACGGCAAACTGACGCGAATTTCCTATTCGGGGCTGCATGGCGGCGTCTATCGCTATCAGGCCGAACTGCGCCCCTGGTTATGGCTGCTGGACAGCACCCAGGATTGCAAGATTTTTCAGAATCTGTGCGCTTTTGATATCATCGGACAGATATTTCGAAGCAATGGGTTTTCCGACATTTCCGATAAGCGGCAGAACTCCGCCGGTAGCCTCGTCCTGGACTATTGCGTGCAGTACCGCGAGACAGCCTATAACTTCGTCATGCGGCTGATGGAGCAGTTCGGGATTTACTATTATTTCGAGCACGCGGATGGGAAGCATACCCTGGTGTTCGCCGACGACCCCAACTCGCACGCCGCGCTGGCCTCGGCGTTGCCGTTCCGGTCGTTGCAGACCGAGCAGCGTCAGGTCGATGATCATGTGTGGGAGTGGATGTCGAAGCTGACGTTCGGACCGGGCGGACGAACCCTGCGCGATTACAATTTCACAGCGCCAGCGCAGGATACCACATCAAAATCCCTGAGCCCGGGCAGCTATAACCCTGGCAACCTGGAAGTGTACGATTACCCCGGCCTTTATGCCGAGGTGACCGACGGTCAGAAACAGGCTGACGTGCTGATGCAGTCGGACAGGGCGCAAGTGCAGATTTTCCACGGCCGTTCGAACGCGCGCGGACTTCGGGCCGGGGTGAAATACACCCTCTCATCGCACGACGACGACCCGGCCATGAACCAGGAGTATCTCGTCACCGGTATCGAGGCCACGATGACGATGGCGGAGGGCAATTCCGACACGCGTGGCGCGCAAGTTGACAGTTATCGCGTGACCTTCTCCGCGATCAAGGGATCGACACCGTTCCGGCTGCGGGCTTCCACCCCTAAACCACTCATTCGCGGGCCCCAGACGGCACTGGTCGTGGGTACGTCTGGCGAGGAGATCACCACCGATCAATACGGCCGGATCAAGGTGCAATTCTACTGGGACCGGGTCGGCACCAAGGACGAAAACAGCTCGTGCTGGATTCGTGTGGCGCAGACCTGGGCCGGCGCCGGGTGGGGAACGATGTTCATTCCCCGGATTGGAATGGAGGTCGTGGTGGCCTTCCTGGAGGGCAATCCCGACCGGCCGCTGGTCACGGGCGTCGTCTATAACGCCACCCAGACCATCCCTTACGCGCAACCCGACAATGCCACCCGCAGTACCGTCAAGACCAATTCCAGCAAGGGCGGCGGCGGCTTCAACGAATTGCGGTTCGAGGACAAGAAGGGCTCCGAGGAAATATTTCTGCAGGCGCAGAAAGACTATAACTGGCAGGTTCTGAACAACGAGACGGGAACGGTCACTCAGGATCAAAGCATTACGGTGCAGCAGGGCAACCGTTCGATCACCGTCTCCAAGGGTAACGAGACCACCACTATTTCCCAGGGTAATCAGTCCACCACGGTCTCCCAGGGCAATCAGTCCACCACGGTCTCCCAGGGGAATCACTCGTTGGCCGTCACCGCGGGCGGCAGCAAAATCACGACCGGGCAGGCGATGGAGGTCACCGCGCAGACGTCCATTAAACTGACGGCGACGACCTCGATCGAACTGACGGTGGGCAGCAACAGTATCAAAATCGACCCCACCGGGGTGACGATCAACGGCACGATGATCAAAGGCACCGCGTCCGCCGAAATGAGTCTAAACGGTGGCGGAGCCATGGTGTTGCAGGCTGGCGTGATCCAAATCAACTGACCAGGCCGGAGCGGTGAGTTTCCCATGGTGACCGACCCAGACGTGTTGGCTACGCTGATGCGGCGGCCCAAAGTCCGGGTGTCGATACCGGCGGACCTGACGCCAGCAAGTGAAGACACGGCGGCGGCCTTGGCGGCCTTGCTGGCGGATTGGCCGGATGGCCCGCGGACGGCGCTGCGCCTGCTGGCGGTGGAGGTGCTAGCCCAGCCTGCCCTGGGAATGGGTTCGGTCCGGCGCTGTATCGAAGCAGTGAACGCCGAGATTGACATGCGCATGAGCGACCAGCTGAATCATGTGCTGCATCACCCGGAATTCCAAGCGTTGGAAGCCAGTTGGCGCGGGCTGAATTTCCTGGTGCGCGGCGTGCAGGCCGATTCTTCGCTGAAGATCCGGCTGTTTAACATTTCGCTCCAGGAACTGGGCCGGACGCTGCGTAAATTCCGCGGTGCCGCATGGGATCACAGCCCGATTTTCAAGAAAATCTATGAGGAGGAATACGGTCAACTCGGTGGCGAGCCATTCGGGGTGCTGATCGGCGACTATTATTTCGATCATCATCCCAGGAACATCCAGGTGCTGACGGACATGGCGGGCGTGGCCGCCGCCGCCCACGTGCCATTTATCGCGGGCGCCGCGCCTTCGTTGACGCAAATGGAAAGCTGGGCGGAACTTGCCAATCCGCGCGACCTGACCCGCATCTTCCAGACCCCCGAATATGTCGCCTGGCGTGCCCTGCGGGACACCGAGGATGCGCGGTATGTCGGCCTGTGCATGCCGCGCATGCTCTCGCGCCTGCCTTATGGCGCGGCCACCGATCCGGTCGACGATTTTGCCTTCGAGGAGGTCTGCGAAGGCCCGGATACCACCGCCTATGCCTGGGCCAACCCGGCCTTTGCCATGGGTGCGAACATTGCCCGCGCGTTTTCGCTCTATGGTTGGTGTACCCGTATTCATGGCATCGAAACGGGCGGAATCGTCGATGACCTGCCGATCTTGTATTTTGAGACTGCCGACGGCGCGGTCGACACCCGCAGTTGCACTGAAATCGCACTGAACGAACGGCGTGAAGCCGAATTGTCGCGGCTGGGCCTGATCCCGCTGGTTTTTCGTAAGAATACTTCGGTCGCTGCCTTCCTAAGCGCGCACTCGCTGCAAAAGCCGGCGGAATACGAGGATGAAGCGGCGACCGCAAACGCGGTGCTGGCATCGCGACTGCCTTATCTGTTCGCCTGCTGCCGCTTCGCGCATTATCTGAAGTGTATCGTCAGGGATAAGGTGGGCGGCACGATGTCCCGCTCCCAGCTGGAAGACTTTCTGACGCGGTGGTTGTTGCGCTACGTCGATGGATCGCCCGCGACCTCGAATGAGGATTGGAAGGCGACGCATCCGCTGGAGGATGCCAGCGTTACGCTGGAGGAAAAGCCGGATAGGCCGGGACAATACGACGCCAAATTCTTTCTGCAGCCGCACTACCAGTTGGAAGGCTTGACCATTGCCTTGCGGCTGGTTTCACGCATACCCGCTGCGTGACAGGGCAAGCAGTACCCGCGCGGACCATAAAAGGGCGAGAGGCAATTCATGGCAGATGAACGGGCCAACGAAATTCTGATGCAACTGGTCGATTCGGCGGGTCGCAAAATCGAGGCGGAATCGCAAGTCGCGATTGACAGCACAAAAGACCCATTGCTGGCCGGGTTTGCACTTGGCAACTGCTTCGTCGTTGATGATTTTGGGTTCGGGATGAACATTGATGACCAGGATGCCGCGTCTGATGTCACTAATACGAGCGGCAACCCGAACATTGACGAGCGGCGTATCAGACCATCTTCCGGACCCTCGGTTAAATGGGGCAAATGGAAGAGTGGATCACCGGCGGAGATCAAGAAGATAGTTCCGTTTCCGTTGCGAATGGATGAATTCTCTATAACGCGCAGGTTCGATAAGGCCTCGCCGGTGCTGTTTCAATGCTGCGCTCGTTCGGCCACGTTTAAATCGGCGGCCATGGTCAAACGAAAAACCATCGGTAGATTGCATGGGACAGATCAATACGGCCTGCAGTCGTTTTTGCGGTTCGACTTCACCGATGTCCTGGTCACCCATGTTGGCTGGGACGATGCCGAAGTCATCAAAGAGACGATAAGATTTATTTTTCGTGGCCTTACCGTGCAGTACTGCCAGCAGGGACATGATGGTAAATTGAAAGCCCCCGGATCGGTCAGCTGGAATTTTGAAACCGCTTTAAAAAAGAAATCGTGACGGATGACAACAGCAGGAGGCGGCTGACATGGCGAATGATGTGCGCGATGTTCTGATGATGATGAAAATGAACGGGACCGCCATCCCGGGAGAGTGCTCGGCAGCGATTGGCGCCAATGATGAGTTGGCTCAAGGCTTTGTCGCGGCGTCTGCCGCGAACAAGTGGCAGAGCAATTTCTTCGCCGTGAAGGACTTCAAGATGGAGATGGGGTTGCTGGGAGACAGTTCCAACGACCCGGAGGCGCAGAAGCGTCAGCAAGAGGAAAAGATGCGGCTGCTCACCGAGGCAGTCAAGCAAAACCAGGATGGTCTAAATCTGGCCGCCACTAAAGGTTCCTCCGATTTCGCACGGTTCATGAACCGCAGTTTGGGCGGTGGGATGAAGTCCTATTCATCCAATCTGGAAGCGGTGACGTTGAACAAATATTTAGATGTTTCGTCGCTTAGTCTGTTTCAGAACTGCATAAATTCTTTTACTATTGACTCTGGTATGCTGATTAAACGTCGCGGCAGCGGCGAAAGCCAGCTTTCGACCTATCTGCGGATTGATTTCACGGATTTGCTGATCACTGAATTCAATTGGGACGAAGAAGACGTGATCGAGGAGAAAGTCGTTTTTGTTTGCCGTAGCGCCAAGGTACAATATCGGGTGGAGGAGCATAGTGGCAAACTGAGCCCAGTGTCGCCGGTACAGAGCTGGAGCGTGCTCAACCTGGGGGCCTGATGAATTTTGCCGCGGGGCAGGGATATAAAAACTATGACGACCCAAATGATGGCTATCCTGCGGTAGATAGAGTCCTCAGCCGCAAAAGGCGGCGCCTGCGATGCAATGGATAAGATGGGGTTAAATGCTTCCCAGGGCCCGAAGGCGCGATTAGGCGTGAATCTCTTGTTGCGCCAGGACTACGGTTGTCGGCTGCGATCGCGCAATGACCATGCGGACATGTGGGCGAATCAACGAGGAGTATATGACCACGGGGTGCTCACCCGCGGCGGCTTCGAATGCGGCCGGGTCGTCCACGGCTCGTGTGGATAGCTCAGGGCTTTGGCCTTTTGGCGGGCCAGCGATACAGTTTTACCGACAATGGGGCCTTCGCCTGCCACGGTGGGAGATGAAGTCCGCATCGACGCCGGCCGGC
>DAIEHR010000191.1 GCA_027353465.1 Acetobacteraceae bacterium | reverse complement strand
CGCAACGTGATGGCAGTGACCGGCGCGTGCATGCTGGTCCGCCGTGAGGTGTTCAAGCGTCTCGGCCGGTTCGACGAGGCGCATGAAATCATCAACAACGATCTGGATTTCTGCCTGCGTGCCCATCGTGCCGGAATGCTGACAGTCTATACGCCCTATGCGTCGCTTGTTCATTACGAGCTGGCAAGCCGGGCAAGTATGAAGGACGTATTTGATTCGACGCATTTTAGTAAGACCTGGAAGACAGTTTTCGCGGCCGGCGATCCTTACTTCAATCCGCGCCTGTCAAAGCAGACCGAGGATTACCGGCCGGATGATGAGCCGGTGCAATGGGTGGTGTCCGGCTCGCCGCTGTTCGATGTCGCCGAGATCGAGCGGATCCTGGTGGTTAAATTGGATCATATCGGCGATTTCGTCACCGCCCTGCCGCCGATTCGCCGGCTGCGGTCGATTTTTCCGAAGGCCCATATCACGGTGCTCGCGGGGCCTGCGTCGCGCGACTTCATTGCGCTGGAACCTAGTATCGACGCATTCATTCCCTTCAGCTTTTTCCACGCTCGGTCGCAACTGGGGGTGCGGGAACAAACGGCGGATGACTACGCGGCACTCGCCGCGCAACTGCATCCAAATCGTTACGATTTGGCGGTGGATTTGCGGAAGCATCCTTCGACCCGCGACGTCTTGAAATACACGGGTGCCCGTTTTCTGGCCGGGTTCGACTATCTTGGTCAATTCCCGTTCCTGGATGTTGCACTCGACTGGGATGGCGACCGGAATTTGCAGCGCAAGCGTAATCATATCGTCGATGACCTGATGGGGCTGGTGAATGCGATCGGTCATGCGACGGAGAATGACCGGCGGTTGATCCAGCCAACGCCGCGGCCAATGACACTGGCGGAACTGCCGAAGCCAGTGCGTGCGCTATTCGCCCGGCCGGTCGTGGCGATCCATCCGGGCGCGGGCAATATCACCAAACAATGGCCGGAAGCGCATTTCTCGGCGCTGATCGACCTCTTGATTGAGAGGAACGGGGTCCATGTTCTGCTGGTTGGCGGCCCGGACGACGCGGTGATCGCCGATACGTTGATGGATGTGGTGTTGCATAAGGATTCGGTTGCCTCCATGGCTGGCAAGACGTCGCTGGCGGCACTGCCCAGGTTGCTGAAGAACTGCGTGCTTTACATCGGGAACGATAGCGGGCCGAAACACATCGCCGCCGCGGTGGGAATTCCGACGATCGGCATTCATTCGGGTGTGGTCGATCCGTTGGAATGGGGACCGATCGGCCCCAAGGCGGTGGCGTTGCGGCGGAACATGGCGTGCAGCCCGTGCTATCTGGCGAATGCCGAGGATTGCCCGCGTGCGCTGGCATGCCTGAAGTTCTTCGATCCAGACATGGTGTATGAAACGGCCAACATGATGCTGACGACCACAGCCCCTGCGCTGTCCGCCGTGCCAGTCGCCGCGCTGGCGGACAAACCCGTCCGCAGGGCGAAACCAAAACGCCGTCAGCCGATACCGGAGCGAGTTTAATGGACGATACCGCGCTGCTTGCATTGGCGACCGAACTGGCCGCCAAGGCGGGGGAAGCGATCCTCGCTGTTCGCCGACGCGGCTTCCAAGTGGATCGCAAGGCCGACCATTCCGTGGTGACCGAGGCTGATCACGCCGCTGAGGCCATCATCCTGGCGGGACTCCGCGCCGCATTGCCGGGTTGTTCGGTGGTCGCCGAGGAGGAAACCGCGGCTGGGCGCGTAACCGCCGCAACGGCCGAATTCTGGCTGGTCGATCCGCTGGACGGCACGCGGGAATTCACCAGTGGCAGCGACGATTTCGCGGTGAATATTGGCCTGGTCCGCGCTGGCCGCCCTGTGTTGGGTGTCGTGGGCGTGCCCGCGACCGGTGAAATCTTTGGCGGGATCGTTGGGTCAGGGGCTTGGCGCCTGAAGGGTGGGCAGCGTTCGGCGATCTTCGTCCGGCCCGTGCCCGCCGAGGGTCTGACGGTGGTTGCCAGCCGCCACCATGGCGATACGGCACAGTTGGATGCGTTCCTGGGCGGCAGGACGGTCGCGAAAGTGGTGAGTTTTGGTTCCAGTCTGAAATTCTGCCGCGTCGCGGAGGGTCTGGCCGATCTCTATCCTCGGTTCGGACGCACGATGGAGTGGGACACTTGCGCGCCGCAAGTGGTGCTGGAAGCGGCTGGTGGCGCGGTCGAAACACTGGACGGCGCGCCACTTCGCTATGGAAAACCAGGATGGGACAATCCGCATTTCGTTTGCTGGGGCAAACGATAGCGACGTTGCTAGCCGCCCCGGACGTAACGCCGGGCGAGCATGCGCAGGTGGTTCTGGAAGTGCGGGCGCAGACGGTCGGTCCATGGCGTTCCGGCTGCGTTCTTCCAGTCGGCGCCCAGCGTCACCTCGGGCGTTTGCAGGTGGTAAAGCGCAAGATAACGATGGGTTCCTGTCGGGTCTTTGAACCGGCGTGCCGATAGAACACCGGGTACCGCGGCCAGCGCCGGGATGTGCTCGTGATCGTACCATTCATTGAATTCGGCATCATGGTCCGGCGCCACGTTCATGGCGTTGACCAGTAAGCCTCCGGCACCGCGGGGGCTGTCCGCATCGCCGGGCAGGGTCTGGTCGCCATCGAAGCGGATCAGCCGAGTACACATCGGTCCGACACGTTTCGACCAGGCCGACAGGTTGTCATAAGCGATCGCCAGGTACGGCGGCGTCTTCAGGACCCCCAGGCTTTCCAGATCGTAGGTAGCAATCGCCTGTTTTGGATTGGCGACGCTGATCCAGCGCTCGCACAGCCCGAAACCAGGGACGCGTTGGCGTTCGGGAATGTGCTCCAGGTCATACCAGTCGTGAAACTCATCCTCATGCGCGTTTGTGAAGTCGAACGCGACGAGCAGAAGGCCCTTGGACATTGAGTCTCTCCCTGCTTCAGGTGCCGATGCGGTCCAGATCAAGGCCGGCATGGTCCGGTGTAAACCACCAAACGCCAAGTGCCATGCAGGCCATCGCCGCCGGGATCAGCAGGAAAGCGGCAGCGAACGACCCGGTGTATTGCTGCAAACCGACCGCCAGGAATGGCCACAATACGAAGCCGAACAGCCACGCAACGGACCACGAGAACCCATTACCGACCCCGCGGATTCGTGTCGGATAAACCTCCGCCGTCAAAACCATGCTCGGGCCCCAGAAACCAAGGAATCCGATGCTCCACAGCAGGCCGTAGATCCAAAGTTCGGTGTCGGTCTTGGCGAACACCCAAAGGGTGATGAACACGCCACCTTCGGCCAGCATTACGTAAAATGCCGGGCGGCGGCCGAACCGGTCGGAAATCCAGCCGGAGGCCAGTAGGCCCAGGAACCCGACCAATCCCCACCAGATATAAAACTGGCCATAGGAAGCGGTGGACCAGTGCCGTTCCTGTGCCAGATACAGCGGCATCCAGCCACCGACCGTGCCGTAGATGGTGGTAGAGCAGCAGGCGATGAACGTCGCCACCCAGGTGTTGCGGCGCATATCGGGAAGGAACAATTGCCGCAGCGGGACGCGCCCCGCCTTGGCGACCCAATCCTGATCCTCGGCGGATAGCGGCAAACCGCTGGCCTGCGCCCGGGCGATCCGGCGTTTACGGTCCTGCATGCGGACCCAGTAGGGGGATTCTGGACATTTCGCACGGACATACACCGCGATCAGCGCCACGACGGCGGGCACCGAGAAAGCCAGCCGCCATCCGTAAACGGAGATGATGTAGGTGGCGATGACGCCGGCCAGCGCGGCACCGAAACACCATGTGCCGCGATTAATGCCGATCACCCGCCCGCGCAGCCTGGCGGGCCAGGTTTCGGCGACCAGCATCGATCCCAGCGACCACTCGCCGTTCAACGCGAAGTTCACGACGCAGCGGACGACGACGAAGGCGACCCAGGTGGTGCACAGCGCCAGGACTGGCATCATGAGCGAAAACAGGGCGATGTTGACCGCCAGCAAGGTCCGCCGGCCATAGCGATCGGCCAGCCACGGCCAGACGAACATCCCAGCGATGCCGACCAGGAGGGCGATCTGCAGGCCCGAGCGGAATTCGGGGATGGTCAGCCCGAATTCCTTGATCAGCAGAGGCGAGGCCAGAGCAAATATCACCCCGTCCATGCCATCGAAACCCCACCCCAGGCCGTTCGCGACCGCGATATGGATATGGGTTGGGGTGACCTGTGTCTGATCCGATGCGGCCCGGAATGCCGCCGATTCACGATATCGTTCTTCAAGCGATCCCACTTCGGGGATGATGACGCCTGTATCAACAACGGCACTCATTAGCTGGTGCTCCATTTCTCCCTGGGCACCAGTAGGCACGGGGCGAGCGGATCAGTCCAGCCCGAAGAACCTTGCGATGCCGGCGGTGGCGTCCACCGGGGCCTGTTCGACGAATCGGCCGGGGGCAACAACCCGCGTGCCGGCGGGGTAGGCATGGCCCAGATGGGGCAGGGACCAAAGCTCTACCGCGCGCTGGGTGCCGTCCGGCCAGACGCGGTGCTGCACGCCGTTGCGAACCTGTTCGGCCATCGCCGGGGCGGACAACCCGTGCAGCGCACGCCATTGGGTCGTCAGCAGGTTCGCATTTGCTGGCGTCACCGTTGTGTCGCCCTGTCCCTGCCAGACCGACAGGCGGGGCCAAGGGCCGGCGAATCCATCCGGGGCGGCGGCGCGAACCAGATCGGCCCAGGCTTCCGGGCTTTGGTCCGGGCCCGCCGAGGCCATGCGCCGCATCGCCTGCATGCCAGAGCGCGCGGCCCCGACCGGCAATCCGGCAACCGACGCGCCCGCGGCGTAGATATCTGGATAGGCAGCCAGCATCGCCGCGGCCATGGCGCCGCCGGCGGACAGGCCGACAATGAAGACCTGGCTTGAATCGCTTTGAAACCGTCGCATAGCGGCTTGTGTCATCGCGGCGATCGACGCGGCCTCACCCCCGCCCCGCTGCGTGTCGCTGGGATGGAACCACTGGAAGCAGCGCCCGGCATTGTTAGCCTCGGCCTGTTCGGGGATCACCAACGGAAAGTGCAGGCGTTCGGCCAGCTCGATCCACCCCGAGTCCACAGCGAATGCGGTGGCGTCCTGGCTGCAGCCGTGCAAAAGCACCACCAGCGGGCTCCCGGCGACGCCGGTGGGCACATACGCCAGCATTCGAAGCTTGCCGGGGTTGTCGCCAAAGCCGTCGAAAGCAACCAACCGGCCGCCCTCGACCGGAGTCAACCGCGGTTCCAGTCTCGGCTTTGTCAGGGTAGCGTTTACGACCCCAGTACCGAGTTTGATGCCCCGATACAGCGAGCGCAGATTTTCAGACCATTTCATGCCGCATGCGGCCTTTCACAATTATGGAGGCTACGCGGCGGAAACCGCCTCGATTGCTTCCGAGGACTCGATATGCTGCACCGCAGCATGAAATCAACCATGTTGCCGGTTTTGGCCCGGTGAACCATCTGTGGTTTGCGCCTACACTGGCATGTCGAAATCGCGCATAACCGAGTCGCTCCAACCATGTTGCACCTGACCAAACTGGCCGTCGGCATAAGGGATATCGATCATCTGCGGGAGGTGCAGACCCTGCGGGTTCGGGAGAACGGGCGGCTGTGGCATCGCACACGGAACTTTCCCCGGCGCGGCAATGAGGTGGTCAACGGCGGTTCGATGTACTGGGTGATCGCGGGCACGATGCTGGCGCGCCAGCGGATCGTGGATATTGTCGAGGACAAGCGCGAAGACCAGACGCCCTGCACCAGTCTGATCCTGGACCCGGCGATCGTGCCCGTGGCCGGACGGGTTACCCGCGCGTTCCAGGGCTGGCGCTATCTGGAGCCGGATGACGCGCCGCCCGATTTGCCGGCGCTGGACGCGATCCTGGGGTTGGACAGCCTGCCAGTCTCATTGCAACGCGAATTGCGGGCGCTCTGCTTGTTGTAGTGGCCTTGGTGACCGGTTGCGGCGCGGCGCCACGCCAGCGGTTGCCTCGGCATGGCCGACAGGGCAAAAGACGCCCGGAATGAACCAAATTCATGTGATTGGTGCGGGCTTGGCGGGCCTGTCCGCGGCGCTGTCGCTGACCGCGAAGGGCCGAACGGTTGTCGTGCATGAGGCGGGACCCGCCGCCGGCGGCCGCTGTCGGTCTTATTTCGACAAGGAACTTGGGTTTCGCATTGATAACGGCAACCACCTGCTGCTGTCGGGCAATACGTCGGCCAGGGCCTACATCAAAGAAATCCAGGCGGAGGACGCGTTCCGGCCCAGCGTCGGCGCGAGCTTTCCGTTCATGGACCTTAACAGCGGGCAACGTTGGACGGTTCGGCCCAACAGCGGCCGCATTCCCTGGTGGATCTTCAGCGCCCGGCGCCGTGTTCCGGGCACGCGCCTGTCTGACTACTTGGGCATGGCCCGGATTTTGCGCTTTCATGACGAGACCACGGTGGGCGATGCGATGCGGCGGGGACAGCTGTATTGGCGCCTGGTCGAACCGCTGGCGGTTGCCGCGCTGAATACCTCCCCGCAGGAGGGTTTGGCCCGATTGTTGGGGGCGGTGATACGCGAAACCCTGATGCGCGGCGGCGCGGCCTGCGTCCCGATGCTGCCAAAGCAGGGCCTGTCAGAGGCGCTGATCGATCCCGCCATCGCGATGCTGAAAAGCAGGGGGGCGGACATCCGCTTCAACAGTCGGATTGCCGAACTCATTTTGGAAGACGTTCATGTCACGGCTCTGCGCGGCGCCGATGGCCTGATCCCGATCAGCGACGGCGATGCGGTCGTCCTGGCCGTGCCCCCCTGGGTTGCATCAGACCTGGTACCCGCGCTGATGGTCCCGGATGCGTTCGAGGCGATTTTGAACATCCACTTTCGCCATAGCGCCGACCCTTCGGGCCCATTTGCCGCGACCGGGTTTATCGGGCTGATATCGGGCACCGCCGAATGGGTCTTTATCAAGCCGGACCATGTGTCGGTTACGATCAGCGCCGCGAACAACATGGTGGACGATCCGGCCCGCTCCATCGCCGCGCTGGTCTGGCCGAATGTGGTCGATGCGCTGGGATTGCCTGCTGCCATGAAGGATCAGATGCCGCCTTATCGGGTGGTCAAGGAAAAGCGCGCCACCTTCGCGGCCACCGCTCGGCAGGATGTCCGGCGGCCCGAAGCGGCTGCTGAAATGGCCGCCAACCTGGTGATCGCGGGGGACTGGACGGACACCGGCTTGCCCGCCACGATCGAGGGCGCGATAAGGTCGGGCCGAACCGCCGCGGATGTTCTCCTCAAGCTGTGATTGTAAGGATACCATGGCCCTCGATGCGATAACCGCCCCGGTTGTCGATGATGCCGCTTTGCTGGACTCGGTGTCCCGAGCGGCGGACGCGCTGACGCGACGGCAGAAGCCGGACGGACACTTTGTGTTCGAGTTGGAAGCCGATGCGACGATCCCAGCGGAATATGTGCTGCTTGAGCATTTTCTGGATCGGATCGATGCGCCATTGCAGGCGAAAATCGGCGTCTATCTGCGCGACATCCAGGGCGCGCACGGCGGTTGGCCCTTGTTCCACGATGGGGCGTTCAATATCTCGGCCAGCGTGAAGGCTTATTTCGCGCTGAAGGCGATCGGCGACGATCCGGATGCGCCGCATATGCGCCGGGCCAGGGAGGCAATCCTGGCGGCGGGCGGGGCGGAGCGAACGAATGTGTTCACCCGTGCGCAACTGGCCCTGTTCGGTTCGGTGCCGTGGCGTGCGGTGCCGGTGATGCCGCTGGAAATCATGCACCTGCCGCTGTGGTTCCCGTTCCATCTGTCGAAAGTGTCATACTGGTCGCGCACCGTGATCGTGCCGCTGCTGGTGCTGATGGCGCTGCGCCCCAAGGCGCGGAATCCGCGTGGCATTCATATCCAGGAGCTGTTTTGCACGCTGCCTGAACAGGTGACGGACTATATCCGCGGGCCATACCGATCCGGTTGGGGGCGCTTCTTCAAGGGCGTCGATGAATTGCTGCGCGCCGCCGAACCGCTGTTTCCCAAGTCCAGCCGTCAGAGCGCCATCGACAAGGCGGTTGCCTTCGTCACCGAACGGCTGAACGGCGAGGACGGGCTGGGCGCGATCTATCCCGCGATGGCCAACAGCGTGATGATGTTCGACACGCTGGGCTATCCGCCAGACCATCCGGCGGCGGCGATCGCCTGGCAGTCGGTTCGCAAGCTTCTGGTGATCGAGGAAGACCGCGCCTATTGCCAGCCATGCCTGTCGCCAGTGTGGGACACCGGTCTTGCCGGGCATGCGCTGGCCGAAGCCGGGGTTTCGACCGGCGACGCCTGCGACTGGCTGAAGCCGCTGCAAATCAATGAAGTTGTCGGCGATTGGGCGGTGCGGCGGCCCGGGCTGCGGCCGGGCGGCTGGGCGTTCCAGTACAACAATCCGCATTATCCGGATGTGGACGACACCGCCGTGGTGGGCATGCTGCTCCACCGTAATGGCGATCCGGCCTATGCCGCGTCGATCGACCGCGCCAGAGAATGGGTGATCGGCATGCAGTCCTCGGACGGCGGGTGGGGCGCGTTTGAGCCGGAGAATACGCATCATTACCTGAACCACATTCCGTTCGCCGACCATGGGGCCTTGCTGGACCCGCCGACGGCCGATGTCAGCGCGCGCTGCGTGTCGTTTCTGGCGCAGATCGGCATGGCGGCGGACGACCCTGTCATGGTCAAGGCACTGGCGTATTTGCGGCGGGAGCAGGAGCCGGACGGCAGTTGGTTCGGCCGCTGGGGCACCAACTACATCTACGGCACTTGGTCGGTGCTGTGCGCGCTGAATGCCGCCGGCGTGCCGCACGACGATCCAGCGATGACCCGGGCGGTGCAATGGTTGGTTTCGGTCCAGCGAGAAGATGGCGGCTGGGGCGAGGACGAGGAAAGCTACGCCGATGCCGCGCCCGGGCGTTACAAGGTCAGCACCCCAAGTCAGACGGCTTGGGCGGTGCTTGGGTTGATGGCGGCCGGCGCGACGGATCATCCGGCGACCGCCAGGGGCATCGCCTATCTGGCCACGACGCAAAAACCGGATGGCGAGTGGACCGAGGAACCCTATACCGCGGTTGGTTTCCCTCGCGTGTTCTACCTGCGGTACCATGGCTACAAGCTGTATTTCCCATTGCTGGCCCTGGCGCGCTACCGCAATCTAACCCGCGGTAACACGCGCCGTGTCGAGGTCGGGTTCTGAGCCGGCTTGGTTTCGTTGTCGGTCTGACTGCCGAGGGTCGGATCGCCGCCCGTTTTGGCGGAATCGTTCAGGCAGGCGGG
>DAIEHR010000137.1 GCA_027353465.1 Acetobacteraceae bacterium | reverse complement strand
GCCAGCACGCAGACCATGAAGATCACGCCCTGGGTCACTGTCACCCAGGCGCCGAACTGGGCCAGATAGTTCTCCATCGACGTCACCACCAGCGCGCCTACGGCCGGGCCGAACACGGTGCCGAGGCCGCCGAGCAGGGTGGTCAACACGACCTCGCCGGATGTGGAGTAGTGCACATCGGTCAGTGTCGCGATGCCGAACACCAGGGCCTTGGTGCCGCCGGCAATGCCCGCGATCATGCAGGACAGCACGAAGGCAATCAGCTTGTAATCGTCGGTGCGATAACCCAGCGAGGTCGCCCGCGGCTCATTTTCGCGGATGCCCTTCAGCACCTGACCGAACGGGGAGTGGATGATACGGTGAACCAGCAGGAAGCCGCCGAGGAACACGCCCGCGGTGACCCAATACATTGTCATATCGTTCGACAGGTCGAGAAAGCCGAACAGATGGCCGCGGGGAACCTGCTGGATGCCGTCCTCGCCGCCGGTGAAGGGCGCTTCCAGGCAAAAGAAATAGACCATCTGGGCCAGCGCCAGGGTGATCATGGCGAAGTAGATGCCAGAGCGGCGGATCGCCAGAAAGCCCAACACCAGCCCCAGAACGGCGCCGGTCAGGCCACCGACGATGATGGCGATCGATGCATCCACATGCCACGCCTTCATCGTCCATGCGGCGACGTAGCTGCCCATGCCGAAGAAGGCGGCCTGGCCGAACGACAGCAAGCCGACATAGCCGATCATCAGGTTGAACGAGCAGGCAAAGAGTGCCGCGGTCAGCACCCGCATCAGGAACACTGGATACAGGACGAACGGGCAGACCGCGATCAGCACCACCATCAAAACGAAGGCGATGGATTGCGCCCGAGAAAATCCAAACATCTCAGGCAGCCTTTCCAAATAGGCCGCGCGGCCTGACCAGCAGAACGATCACCATCACCACGAACACCACGGTCGCTGATGCCTGGGGGTAGAAAACCTTCGTCAGCCCCTCGACCACGCCGAGGCCGAAGCCGGTCAGGATCGAGCCCATGATCGAACCCATGCCGCCGATCACCACCACCGCGAACACAGTGTTGATGAAGTTGCTGCCCATATTTGGGTTCACCGAGTAGATCGGCGCGGCCAGGACGCCGGCGAAGGCGGCCAGGGCAACGCCGCCGGCATAGGTCAGGGTGATCAGGCGCGGCACGTTCACGCCGAACGCCTGAACCATCGGGGCGTTCTCGGTCGCGGCGCGCAGCGTGGCGCCCAACGAGGTCTTTTCAATAATCAGCCAGGTGGAGATGCACACCACCAGCGCGGCGGCGACCACCCACCCGCGATAGTTGGGCATGTACATGAAGCCCAGGTTGGTCGCGCCCGACAGCATTTCGGGGATACGGTAAGGCATGCCCGAACTGCCGTAGGCGTTGCGGAACAGGCCTTCGATCACCAGGGACAGGCCGAAGGTCAGCAGCAGGCCATACAGATGGTCGAGTTTGTAAAGTCGGCTGATGATGGTCTTTTCCAGGATGATACCGAAGATTCCCACCAGCAGGGGGGACAATATCAAAGCCGGGAAATAGCCGATTCCCAGATAGTTCAGCAGTATCCAGGAGACGAAGGCACCCATCATGAACAACGCCCCATGGGCGAAGTTGATGATGTTGAGCATGCCGAAGATGACAGCCAGCCCGAGCGAGAGCATGGCATAGAAGGCGCCGTTGATAAGCCCGAGCAGAAGCTGTCCGAACAACAGCGGGCCGGGAATGCCGAAGATCATGATCATGGTTGTTTCCCGGCCGCGCCGTTCCCCTGTTTCGTCTTATGCCTTGATGAAGCCGCAATGACCGTCGGCCATCGGGCGGAATGCCTCGTCGCCGGGTGTCGTTGCCACCAGCTTATAGTAATCCCAGGGGCCCTTGCTCTCCGACGGCTTCTTCACCTCGAACAGATAGGACGTGACCAGGTTACGGCCGTCTTCGCGGATCTTGGACTTGCCGAAGCAATCGTCCTCGACCGGCATGGCCTTCATGCGGTTGACCGTGGCGACGCCGTCTTTCTTCGCTTCCGCGATACCCATGTCGGCGCAGGCCTTCAGGTAGTGCAGCGTGGCGGAGTAGCAGCCGGCGTGGTCCATATTCGGATAGTTCGTCGGGGTCTTCGGAAGCACCCGCTTCGTGAAGGCTCGGGTCTTTTCGTTCATGTCCCAGTAGAAGCTTTCCGTCAGGTTCAACCCATGGGCCACATCCAGGCCCAGGGCGTGAACGTCGCTGATGAACATCAGCAGCGCCGCGACCTTCATCGAGTTGTTCAGGCCGAACTCGTTGGCCTGCTTGATGGAGTTCACCGTATCGCCGCCGGCATTCGCCAGGCCGAGGACCTTGGCGCCGCTGGCCTGCGCCTGCACCAGGAAGGACGAGAAGTCAGTTGTGCCGGGAAATGGGTATTGAGCGGCGCCGAGAACCTTACCGCCCGCGGCCTTCACCAGGGCGGAGGTGTCGCCCTGCAACTGCTTGCCGAACGCATAGTCCGCTGTGAGGAAGTACCAGGAGTCACCGCCGGCCTTCACCATCGCGCCGCCGGTGGACTTGGCCAGCATGAAGGTGTCGTAGGTCCAGTGGACGAAATTCGGAGAGCATTGTTCCCCGGTCAACGCCGAACTGGCGGCGCCGGAATTCAGGAAGACCTTGTTTTTCTCGCGCACGACCGATTGCAGGGCCAGCGCGACCGAGGAGGTCGGCACGTCCAGCAGCATGTCCACGCCGTCGCGGTCGAACCACTGGCGGGCGATGGACACCGCGAGATCCGGCTTGTTCTGGTGATCGGCGGAGATGACTTCGACATCCATGCCCTTGGTGGCAACGCCGAAATCTTCCAGCGCCTGCTTGGTGCAGACCACCGAAGTCGCGCCGCCGGTGTTGGCGTATGGGCCGGACTGGTCGTTCAGCACACCGATCTTCAGCTTTGGCTTCTGGGCACGGGCAGGGCGAACCAGTGGCAGCGTGGCTGCCACGGCTGCGCTTGTCAGCGCGGAACGGCGAGATAGTAACATCTGTTAACCCCTTAACCTTCATTCTGTACGGCCGCCGGTTCGCCGGCAGGCGACGCGCTTATCCTGGATTTTTCCGTATTTTAGACGCCCAGATACTCGTGCAGCTTGTCCATGCTGGATTCGAGGAGGTGGTTTGGAATCATGTCCACGATTTTGCCGTGTTCCATGACATAGTGGCGATCCGCGACGGTGGCGGCGAAGCGGAAGTTTTGTTCCACCAGCAGCACCGTGAAGCCGCGATTCTTAATTTCCCGGATCGTGCGGCCGATCTGTTGCACGATAACCGGTGCAAGGCCCTCGGTCGGTTCGTCCAGCAGCAACATCTTCGCGCCGGTGCGCAGGATCCGGCCGATGGCCAGCATTTGCTGTTCGCCGCCTGATAGCTTGGTTCCGTGCGCGGTCTTGGCGCGCTCCCGCAGGTTGGGGAACAGGGTATAGATTTCCTCGACCGTCAGTCCCCCTGGGGCGACGATGGGCGGCAGCATCAGGTTTTCGGTTACCGACAATGATCCGAAAATGCCGCGTTCTTCTGGGCAGATGGCGATGCCAGCCCGGGCGATCTGGTTTGGCATCAGCCCGACCATTTCGTTGCCACGGAACTTCACGCTGCCCTCGCGGCGCGGCACCAGGCCCATGATCGACTTCATGGTCGTGGTCTTGCCCGCCCCGTTGCGACCGAGCAGGGTGACAACCTCGCCCTCGCGGACTTCGAAATCGACGCCGTGCAGGATGTGGCTTTCGCCATACCAGGCGTTCAGGCCATTGACCTCAAGCATCGGCGGTCCCCAGGTAGGCGGCGATCACTTCGGGGTTCTTCGACACCGTATCATACGTCCCCTCGGCCAGAACCTTGCCGCGAGTCAGCACGGTGATTTTGTCGCACAGGCCTTCGACCACCGACAGATGATGCTCCACCATCAAGATAGTCCGGCCCTGGCGGATGCGGGCAATCAGTTCAACGATGCGGTCAACGTCGCCATGCCCCATGCCGGCGGTGGGTTCGTCCAACAGCATCATTTCTGGATCGAGGGCCAGCGTTGTAGCGATCTCCAGAGCGCGTTTCAGTCCATAGGACAGATCGGCGACGACGGAGTCGGTGTAGGACGACAGGCCGACATCGAACAGCAACTGGTGCGCGCGGTCATTATAGACCTTCAGCACACTTTCCGAGCGCCAGAAGTCGAAGCTGGCACCACGGGCGCGTTGCAGCGCCAGCCGCACATTTTCCAGTGCGGTCAGATGCGGGAAGACCGCGGATATCTGGAAGCTGCGGATAAGCCCCAGCCGCGCGACCATGGCCGGCTTCATCCCAGTGATGTCGCGGCCCTTGAATTTGATCTTGCCGCGCGTGGGCGGCAGGAAGGAGGTCAGCAGGTTGAAGCATGTCGTCTTGCCGGCGCCATTGGGGCCGATCAGGGCGTGGATATTGCCTGTCTCCACTCGCAGACCGACGCCATCGACGGCGACGAAGCCGCTGAATTCACGCGTTAGACCTTCTGTCTCCAGGATGGTGTCTGTCACCCCCGGACGTCTCCTTCGTTGGAATTGGTTCCAGTGTGCGGGGCGTTTTGCATAGTCCGAGGCGCCGCGCAAGGCGGTTTGAGCCTGGAGGTGCGATTACGTTACGATTCAGATGGGGGACGCGGCGGTCAGGGCGCGTCAACTGATCGTCAGGCCGGGTGGTGGTTCGGTGAAGTTCGCTCCGATTTCGGGCGGAACGCGCCGAAGGGACTGATTGTGCGAGGTGGCACTCAGACCCTAGCGCAGGACGGTCGCTACATAGATGGCTACTGCCCAAAGCGCCGCGGACAGGATGATACCGTTCACTACCCCCCGTGCGAAGGCCTGTTGGGCGCCGCTGGCCATCGCTGCGCGGGCGTGTTGCGTGCCGTGGGGAAGATGTCGCACCTGAACTCTCCTGCTTTCGCGGAGGTAAATGACAGAACGGTGAAGGCGCGCCAACGTAAATCACGCGTTTGAGAGCGGGGCGGAAAGGGCTGCTCCCGTTTTCGTGAAGACCGTGAAACAATAAACCGTAATAAATCGGATTGACGAAATGGTCGCAATTCGTATTAAAATATGGATGACAGGACATTGGCCCAATTGGTTACGGGCTGTTTGTCACAGCGGATCTTATCACGAACGCGTGAATCGTTGGGAAAGAAATTCTTCTCAATTTAAGTATTGCTCACCCCTGGCTACGGGGGGCAGACAGTCACTAATTCGTGATCAACCGGTGGCCCATCTGTTGCCGTCTTGAAGGAGGTTTCTGTGCAGCTACCCCGCGCGTCCCTGAGAGTGCCGACCGGCTTTTCATTCGATGTTCCCGATCTGCTTATGATGCGGGCCTGGGCCGATTTTCACGAACTGCGAATGGGAATCGACCTGGACGTCTGCGCCGACGGCGAAGAATATGAGGAATTGCTGGGTATCTATGACAAGGATCGCGCCTTTCGGCGCTGGATGATCTGGCGGTCGTGCGAGGGGATCATGGTGCAACCGGCAATGGGACGGCGCATGTCGTTCGACTTTATGGCCGATGCACTGGAATTGATGATCCCGTCAGTGGATTAACGGCGTAAGCGCCGCGCGGACTCGGGGCGAATGACGCCTCTGCTGCGTCCTTGCAAGTATAGAATATTATTACTTCGGAATATGACCTCGTGGGCGGCGGCCCACGGTTGGGCGCGCTACATATTTTCAGCCCGCCGCTAATGTGTTCTTGTTTTGTGCGCAAAGGCGGTCTAGCCTTCGCGCATGTTCGATCCGTCCCCTGAGCCGATCCCCGATGAGGAGCTGGAAGCCGTGCTGACCGCCGCGCTGCGGTCGTCGGGTGGCCAGCTTACCCGCCCGGCTGAGTGTTTCATGGCTGCTGCCTCCGCCCGGCATCTTGTGGACCGGCTGGCGCTGGCCGGGCTTCGCGTTGTGCGCTTCCCGACTCGGCGACTGACGTAGGAGCGGCCGATGGATCGCGTCATCGTTTCGGGCGGGTTGGTTCTGGTCAGCGGGGAAGAGACTGCCCGCCGAACCGATCTGGTGCTGGCGGGCGATTGTATCGAGGCCATCGTCCCACCCGGCAGTGCGCAGGGTGCGCGGACGATCGATGCGACCGGACGGCTGATCATCCCGGGCCTGGTCAACGCGCACACCCATGGCCATGGCGGGTTGGGGAAGGGCGTCGGGGATCGCTGGTCGTTGGAACTGCTGCTGAACGCTGGCCCGTGGGTCAATGGCGGGCGCGGCGACGACGATCGTTACCTCTCCACGTTGCTGACCGCGATCGAGATGATCCGCAAGGGCTGCACCGCGTGTTACGACCTGTCGGCGATGCTGCCGGTTCCCACGGTCGAGGGGCTGCACGATGTCGGCCGAGCGTACGCGGATGTGGGGATGCGGGCCGTGGTGTCGCCGATGGTGGCGGATCGAAGCTTCTATCAGGCGATTCCGGGATTGCTGGATGCGTTTCCGCCTGAATTGCGCCCGCTGGCCGATGCGATGCGGTCGGCCCCGGCGGAGGCGACATTGGCCCCGATCCGGGAGGCCGCGCGGTCCTGGCGGTTTCCTTCCGACCAGATACGGCTTGGCATAGGGCCGACGATCCCCCTGCACTGTTCCGATGCGTTCCTGATCGGGTGCCGGGATCTGGCCTTGGAATACGGATTGGCGGTGCAGACGCATCTGGCGGAGTCGCCCGTGCAGCGGGCCGGCGCCATTCAGCATTATGGCACCACCCTGACCGCGCATCTGGACCGGATCGGTCTGCTGGGGCCGCGGTTCAGTGGCGCCCACGCCATCTGGATCGACGATGCCGAGATCGAGCTGATCGCCCGCCAGGGCGGGGCGCTGGCGCATAACCCGGGATCGAATCTGCGGTTGGGCAACGG
>DAIEHR010000110.1 GCA_027353465.1 Acetobacteraceae bacterium | reverse complement strand
CCGCCGGACCCCGGCGCGACGGCGCTGTTCGCCTCCCGCCGGCCCGGTGCCGATGACGTGACCCAGATCGTCTATACATCGGGCACCACCGGCGAGCCCAAGGGCGTCATGCACACCGCCAACACCCTGTTCAACAACGTCAACGCCTGCATCGAACGCACGGGACTGACGGCTGCTGATGTGCTGCTGATGTCCTCCCCACTGGCCCATCAGACCGGGTTCCTGTACGGGGTGATGGCCCCGATCGTGCTGGGTGCCACGCAGGTGCTACAGGATATCTGGCAGCCGGAGATGGCCGCCGACCTGATCCAAAGCGAGGGCGTGACATTTACCATGGGATCCACGCCTTTCCTGTCCGACCTGACCGAGGTCGCGGGCAGCCGCCCCGACGCGATGCGGACGTTGCGTCTCTTCATCGCCGCCGGGGCACCAATTCCCCGGGTGCTGGCGCGCCGGGCCTCCGAACTGCTCGGCGCGACGATCTGCTCAGTCTGGGGCATGACGGAAAATGGCGCGGTCACCTGCACCCGGCCGGAAGACCCACCGGAAAGAGCTTTGGAAACCGACGGATGCGCGCTGGCGGGGATGGAAGTGCGCGTGGTCGATCTGGACGGAGTGCCGCTTCCATCCGGGCAGGAGGGGCGGCTGCAAGCCCGCGGCGCCAGCAATTTCGTCGGCTATCTGCGCCGGCCGCAATGGTATGGCATGGACGAAGATGGCTGGTTCGAAACCGGCGACCTCGCGCGCATGGATGCCGCCGGCTATATCCGCATCACCGGCCGGGCTAAGGACATCATTATCCGCGGCGGCGAGAACATCCCGGTCGTGGAGGTCGAGGGACTGATTTATCGGCACCCGGCGGTGCAGGAGGCCGCGGTTGTCGGCACGCCCGACGCGCGCCTGGGCGAACGCGCCGTCGCCTTCGTCGTGCTGCGTGAAGGCCTCAACCTGACGCTGCCCGAACTCGTGGCCTTCCTGCTCGCGCAGAAGATGGCCAAGCAATACATGCCAGAACGTCTTGAGATCGTGGAGCAGATGCCGAAGACCACCTCGGGCAAAATCCAAAAATTCCGTCTGCGGGAGCAAGTGCGGACTTCAGCGGCGGATCCAACGTCCGCAGCCTGAACAGGGGGCGGATGACACGGCCATGGTGCGGCCATGTCCGCCAGAAAACGCCGGGGCAATTCTTCCGCTAGGTTAGCACCATCGACGCATAGCCTGCGGCCGCGACCGCGTCGCAGCGTTCCCGATAAGCCGGCGCGCCGCCCTGGTATTGCAGGATACGCCGGACAGTCTTGCCCTCGACATTGGAGTTGATGCCGGTTGCCCAGGAATCGACCTGGGTATAGAGCATCCCGTCAGCGAGTTCCTCGATGTGTCGCGACCATTCGGTTTCGGCCTCAGGTGTCGCGTCGAATCGGGTGATGCCACGGTCGCGTGCCGCACGCATCAGGCCGGTGATCCAATCCACGTTCTGCTCGATGCACCGGGGAATGTTGCAGCGGGTAGAGGCGTTGTGCGGCCCGACGATCGTCAGCATGTTGGGAAAGCCAGCCGACATCAGGCCCAGAAAGGTTTTCGGCCCTTCCGCCCAGTGGTCCTTCAACCGTCGGCCGCCGGTGCCGCGAAACTCGATCCGGTCGAATGCGCCGGTGATGGCGTCGAAACCGGTCGCGTAAATGATCATGTCGAACTCGTACTCGGCATCACTGGTTTTTATGCCCGTCTCGGTGATCCGCTCGATCGACGTCTTCCGCGTATCCACCAGCCGGACATGCGGCAGGTTGTAGGCCTCGAAGTAGTGGGTCTCCTGCGGCACGCGGCGGGTGCCGAAGCCGTGGCATTTTGGGATCAGCATCTCCGCCACCTTCGGGTCCTTCACCCGCTGGCGTATCTTGCGGGCGATGAAGTCGCTGAACAACGTATTCGCCTTCGGGTCGGTCAGGACATCGCGGAAATTCGCCATCCAGATGGCGAAGCCGGGTTCGCTGTAAAGCTTCTCCCAGAAGGCCTCGCGCTCCTCCTCCGTCACCTCGAAGGTGCCACGCGGGTCGGTGTTGTGGATGTAGCAGCCCGGCGTCCGGCGCAGCAGCTCGAACATCGCCGGGTAGCCGGCCTTGATCTTCTTCTGCTCCTCTTCGGTAATCTTGCGGTTGTGCAGCGGGGTGCACCAGTTGGGCGTGCGCTGGAAGACGGTCAGTTGTCCCACCAGCGGCGCGATTGTCTGGATGACCTGCACGCCGGTCGCGCCAGTGCCGATCACGGCGACGCGCTTGCCCGCGAAGTCCACCGCCTCGTGCGGCCAGCGATAGGTGTGGAAAGACTGGCCGCGGAAGCTGCTGACACCCAGGATGCGGGGCAGGGTATCCGCGGACAGCGGACCGATGGCGGTGATCAGGAAGCGCGTGAGGAAGCGCTCGCCATTGTCCAGAGTCACCTCCCAGCGACGTGCGGTCTCGTCGAAGGTGGCGGCGGAAACGCGGCTGTCGAACTGGATGTTGCGCCGCAAATCGAACCGGTCAGCGACGTGGTTCAGGTAGCGCAACGTTTCAGTCTGGGGCGCGAAATGCTCGCTCCAGTTCCACTCCTCCAGCAACGCCTCGGAAAACGAATAGCCGTAGGTGTAGCTTTCCGAATCGAAACGCGCGCCGGGGTAGCGGTTCCAATACCAGGTGCCGCCCACGCCGCTGCCCGTTTCAAAGACCCGCACGGACAGGCCGAGCTCCCGCAGTCGATAGAGCTGGTACATTCCAGCGATGCCGGCGCCGATGATGATGGTGTCATAAGTCTTGTTCGTCGTCGCATCCAAATCGGCGGCGGCAAGCTGGGTGTCAGGCATGCAATATCACTCCCCTGTCCGAACCGGCTAACGAATGCGTACCGGCAATGATTTGATGCCGTGGATGAAGTTCGAGTAAACGCGCCGCGGTTCGCCCATCATCTCGATCACCGGAAAACGCGGCAGCAATTCTTCCCACAGGATGCGCAGCTGCAACTCGGCCAGCCGGTTGCCCACGCAGCGATGGATGCCGAAACCAAACGACAAGTGTTCGCGTGGCCGCGGGCGGTCGATAATGAAACGATCCGGTTCGGTGATCGCCTCCTCGTCCCTGTTGCCCGAGATGTACCACATCACGACTTTGTCACCTTTGCGCACCTGCTTACCGCCGATTTCGACGTCCGCCAGGGCGGTTCGGCGCATGTGGATGATCGGAGTCTGGTAGCGGATGATCTCTGGCACCAAGCTGTTCACCAGCGCCGGATTGGCGCGCAGTTTCTGGTATTGGTCCGGGTTCTGGCTCAGCGCCCACAGTCCGCCCGTCATCGAATTCCGGGTGGTGTCGTTGCCGCCGACGATCAGCAGCCCAAGCGTCCCCATGAACTCGTCCGGCGTCAGGTTCTTCGTCGCCTCGCCATGCGCCAGCATCGACAGCAGATCGAAGCGCGGCGGCATCCTGGCCCGCTCGTCCCAAAGTTCCGCCATGAACTGGGCCATTTCACCCAGCTTGGCGTGACGCTCCTCTTCCGAACGGACGGGCGAGTCCGGCGCGTTTACGTTTGCGATCGCCACGTCCGACCAGTAGGTGAGCTTGCGGCGCTCCTCGAACGGAAAATCGAGCAATGTGGCGAGCATCATTGTCGTGAGTTCGATCGAAACCCGGTCCACCCAATCGAACGTCTCGCCACGCGGCAATGCCTCCAGGATCTGGATGGTTCGCTCCCGGATAAGCCCCTCCATGTTGGCGAGGTTCAGCGGTGCGACGATCGGACTGACCACCTTCCTCTGCTCATCGTGACGAGGCGGGTCCATGCGGATGAAACTGGGCCGGGAGAGTCCCTTAGGCGGATCCTCGATCTGGATGCCGCCCAGGGCGTTTTCCGAAGAAAAGACCGTGTGGTTCACCTCAACTTTCATGATGTCCTTGTATTTGGACAGGGACCAGTACGGCCCGTACGCGCTGTCGGCGGTGAAATGCACCGGCGCCTCCCGCCGCAGCCGTTCGAAGTACGGCTGCCAACTGTCGTTTTCGTAAATCGCGGGATCGCTTACATCGATCTGGTCGAGCCGTGCGGCGAACACATCGGCCCGGGTATCGTAGCTGACGGGTGCATTCATCAAAGGCTCCTACGTCCGGGTAATAAATAGGTTAGCCTGCAGGTCAGGCCGGGATACGAACCGGCAGTGAAGTGATCCCGTGAATCTGGTTCGAGTAGAGCCGCTCCGGTTCGTCCATTAACTCGATCATCGGGAAACGCTTGAGGATCTCTTCCCACAGAATGGTGAGCTGAAGCTCGGCGAGCCGGTTGCCGACGCAGCGATGGATGCCGAAACCAAACGACAGATGCTGGCGCGGACGCGCGCGGTCGATAATGAACTCGTTCGGGCGCTCGATCCCTTCCTCGTCGCGGTTGCCCGAGATGTACCACATGATCACCTTGTCCCCCGCGCGGATCTGCTTGCCGCCGACTTCGAAGTCGGCCACCGCATTGCGCCGCATGTGCAGGATCGGCGTCTGCCAGCGGATGATCTCCGGCACGAGGCTGGTGACCAGCGTCGGGTTTTCACGCAGTTTGCGGTACTCATCGGGATGCTTGTTGAGCGCCCAGATGCCGCCGGACATCGAATTACGGGTGGTGTCATTGCCCCCCACGATCAGTAGCCCGAGATTGCCCAGGAACTCCTGCGGCTTCTTGTAGAGATCACGCGTCGCCTCGCCATGCGCGAGCATCGAAATAAGATCGGGGCGAGGTTCGGAATTCGCCCGCTCGTGCCACAGCCGGGTGAAATATTCCAGCGCTTGGCCTAAAATTTCGAAACGCTTCGCCTCGGAATCGACCTCACCGCCAGCGTTGACGTCGGCGGTGACGGTGTCCGACCAATACGTTAGCTTGTGCCGGTCCTCAAACGGGAAATCGAACAGCGTGGCCAGCATCTGCGTGGTCAGTTCGATGGCGACGCGCGGCACGAAGTCGAATGTCTCGCCGCGCGGCAATCCGTCCAGCACCCGCCCGGTGCGTTCGCGGATGGTCCCCGCCATCTTCTGTAGGTTCATCGGAGCGACGATCGGGCTGACTACCTTGCGTTGCTCGTCGTGCTCCGGGGGGTCCATCGATATGAAGCTGGGACGCCGGTACTGCATTTCCCGGTCGGTTATGATGATGCCGCCCAGACGGTAGTCGGACGAGAACACCTGAGGGTTCGTCTCGACCTGCATGATGTCCTTGTATTTGGTGATCGACCAGAACGAGCCATACATGCCGTTCTCGCGCCAATGCACCGGGTCCTCCCGCCGCAGACGCTCGAAGTACGGGGCGTAGATATCGTCCTGGTATAGCTTAGGATCGCTGGGATCGAACTGGTCCAGGGAAATCGCATGGGCATCCGAAAGCGGATCAAAGTGGACGGGAGCGTTCATGGATGTATTGCCTCCTGTGCTTTGTTTTTTGAAGTTGAGGATTCTATCATATCTTATCGGCCGCGCCCGATGGTCTGCCGCCGTCGATACGCTTAGTGCTGACCCTCGGGCAGCCGTACGACGAGACCGTCCAGTTCCGGCGTCATGGCAATCTGGCACGCCAGCCGTGAATTGGGCTGAGAAACCGCGGCGAAGCTCAGCATACTGGCCTCCTGCGAACCCTCCGGCGGCAAGCCTGTCTTGTTCAGCCATTCCAGCTCAACGTAGACATGGCAGGTCGCGCAGGCGCACTCGCCGCCGCAATCGGCATCGATGCCGGGAACAGCATTGTCCACAGCGCCGCGCATCACGGATAGTCCTTCCGGCACGAACACATCATGCGCCGTTCCGTCATACTGGATGTAAGTGACTTTCAGCATCTCGCCTCTCGTTTTTCTTGTCGTGGCCATTTCCGTCGCCCGCCGGTTCCACCCATGCGCGGTGCTCGTGGGTTGCACCCCCTATGGTTGCCTTGCGAGCGTTTAGCGGGGGGTCCACATGGCGGCGCTCTTGCCATCGCGATTTATACCGGCTATTGCAGATTATAGAACAAGCGTTAGGTAGAGTGCCTTGCCAAAGGCACGAAGTCAACCGCGATAACGGGGTGCGCAATGGACCTGCGTCTTTCAGAGAAGCACAGCGCTTTGCAAGCCGATTTGCAGGCGTTCATCACCCGCTACGCCGCCGAGGCGCCCAAGGCGGGCGGCGGGCGAAAGCGGCCGGATGCCAGGACGCTCGACTGGCAGAAACGGCTGGTGGAGCATGGCTATGCGGCTCGCACCGTGCCGCGCGCCTATGGCGGCTTCGGCGCCGAGCTGGACGTGGTGGAACTGGCGGTGATTGCCGACGCTTTCGTGCAGGCCGGCGTGCATCCGGGGCTGTCCAACCAGGGCATCAGCATGCTGGTGCCGACATTGCTGGAGGTTGGCACCGAAGCGCAGCGCCAGGAATGGATTGGCCCGACCATCCGGGGCGACGTCATCTGGTGTCAGGGCTATTCCGAGCCAGGCGCGGGCAGCGATCTGGCGGCGGCGCAGACCCGCGCGGAGTTGAAGGACGGACACTTCATCGTCAACGGCCAGAAAATCTGGACGAGTTCGGCGCATTACGCCGATATGATGTTCCTGCTCTGCCGCTCCGAACCCGACCGTCCGAAGCATCAGGGCCTTTCCTACCTCATCCTATCGATGAAGACGCCGGGCATCGAGGTGCTGCCGTTGCGCACGATGACGGGCCGGGCGGAATTCAACGAGACGTTCTTCACGGACGTCAAGGTGCCGGCCGAGAACATCGTGATGGGCCGGGGCCAGGGCTGGCATGTCGCCAATATCACGCTGAAGCACGAGCGCCTGATGCTGGGCGACTCGAATCGGCTGACGCAGCGCCTGCACAAGCTGACCGAAATGTTGCAACGGCTTGAGGTGGGTGGCGAAAAGTTGATTGCCATTCCATCGCTCCGCGACCGGCTGCTGCAGCTTCAGGGCGAGGTCTTTGCTTGGCGAGCGCACGGGCTTCGGCTGCTGACCGATCAATCCAGAGGCGTGGACTCCGGCCTGCGCCGCCTGATCACGAAGTATGGTGCGACGATGCTGTGCTTCCGGCTGTCTTCGCTTGCAGTGGATGCCCTCGGCACGGCTGGGCTTCCGTATGAGGTGGAAAGCGAGACGGTCGAAGGCGACGAGGCGACGACCTGGCACGTGGACCACTTCTACGATATCGGCCTGATCATCGGCGGCGGCAGTTCGAACATTCAGAAGAACATCATCGGTGAACGCGGGCTGGATCTGCCGCGCGAGCCCAAGATGATCGGCGTCGCGGCCGGAAGGAACTAGGGCATGGAATTCGACCTTTCCGAAGACCAGCGCCTGTTCGGTGAGTCGCTGAGTGGCTTTCTGCAGGACCGCCAGCCGCTGGAAGCACTGCGCCGGATGGCTGAACCCGGCAGCGGCTTCGATGCCGGCCTGTGGGACGGCCTGACCGAGCTTGGACTGCATGGCCTGCTGGTGCCCGAGCAGTTTGGCGGCGCGGGGCTGGGCGTGCTCGATGCCGCCGCGGCGGCCGAGGCGCTGGGTGGGACAGCGGCGGTCGTACCCTTCGCGGCCAGCACGGTGATGGCGACACTGGCACTGCTGCGCCTCGGCAGCCCGGCGCAGCAGGCTGCGTATCTGCCTGGCATCGCCGCCGGGGAAATCCGCATCGGCGTCGGCTTTGCGGGACGCACCGGCCAGACCGGGCCGGCCGAAGCCCGTCTGGATGGCACGCGGCTCAGCGGCCGGATCAGCGGTGCGCTGGATGCCGGGGCACCGACGCATCTGCTGGTCTGCCTGCCCGACGGCCGCGCGGTGCTGACCGGGGCGGCGGAGGCGGGCGTGTCGGTCAGCAGCCATCGCACCATCGACCGCACCCGCCCGGTTGCCGATCTGGTGTTCGACGGGGCTGCGGCGGAAATCCTTGGCAGCAGCAACCGGGGGCCGGCCGCGCTGGCCTCGGTGCTCGACGCGGGCCGCGTGGTGCTCGCCGCCGATACCGTAGGGGCGGCGCAGACCATGCTGGATCGCGCGGTGGCCTATGCCAAGGAGCGTGCCCAGTTCGGCCGGGTCATCGGTAGCTTTCAGGGCGTCAAGCACGCCTGCGCCGACATGGCGACCATGCTTGAGCCATGCCGCGCGATGGTGTGGTACGCCGCACATGCGCAAGACTCGATTCCGGCGGAAGCACGACTGTGGGCGTGTCAGGTCAAGGCGCATGTTGGCGACGTGGGACGCGAGGTCGCCCGCATCTCCACCGAGGTGCATGGCGGCATGGGCTTCACCGACCTTCTGGGCCTGCATTACTGGTTCAAGCGGATCGCGTTCAACCGTCAGGCACTCGGCGGGCCGGAGCGCTGCCGGCACGACGCGGCGGTCGAACAGGGCTGGATAGTGGCCTGAGCCACACGGCTATTACGAGAGGGGGAACGACATGAGTTTGCGGGAAGTTGGGGCCGTGACGGGCGTGGGCGAGACCGCCTATTCGCGTGATTCCGGCAGGAGCGTCCTTGCCTTGCAGCTTGAAGCATCGCTGAACGCGATCCGGGATGCGGGCCTGGATCCTAAGGACATCGACGGAATAATCCCCTATGCGGGCGCCGTCGTGGCCGAGGATTTCGTCACGAATTTTGGTATTCCCGACCTGCGGTTTTCGGCGACCACGCCGCTAGGCGGCGCAAGTTGCGTTGCCGGGATCCAGGCCGCGCTAGCGGCGATCAAGGCCGGGATCTGCCGTCACGTCCTGCTGCCGATCGGGCGCAACGGCTCCTCCGGCGGACGCATCGGCATGCGGGTCCAACAGATGCCGCAGTTCCGGGTGGTAGGCGAGTTTGAGATGCCGCTTGGCGCCATCGCGCCGGCGCAGCTCTATGCGCCGATGGCGCGGCGGCACATGGAACTTTATGGCACCACCAGCCGCCAGCTTGGCGAGATCGCAGTCAGCACACGCGGCAATGCGATCCTGCACGGCAACGCGATGATGACCCGGCCGATGACGATCGACGATCACCAGGCGTCGCGTATGATCTCCGACCCGCTCCGCCTCTTGGATTGCAGCCTTGAAAGCGACGGCGGCGCCGCGATCGTGGTCAGCGGCGCCGAGTATGCCCGCGATCTGCGCAAGCGGCCGGTCTATGTAACCGGCATCGCCGAGGGCCATCCGGACTCGCCCAGCGCAATCACCCAGCGGCCGGACATGACCCGGCTGGGGCTTGCCAAGGCCGCGCCCAAGGCGTTCGCCATGGCCGGCGTGACACCCGCCGATATCGACGTGGCCGAGATCTACGACTGCTTCACCTACATCGTGCTCTGTCAGCTTGAGGATATTGGTTTCTGCAAGAAGGGCGAGGGCGGGCCGTTCGTCGAAAGCGGGGCGATCAGGCTGGGCGGCGAGCTGCCGATCAATACCCATGGCGGGCTGTTGTCGCAGGCGCATGTCGTGGGAATGAACCATGTGGTCGAACTGGTCCGCCAGCTTCGCGGCGAGGCCGGCCCGGTCCAGGTGACGGATGCCGAGATCGGGCTGGTGACCGGGTATGGTGACATGGGCGACGGATCGGTCGCCATCATGCGGAGGGGTTGAGCCATGACGAACGATAGCTACGACAAGCCGATGCCGGAACCGACCCCCGATTCCGCGCCGTACTGGGCGGGGCTGCAACAGCACAAGCTGCTGTTGCAGAAATGTGCCGGCTGCGGTCGTATCCGGCATTACCCGCGGCCGATGTGCGATGCATGCTATTCAACGGATGTGACCTGGGTCGAAGCCGCGGGCCGCGGCAAGGTGCATAGCTGGACCATCACTCACCACGCTTTCGTGCCGGGCTTTCGCGACGAACTGCCCTATGTGCTGGCCACGGTGGACCTGGAGGAAGGCGTCCGCATGAACGCCCAGTTGCGGGGCGCCGATCCGGTATCCCTGCGGATCGGCTTGCCGGTGCGGGTCGACTACGAGCGTGCGCGCGAGGGGCTGACGCTCCCGATCCTGCGGGCGGAGGGCTGAGCATGGCCACTCGACCGACATTGATGCGCTGTGCCGCGACCTCGGGCGGCGAGGGCGGCGCCGCCTTCTGTTGGTCGGAGGTGACGCGGCGGATCAATACCGAACGAGGACTGGGCACTGACCGAGCACCGCGCGCGGTGTTCCGCGAGCGGTGCCGGCCAGCGCGCGTTGCTCCAACCGTCTATGGATAGGGAGATGAGCCGGTGAAGGCTTCATTGTTTTATCTGCCAAGCATCGCCAGCCGCGGAGAAATCGAGCAGGGAATGGCAGGCATGCGCGGTGATTACTACCAGCGCATGCTGCGGGATTTGTCCGAGCAGATCAGGCTGGCGGATGATCTCGGGTATAATTCGGTCAGTTTCACCGAACATCATTTCCATATCGAGGGTTTCGAGCTGTCCAACAATCCGGTTCTGCTGGACCTGTACTTTGCCATGCAGACCAAGCAGATCCGGGTCGGGCAACTCGGCATCGTGCTGCCAGCGGCGAATCCGATTCGGGTGGCCGAGGACATCGCCATGCTGGA